>NZ_JADCKV010000011.1:74328-467723 GCF_014982105.1 Enterobacter cloacae complex sp. P18RS | reverse complement strand
TCCGTTCCGCCACTTATTAAAAGCCCTGAGCTAACGCTCAGGGCTTTTTTCTTATCTGTCGTTTGATTGTTGCGAAATTAGCAAAAATCCTCTGCGGTTCACGATCTTTTTCGGCATAACAACTACAGCGATAATTCTCCTCAGTTTATGAACATAACGATTGAGGAATCATATGACTATCCCTGCACTGGGTCTGGGCACTTTCCGCCTGAAAGACGACGTTGTTATCGCATCTGTTAAAACCGCACTTGAGTTGGGCTATCGTGCTATTGATACGGCGCAGATTTATGATAACGAAGCTGCCGTAGGCCAGGCCATCGAAGAGAGTGGCGTACCGCGCGACGAACTTTTCATCACCACTAAAATCTGGATTGAGAATCTCGGCCAAGACAAGCTGATCCCAAGCCTGAAGGAAAGTCTGAAAAAGCTGCGTACTGACTATGTTGATCTGACGCTGATCCACTGGCCATCACCTGACGATGCCGTCTCTGTGGAGGAGTTCATGCAGGCGCTGCTGGAAGCGAAAGAGCAGGGCTTAACGCGTAAAATTGGCATCTCTAACTTCACCATCCCGTTGATGGAAAGGGCCATTGCCGCAGTGGGTAAAGAAAATATTGCCACCAACCAGATTGAACTCTCTCCTTACCTGCAAAACCACAAAGTCGTGGACTGGGCGAAACAGCATGGTATTCACATCACCTCGTACATGACGCTGGCATATGGTAAGGCGCTGAAAGATGAAGTGATTGCACGCATCGCTGAAAAACACAATGCGACAGCCGCACAGGTGATCCTGGCATGGGCGATGGGTGAGGGCTATGCCGTGATCCCGTCTTCAACCAAACGTGAAAACCTGGCAAGTAACCTGTTAGCGCGGGATCTCCAGCTTGATGATGAAGATAAAAACGCGATCGCTGCACTGGAATGCAACGATCGTCTGGTCAGCCCGGAAGGGTTAGCACCAGACTGGGATTAATAAAAGCCCTTCCTCTGTACCCTTAAACCCTCACACAGCTCCTCCGGGAGCTGTTTTTATATGTTCGCTAAGGAAGTCGATAAAAGCGCGTATGCGCGTACTTACCGCTCTGTCACTGTAATACACTGCGCTAAAAGGCATCTCTACAGGTAAGCGTTTGTCAGCCATCAGTTCTACAAGCTGACCCGCAGCTATTTCCTTATCAATCATATAGTCTGATAAACAGGCGATCCCATTTCCTTCAAGACAAAGCTGTTTCAGCGTTTCTCCGCTATTAGACGAAAGTCCGCAAGTGATCTCATGAAGTTGTCCGTCATGACAGGCCACGGGCCAGGTGTTCAGCGAGACAGGTTCCGTAAAGCCCAGGCACAGGTGCTGCTTCAGCTCCTCAACGGTCTCCGGTTTGCCATGCTCTGCAATATATTGCGGTGACGCGATAATTTTGCGGTAGCTGGTGAACAGTGGGCGAGCGCGTAAACTTGAATCCGTCAGGGTTCCCGCGCGGATCGCCACATCAACTTTACGCTCAATCAGGTTAATAAACGTCTCTGAAGAGACCAGGGACAGAGTCATCTCCGGATAACGTTCCCGGAATGGCTTGATTAACGGCATCAGAAAATGAAGCACGACCGGCGTCGCCGCATCAATGCGTAGCAATCCACGCGGAGTGCTACGCGACTCCATTATTTCCGTCTCAGCTGCCGCCATCTCCTGCAAAACGGATTGTACGCGGCGAAAATAACGTTCACCTTCTTCCGTCAGGCTGAGCTGCCGCGTTGTTCTGTTGAGCAGACTTACCCCGAGCTTCATCTCCAGCTTTTTCACCGAGCGGCTGATGGCGGAGTTCGCCTGCCCGAGCTGTTCGGCCGCACGGCTGAAGCTGCCGCTTTCAACAACGGCAACAAAGATAGTCAGTTCTTCCGATGTGGCTTTCATTATTGCATCATCCGCAAAATTCTATTGAGATTCTAACCATTTTTGTTATTTAAACACTGGCGCATACTGCCTGTCATCTTAATCCTGAAGAGACGGAGTATTTATGCCACTGGCGCTTCTTGCCCTGACGATCAGTGCCTTCGCAATTGGCACGACCGAATTTGTTATTGTAGGACTTGTTCCCACTATTGCTGAACAACTCGCCATTTCGCTGCCTTCTGCCGGGCTGCTGGTATCTATTTACGCGTTAGGCGTCGCTGTTGGGGCGCCTGTGCTGACCGCACTGACTGGACGCTTTCCACGTAAACAACTGTTAGTTGCCCTGATGGTGCTCTTCACCGCCGGCAATATTCTGGCGTGGCAGGCTCCGGACTACACTACCCTGGTCATTGCCCGTTTGCTGTCTGGCCTCGCGCACGGTGTCTTCTTCTCCATCGGTTCTACGATTGCAACCAGCCTGGTGCCAAAAGAGAAAGCGGCGTCAGCCATTGCGATTATGTTTGGCGGCTTAACCGTCGCGCTGGTCACCGGCGTACCGTTAGGAACGTTTATTGGGCAACATTTTGGCTGGCGAGAAACCTTCCTTGCGGTATCGCTGTTGGGCGTGATTGCTCTGGTAGCCAGCCTGCTGCTGGTGCCCTCCAGTATTCCGGGGCGCGCGAGCGCCAGCCTGAGCGATCAGGTTAAGGTTCTGACACACCCGCGCCTGCTGCTGATCTATGCCGTTACGGCTCTGGGTTATGGAGGTGTGTTCACTGCGTTCACTTTCCTTGCACCGATGATGCAGGAACTGGCTGGTTTTTCTCCGGGCGCAGTGAGCTGGATTTTACTGGGCTACGGTATCTCCGTCGCAATCGGCAATATCTGGGGCGGCAAGCTTGCAGATAAGCATGGTGCGGTACCGGCGCTAAAATTTATCTTCGCCGCGCTGGTTGTCCTGCTGATGATTTTCCAGTTCACCGCGTCGATACAATACGCAGCGCTGGTAACTGTGTTGGTTATGGGAATATTCGCGTTTGGTAACGTACCGGGATTGCAGGTCTATGTTGTACAGAAAGCCGAACGCTATACGCCCAATGCGGTGGATGTCGCATCCGGCCTGAATATCGCCGCATTCAATATCGGTATCGCACTCGGATCGGTTATCGGCGGGCAGACGGTTGAACACGTTGGATTAACCCAAACGCCATGGATTGGTGCGGTAATTGTGCTTGTCGCTTTCCTGCTTATTGGTCTGAGTGGACGGCTTGATAAACCCGCTCGTATCGCGCTTGGATAAGTATCAGTAAGTGCTTGCTTACAAAACTGGAAAGCGGTTTCTCAGTAATTGCGTTGAAAGTGTGACCTAAAATCCCTATAACATTAGAACCAGTCCGTTTTCCGGGCTGGTTCATGTTACAGAGGTCGTTTCCAAAAGTGCGAAAAAATACCTATGCCATGCGTTATGTTGCCGGAATGCCCGCGGAGAGGATCTTGCCTCCGGGGTCGTTTGCGAGCTTGGGTCAGGCATTACCAGCGGGCACGCCATTAAGCAGTGACGAAAAAATTCGCGTACTGGTGTGGAACATCTTTAAACAACAGCGTGTGGAGTGGTTATCCGTACTTAAAAATTTTGGTAAAGATGCGCATCTGGTTCTGTTACAGGAGGCGCAAACCACGCCTGAGCTGGTCAGGTTTGCAACGACAAACTATCTTGCAGCCGATCAGGTGCCTGCCTTTGTTCTGCCACAGCATCCTTCTGGGGTGATGACCCTTTCAGCCGCACATCCGGTCTATTGCTGCCCGCTGCGTGAACGTGAGCCAATCCTGCGTCTGGCAAAATCGGCGCTGGTCACGGTCTATCCGTTGCCCGACACCCGTCTGCTGATGGTGGTAAACATTCATGCGGTGAACTTCAGCCTGGGTGTTGATGTGTACAGTAAGCAGTTACTACCCATTGGCGATCAGATTGCTCATCACAGTGGGCCGATCATTATGGCCGGGGACTTCAATGCCTGGAGCCGTCCACGTATGAACGCGTTGTACCGCTTCGCGCGTGAAATGTCGCTGCGTGAAGTTCGTTTTAACGATGACCAGCGCAAGAAAGCGTTTGGTCGTCCTCTCGATTTTGTCTTCTATCGGGGTTTAAGCGTGCACGACGCCTCCGTTCTGGTGACGCGCGCCTCCGATCATAATCCTCTACTAGTTGAATTCAGTCCCGGCAAACCTGATAAATAATGGTGCGTCAGGTCTGCCGTGGGGCAGGCCTGTGCGGGTGCTGCCCTTTATTTTTTAACCCATAAAAGGACAGCAACATGACAACAACACACTCCCATCATGACAACGTCGAAAAACAGTTTGGTTCTCAGGCAAGTGCCTACCTGAGCAGCGCCGTGCACGCCTCTGGCCGCGATCTGGTACGTCTCGGCGAACGGCTCGCCGCGTTTCCTGACGCGCACGTGCTGGACTTAGGCTGCGGGGCGGGGCACGCCAGTTTTACCGCCGCACAGCAGGTTGCTCAGGTGACGGCATATGACTTATCGAGCCAGATGCTGGATGTGGTTGCTGAAGCGGCGAAAGCGAAAGGGCTGAATAACGTCACGACGCGCCAGGGCTACGCTGAATCTTTACCCTTTGAGGATGCGTCGTTTGAGGTTGTGATTAGCCGTTACTCTGCACACCACTGGCATGATGTGGGGCAGGCATTACGGGAAGTGAAACGCGTGCTCAAACCGGGCGGAATCTTCATCATCATGGACGTGATGTCTCCCGGACATCCGGTACGAAATATCTGGCTCCAGACGGTTGAAGCGCTGCGTGATACCTCGCACGTGCAAAACTACTCCAGTGGAGAGTGGCTTACGTTTATCACCGAAGCCGGCTTGATTTCACGCTCATTGATAACCGACCGTTTGCCGCTGGAGTTCACATCATGGATTGCACGGATGCGCACACCCGAGGCATTGACTCAGGCGATCCGATTGTATCAGGAGAGCGCCTCTGCTGACGTGAAGGCGTACTTTGAACTGCATGATGATGGTTCGTTTACCAGCGACACCATTATGGCTGAAGCGCAAAAAGCGGGATAAATAAAAAAGGCACCGAGGGGAATCGGTGCCTTTTTAACAAGCGATCGTACTATCAGGAATCTGGCGTAGCGCTGTTTTTCACAAACAACGTCAGCTGGTCGCCAGGTTGCAGGTTGTCAGTATCGTTGTTCCAGCGCATCACATCTTTGATGTTTACGCCGTGACGCTTAGCAATACTGGACAGCGAGTCGCCTTTACGTACGCGATAGGTAATGCTATCGCTGTTTTTAGCGAGACGCTGTGCGCTGCTACCTGCACCTACGGTCAGCGTTTGACCCACTTTCAGACCAGATCCGCGCAGATTATTCCACTGCTGGAGATCTTTCGCATTCACGCCAAGACGTGATGCAATACCTGAAAGCGTATCACCTGAACGCACCTTATAGCTGCGGCTACTTACAGGCGACGTATCAGCGATCAGCGTGGACTGAACGGCTGCAATTTCACCCGAAGCCAAAGACTCTCGTAACTGTTCCGCATGTTTCTGCGGAACCATCACATAGCCAGGGCCACTAGCGCCCAGCGTGGAGCCTTTAACACCTGCATTAAAGGTTTTAAGCTTACTTACCGACATACCCGTCATATCGGCAACCTGTTGAATATCAACCGGGCTGCTGAGGCGGACACGCGCCAGTGCACGACTTTCGTCTGGTGTTGGCAGTTGTACACCGTAACGTTTGCTGTTCTTGAGAATATCGCCCAGTGCCAGCATTTTCGGTACGTAAATCTTTGTTTCCTGTGGCAGTGAGAGCGACCAGAAGTCTGTGGATTTTCCACGCGCTTTATTCGCTTTCATTGCCTTCAGTACACGACCTTCACCACTGTTATACGCCGCGACGGTCAATAACCAGTCGCCGTCAAACATCTTGTTCAGACGTTGCATCATGTCGAGAGCGGCTGTCGTTGAAGCGACAACATCACGACGCGCATCGTAGTTGCGGGTCTGCTTTAAACCATAATTTCGCCCTGTGCTCGGAATGATCTGCCAGATGCCTGCTGCATTGGCGCCAGACGTCGCGTGCGGGTCAAAAGCGCTCTCCACTATGGGTAGTAGTACCAGTTCCATAGGCATGTTACGTTTCTTAACTTGCCCGGCTATCCAGTACATATACGGCTCTGCCCGTAATGTTACATCGTGGAGATAGCTCTTATTTCTCAAATACTTCTGTTTCTGTTCGCGAATCCGGCTGTTTTCCGGAATTCCCATCTTTAGCTCGTCGCCAATAGAGGCCCACAAGTCTTGTTCCTGCGCGAAGGATGTCCCATCGTCCAACCATCGCGCCTGACTCGTAAACTTCCCTGCTTCCCCTTGACCAGCCGCAGAAAGGCTCTGTGCGTGCTGTTGTACGTTGCTGCCGTTTTGTGACTGGCAACCTACAAGCAGGACAGAGGCGAGTAATATCGCTTTTGCCTTCATGTGTGTGTCAATAGTTGCTTAAAAGACGAGCGATGATAACGGCGAAATTTTGAAAAGGCAACCCGCAATTATCTGAAGTTATCTTTCTTTGACCTTAACCATGCAAATCGCGCTTCAGGTTGTAACAAATTTGTTTCTTGATTAATTTTATTAATTAAATCAACATCATCAGTTCTTAAAAATAAATTTATTTGTCGCTCATTTTTCAGAATTACGGGGAGTGTTTTTTGGTTTTTTGCACGTAACTCCTTCACTTTCTGGTAATAATCCTGAATCGCCCGATCCTCAGGCAGCACGCTTGCAGCAAACTTCATATTCCCTAATGTATACTCATGTGCGCAACAAATTACGGTGTCGGCTGGCAGCGCATTAATTTTTTGTAAAGATTGATACATCTGTTCTGGCGTGCCTTCAAACAGCCTTCCACAGCCGCCAGAAAACAGCGTGTCGCCACAAAACAGATAAGGTTTGCTGTAGAAACAGAGATGACCGGAAGTGTGACCTGGCGTAGCAAATACGGAAAACTCCCACCCGAGGATGAGGATACTTTCGCCTTCTTCGACAACTTGCGTTGTACCCTTATCCTGTGTCTCTGCTGGTCCGTAGACGGGTAGATGGGGATAGCGTGCAAGGAGATCGGGAACACCGCCGACATGATCGTGATGGTGATGGGTAAGAAGGATCGCCTCCGGCTGCCAGCCGTTTTCTTTAATCGCGTGCAGGATCGGTGCGGATTCGCCTGGATCAACAATGATGCATCTGCGATCGTGGTCGACTAAAACCCAGATGTAATTGTCCTGAAAGGCGGAAATACTGATAAGATTCATGCATTACCTCTTATAGCGTGGCGGGTGTTTTGATGAAACCGGCAAGGATACCTCAGACTGTCGCACCACCGGAACGTTGGGCAGAGTTGCCCTGGGGTGAATATTATCGCGAGGCCTTAGAACTTCAGCTTAAACCCTGGCTCGCGAAAATGTATGGTTTTCACCTGCTTAAGATTGGCAATCTGAGCGCAGAAATCAATACCGAAAGCTGCGCTATCTCGCATCAGGTCAGCGTATCGCTTAATGGCTCCCCGGTTCAGGTGAAAGCGGATCCGCTGCATTTGCCGTTTGCGGAAAAATCCATTGATGCCTGTCTGCTCGCCCACACGCTGCCCTGGTGTAGCGATCCCCATCGTCTGCTGCGGGAAGCCGACCGCGTTTTGATTGATGACGGCTGGCTGATCCTGAGCGGTTTTAATCCGCTGAGTCTGATGGGGCTACGTAAACTGACGCCCGTTCTGCGTCGCACGCCGCCTTATAACAGCAGGATGTTTACCATGATGCGCCAGCTGGACTGGCTTTCACTGTTAAATTTCGAAGTGCTAAGCTACGGGGGTTTTCAGGTCATCCCCTGGACGCGTAAAGGCGGGGTCTTATTAAGCACCCATTTACCCGCGCTGGGCTGCATGCAATTTATTGTCGCGCGTAAGAGGACGATCCCCCTTACGCTCAACCCGATGAAGCAAAGCAAATCAAAAACGCGGATCCGCCAGACCGTGGGGGCCACGCGGCAGTACAAAAAACCGTGATCAGGATTCAGGTTGATAACCTGCATCCTCATGGGTCGGGTTGGATGCCGCCGCGCGAGCCAGCTCGTCACAGCGTTCGTTTTCAGGATGACCGGCGTGCCCCTTTACCCACTCCCATTTGATTTCGTGCTGACCGAGGGCGGCATCAAGACGCTTCCAGAGATCGACATTCTTGACGGGTTTTTTCTCTGCCGTTTTCCAGCCCCGCTTTTTCCAGTTGTGGATCCATTGGGTAATGCCCTGGCGGACATACTGGCTGTCGGTACTCAGCACCACGTCACAATGTTCTTTTAACGCTTCCAGCGCCACGATGGCCGCCATCAACTCCATGCGGTTGTTGGTGGTCAGGAAATAGCCTTCACTAAATGTTTTTTCATGCTGGCGATAGCGCATAATGGCGCCATAGCCGCCGGGCCCTGGGTTACCGAGACAAGATCCATCGGTGAAAATTTCTACCTGTTTACGCATCTCTGGTAGACTTCCTGTATTTGAAACGTTCAGTAAAACGATAAGTCTGACATAAATGACCGCTATGAGCACTGCAATTACTCGCCAGATTGTTCTTGATACCGAAACCACCGGTATGAACCAGATTGGCGCCCACTACGAAGGGCACAAAATCATTGAGATTGGTGCCGTTGAAGTGGTGAACCGTCGTCTTACGGGCAACAACTTCCACGTTTACCTCAAACCCGATCGGCTGGTGGACCCGGAAGCGTTCGGTGTTCACGGAATTGCCGATGAGTTTTTGCTGGATAAGCCCACCTTTGCCGACGTCGCAGATGAATTTCTCGACTACATCAGAGGTGCGGAACTTGTCATTCATAACGCGTCGTTCGATATCGGCTTTATGGACTATGAGTTCAGCAAGCTCAACCGTGATATTCCGAAGACGAATACGTTCTGTAAAGTCACGGATAGCCTGGCGCTGGCAAGGAAGATGTTCCCCGGCAAGCGTAACAGCCTTGATGCCCTGTGCTCTCGCTATGAGATAGACAACACCAAGCGAACGCTGCACGGCGCGTTGCTCGATGCCCAGATCCTGGCCGATGTCTACCTGACCATGACCGGCGGGCAAACGTCGATGAAATTCAGTATGGAAAATGAATCCCAGCAGACGCGGGATGAAGGGGGAATTCAGCGCATTGTGCGTCAGGCGAATCGCCTGCGGGTTGTTTTAGCCAGTGATGAAGAACTGATGAACCATGAATCTCGTCTCGATTTAGTGCAGAAGAAGGGCGGAAGCTGTCTGTGGCGCACGTGAAAATGTGCTGAAACGTTTGTTAAATCACCGTTTGGGTGAATTTTGCAGCAAACGATTCAAAGCCTGAGAAAAAGCGTTGACGAGTTCAGAGGCAAACCGTAATATTCGCCTCGTTCCCCAAACGGGAACAGTGGAGCGGTAGTTCAGTCGGTTAGAATACCTGCCTGTCACGCAGGGGGTCGCGGGTTCGAGTCCCGTCCGTTCCGCCACTTATTAAGAAAGCCTGAGTCAGAAATGATTCAGGCTTTCGTCGTTTTATAGTCCCTCGAATATTGTTTATTCCTCTTTTTATTTCCATTAACAAAAAGTTAATAAGTACGGTGCATTTTATTAACAAATGCATGATTTTAGTGCGTTA
The DNA here is from genome assembly GCF_014982105.1 of Enterobacter cloacae complex sp. P18RS. Lineage (NCBI taxonomy): Bacteria > Pseudomonadati > Pseudomonadota > Gammaproteobacteria > Enterobacterales > Enterobacteriaceae > Enterobacter > Enterobacter cloacae complex sp. P18RS. The sequence goes on along the minus strand of NZ_JADCKV010000011.1, from coordinate 458,128 downwards.
TTTGCACTGTTTTTGTGCGTTTCTTGCCCATTCTCACCTTCGCGCCCATCTTCTTATGTAATAATTATGTAAAATAATTGGTAGGAAATCATTCGGTTACCGATCATTTTTCAGAAAATTAACGAACCAATACGCTATTGGTTCGTTAATTGCTTAATTACTAGCACGTTAAGTTCTGCGTCATATCAATAACTTATTATTAATAAAAATAAAGCAATGATGAAAGCGAGCGAACCAATATGGAAAAGCCTTCACGGTTTTTAGCTAATTCCAGTACCGCGCTTGAGCAGCTGCGCGGGCTTATCAACCAGCACGAGTCAACACCAGGCATTCCGCTGCCCACTGAACGTGAGCTGTCGGACACTCTCGGCGTAGGCCGACGTGAAGTGCGTCGCGCGCTGGACGTGCTGGAAGAGGAAGGGCGTATCTGGCGCAAGCAGGGCAAGGGTACCTTCATTGGTCCATCTGCCCCGGTTGAGCCGTTGGCGCTTCAGGGATTGGTTCAGCAAACCAACCTGCTGGAAGTCATGGAAGCTCGACTACAGCTCGAACCCGGCTTAGCCCGACTTGCGGCACTGCGTGCCACCAGGGAAAACCTCGCGCTCATGCAGCGTATGCTGGAACGCATTAATAAGGTCAGCCCGGATGACCGCGATCTCAACGAACTGTGGGATAGCGCCTTCCACCGCGCCATTGCGGAGGCAGCAGGTAACCGCCTGATGCTTGGGCTTTTTGATGCGATAGATGCCGTCCGCCGGGAGCCTGGCTGGCAGCATTTACGCGAACTTGCCCGCACCCCTGAACGTGTCGATAGCTACAACGACCACCATCACAAAATCATGTCAGCGATTATTCATCGCCAGCCTAATGAAGCAGCTGCCGCGATGCGCGAGCACCTGCTCAGCCTGCAAACCGCCCTGATTCAGGCGATCCACCTTGAGGACGATTTCACGCTATGACGACCATACCCTTTAAGGACGCCACGCCCGTATTGCGGCTGCAAAACCTCAACGTTAAATTCGCGGGCTCGCCGGTGAGCGTGCTCGACGATATCTCGCTGACGGTCAGGGCGGGAGAAACGCTGGCGCTGGTAGGCGAGTCCGGCTGCGGTAAAAGCATCACTTCCCTGGCGCTGATGGGGTTATTACCTGCCAGCGCCAGGATCGTCAGCGGGGAGATGAATTTCCGCCGCCAGGATCTGCGCAAGCTCTCGCCGCGGGAGTATGCCGATCTGCGCGGCAGCGAGCTGGCGATGATATTCCAGGAGCCCATGACCTCGCTCAACCCGGCCTTCACGCTTGGCGATCAGCTCAGTGAAGCGGTGATGCGCCATCAAACGATCTCCCGGGCTGAGGCGATGACGGTTGCGCTACAGATCCTGGAGAAGGTGCAGATCCCGGCCGCAGAGATGCGCCTTAAGGCTTACCCGCATCAGCTTTCCGGCGGTATGCGCCAGCGCGTGATGATAGCGATGGCGCTGATAAACCATCCCAAACTACTCATTGCTGACGAACCCACTACCGCTCTGGACGTGACCATTCAGGCGCAAATTCTCTCCCTGCTCAATACTTTAAAAGAAGAAACGGGCACGGCGGTGCTGATGATCACCCACGATTTAGGCGTGGTGGCCGAAGTCGCGCAGCAGGTGGCGGTGATGTATGCCGGACAGGTAGTGGAGCAGGGGAGTGTTGAAGCCCTGTTTGCCGATCCGCAGCACCCCTATACCATTGGCCTTATGGGTTCCCTTCCTTCTATGGGCGCGCGTAAAGGCCAGCTATCAACTATTCCCGGATCGGTCCCGCTGCCGGAATCCATGCCTCAAGGCTGCCGCTTTGCTACCCGATGTCCCTTCGCGCAGACGCGCTGTCATGCTGAAAAACCACCGCTCACTACGCTCGGTACGGGCCATCAGGTTGCCTGCTTCCGCGTGCCGCTCGAACATCACATTGCCCTGGGAGAGACCGCATGACCATGCCCATTCTTGAAGCCCGCGATCTGAGCAAGCTTTTCCCCGGCCCGAAAAAACTGTTTACGCCGGCCCGCTTTGTCACCGCTGTCGACCGAGTTTCGATGTCGGTGATGCCTGGCGAAACGCTGGCAATTGTCGGCGAGTCGGGGTCCGGGAAATCCACCCTTGGTCGTCTGCTGCTGCGCCTGCTGGGCGCCAGCGAAGGGCGGGTATTTTATCAGGGTGAGGAGATCACCCACGCCTCGGGCGCCCGTCTGAACCAGCTCCGGCGTGAGCTACAGATCATCTTTCAGGATCCCTTCGCCTCGCTGAACCCGCGCATGACGGTGGAGCAAATTGTCGGTGAGCCGCTGTGGCTGCACCAGAACATGAAAAAAACGGATCGCCAGTACCGCGTTTCCGAGCTACTCAGGACGGTCGGCTTGCCCTCAGCCTGGGCCGGGCGTTATCCACACGAATTTTCCGGCGGGCAGCGCCAGCGTATCGGCATTGCGCGCGCGCTGGCGTCAGGCCCAAAGCTGCTGCTGGGTGATGAGCCGGTTTCTGCGCTGGACGTTTCCGTTCAGGCACAGGTGGTTAATTTACTGGAAAGCCTGAAGCACCAGTTGGGGCTAACGATGGTGATCGTCGCCCACGGGCTGGCGGTTATCCGTCATATGAGCGACCGCGTGGCGGTAATGTATCTTGGGCAAATCGTCGAGCTGGCCACCGTCGACGACATCTTCGACGCACCGTTGCATCCTTATACCCAGGCGTTGATTGCCTCAGCGCCGCAAATGCAGCCAGGCGTAGCGCGGGATACGCCGCTGTTGCAGGGTGATTTACCGAACCCGGCTAACCCGCCGTCCGGCTGCCGTTTCCACACCCGTTGCCCCTACGTTACAGATGAATGCCGCCAGATCGAGCCGATTAATCAGGTGCTCGACGGCGGACGTCAGGTTGCTTGCCATCGCTGGCAGGAGATCAATCGCGATCGCAGCGTTATCCAGATCGCGCCGCCATCCGCCGCTTTTCTGCGCCGCCGCGCGCTGTTTGAACACGCGGCCACTCACTCCTCCCTTCCTTCAAGGAACTCATGATAATGACAATGCGTAATTCTCTTTTGACCGTACTGGGAAGTGTTATGTTGCTTGGCGCGGCGCTGCCCGCCCATTCTGAAAGCGTGCTGCGGATCGGCCTGGGGGCCGACCCGGATATGCTCGACCCGCATCTGGCGCGCACCTACTATGGCCGTTTCGTGTTTGCCTCCCTGTGCGACAGGCTGGTGGACGTCGACGAGCACCTGAAAGTGGTGCCGGGTCTGGCAAAATCCTGGGCCTGGAGCGAAGATGGCAAAACGCTGACTATGGATCTACGCGAAGGTGTGACCTTCCACGACGGTGAAAAATTTGATGCCGCTGCGGCAAAATACAACCTCGACCGCGCCCTGACCCTCAAAGGCTCCCTGCGTAAAAGCGAGATCTCATCCGTTGAATCGGTCGAGGTCACCGGCCCGATGCAGATTGCGCTGCACCTGAAAACACCGGATGCCGCGCTGCTAATGCAGCTTACCGACCGCGCGGGCGCGATGATGGCACCCGATGCGGCGAAAAAGCCTGACTTTGCCGCCCATCCCGTCTGCTCCGGTCCATACAAATTCGACAGCCGCGTGTCGCAGGACCGCATCGTTCTGACCCGCTTCGACAACTACTGGAACAAAGACGCCTATCACTTCGACAAAATCATCTATCTGCCGATCCCGGATGCCTCCGTGCGTCTCGCGAACCTGCGCGCGGGCGATCTCGACCTGACCGAGGGCATTGCCGCCAGCGACGTCAAAACCGTCGAAGCCGACAGCAAGCTGGCGCTGGCGAAGGTCACCGGTCTGGGCTATCAGGGGATCACCTTCAATATTAACAACGGCAAGGTGCCGGCCAACGATCCGTTCAAAGATGCCCGCGTGCGCGAGGCATTTTCTCAGGCAATCGATCGCGATGCCTTAAACCAGGTGGTCTTTGAAGGGCTCTACACCCCGGCAAATCAGGCGTTTTCACCGGTCAGCCCGTACCACGTTAACCTGCCGGTCCCGCCGCGCGACGTCGATAAAGCCAAAGCGCTGCTGAAAGCCGCCGGTGTGACCACGCCGCTGAGCGTCAATCTGCTGGTGCCAAACAACCCAACCTCGCAGCAGGTGGGACAGGTATTGCAGGCGATGGTGGCAGAGGCGGGCTTTAACCTGAACCTGCAAATGACCGAGTTCGCCACGCTGCTGGATCGCCAGCAGAGCGGTGACTACCAGTTGAGCTTCTCCGGCTGGTCGGGGCGCCCGGATCCGGATGGCAGCATTTACGGCTTTATCAACAGTAAAGGCACCCTGAACGACGGCCGCTACAGTAACGCGCAGATCGATGAATGGCTGACTCAGGCGCGTCAGAGCACCGACCAGGCCGCACGCCAGCCGCTGTACGACAAGGTGGTGAAGCAACTCCAGACCGACATGCCGATTGCCTACCTCTACTTCGAGCCGCGCATTTTTGGACTGAACAAGAACGTGCAGGGCTTTAAGCCGTACCCGGACGGCATCGTGCGTCTGGCCGGTTTGACGCTGGCAAAATAAACGTCCTGAGGAGAACCCATGCTGGAACTGATTTGCAAACGTCTGCTGCTGGCCGTCCCGACGCTATTGCTGGTGAGCATGATGGTGTTCGGGCTGCAAAAGCTGCTGCCCGGCGACCCGCTGATCGCCATGGCCGGGGAGGAGCGCGATCCGGCGGTCATTGCCCAACTGCGTGCTGAGCTTAATCTGGATGCGCCGATCCCCGTGCAGTATTTCCATTGGCTGACGCGCGCGCTGCAGGGCGATCTGGGCGTCTCCTTGCGCACGCATGAACCGGTCACGCAGCTGATTGCCAGCAAGCTGCCGGTCACGCTGGAGCTCTCTCTGCTGGCGATGATCATCGCGCTGGTGTTTGGCATCAGCATGGGGATCCTTGCGGCGGTGAATAAAAACAGCTGGGTCGATCACGGGGCGAACTTTGTGGCGATCTCGGGGATATCAATTCCGCACTTCTGGCTGGGGATCCTGCTGATTCTGGTCTTTTCGGTGAACTTGCAATGGTTACCTGCGTCCGGTTATGTGCCATTCAGTGAAGATCCGATCCAGAACCTGCGCACGCTGCTGCTGCCCGCGTCCGTGCTCGGAACCGGACTGGCGGCGACGCTGATGCGCCATACCCGTGCGTCGATGATTGCGGTACTGAAGGCGGATTACATCCGCACCGCGCGCGCTAAGGGGCTGCTGCCGAAAGCAGTGATCCTGAAGCACGCCTTTCGCAACGCGCTGGTGCCTGTAATCACCCTCACCACGCTGCTGTTCGGCGAGCTACTGGGCGGCGCGGTGCTGACCGAGCAGGTCTTCACCATTCCGGGCTTTGGCAAAATGATCGTCGACTCGGTGTTCAATCGTGACTATGCGGTGGTGCAGGGCGTGGTGCTGATCGTGGCGATCGGCTTCCTGATGCTCAATCTGCTGGCCGACGTGCTCTACGTCCTTATCAACCCGAAAATGCGAGGTTAACCATGGCGGAACTGACGACGCAAACCGTTGCCCCCACGCTGCCGCGCGCGCAGAACCGGGTGCTGAAGAAATTTCTCGGCAATAAAAGCGCGGTGATTGGCGCGCTTGTGGTGGGCTTTTTTGTCCTGGTGGCGCTGCTGGCGCCGTGGATCGCCCCCTTCGACCCGGTCAAAGCCAACTTCCTGGCGGTGCGCAAAGCGCCGTCGGCGATGTACTGGTTCGGCACCGACGAGCTGGGGCGTGACATCTTATCCCGCATTATTTGGGGGGCGCGCACCTCGCTGATGGCGGGCTGTATGTCGGTCATTATTGCCGTGGTCATCGGCGTGCCGCTGGGGCTGGTGGCGGGCTACTTCCAGAAGATGTGGGACGGCGTGATCTCGCGCTTTATTGAGGCCTTGCTGGCCTGTCCGTTCCTGATCATGGCGATCGCGCTGGGGGCATTTTTGGGCCCAAGCCTGACGAATGCGATGATCGCCATTGGTCTCTCGGCAATGCCGATTTTCGCCCGGCTGACGCGCGGCCAGGTGATCGCCATTCGCAACGAAGAGTATATCGACGGCGCGCGGGCGATTGGCCTGCCGGATCGCTGGATCATCATTAAATACGTCCTGCCAAACGTGATGTCGCCGATCCTCGTGCAGGCCACGCTGGCGATCGCCTCGGCGATTATCGCCGAAGCCAGCCTGTCGTTTTTGGGGCTGGGACAGCAGCCGCCAAATCCGTCCTGGGGCTCCATGCTCAACACCGCGAAAGGGTTTCTGGAGCAGGCTCCGTGGATGTCCGTTTTCCCCGGCGTGGCGATTTTCCTTGCCGTGCAGGGCTTTAATCTACTCGGCGACGGGCTGCGCGATGCGCTCGATCCGCGCCACGACTAAGGAGTCATGATGACCAAAGCGCTTGATTTTACGTCCGGTTACGATTCACGCCGCCCGCCGATGCTGGGCCATAACGCGGTTGCCACGTCGCAGCCGCTGGCGGCGCAGGCGGGGATGAAGATGCTGCAACTGGGCGGCAATGCCGTCGATGCAGCCATTGCCACCGCGATGGCGCTGACGGTAGTTGAGCCGACCGGCAACGGGATCGGCAGCGACGCCTTTGCCATCGTCTGGGACGGTGAAAAGCTTCACGGCCTCAACGCATCAGGCCGCTCGCCGGCCAGCTGGCATGCGGATCTGTTTGCCGGAAAAAGCGCAGTGCCGGAAATTGGCTGGGACGCGGTGACCGTGCCGGGAGCTGTATCCGGCTGGGTCGCGCTGGCGGAGCGCTTCGGCACGCTGCCGCTGACCACGCTGGCGCAGCCTGCCATTGACTACGCGCGCAACGGCTTTCCCGTCTCGCCGCTGATTGGTCATCTCTGGCAGCGAGGCTATAGCAAGCTGAAAGATCAGCCGGGCTTCAGCGCCTGCTTCGCGCCGGAAGGCCGCGCCCCGCGCGTGGGGGAAATCTTCCATAACCCGGCGCAGGCGAACTCGCTGGAGCTGATTGCGAAAACCAACGGCGATGCGTTTTACCGCGGCGAGCTGGCGCAGAAAATCGCTGCTTTTGCCAAAGAACACGGTGCGCATCTGACGGCAGAGGATCTGGCAAACCATCGCGTGGACTGGGTAGACCTGCTGTCGCGCGACTTCGCGAGCGGCTCGGTTCAGGAATTGCCGCCAAACGGTCAGGGGATCGCCACGCTGATTGCGCTCGGCATTCTTGAGCAGTGCGGCATTGAGAAGCACCACCCGGATTCCGTGCAGTCTCTTCATCTCTCCATTGAGGCGATGAAGCTGGCGCTGGCGGATCTCGACCGCTACGTTGCGGATGAAGAACACATGGCCTTCGCGGCGAAAGAACTGCTGAGCGACCATTACCTGAAGTCGCGCGCGGCGCTTATTAACCACGATAGCGCCTCTGATTTTGTCTACGGTTCCCCGACGCAGAGCGGTACGGTTTACATCAGTACCGCGGACGCCAGCGGGATGATGGTCTCGTTTATTCAGTCCAACTATATGGGATTCGGTTCAGGGATCGTGGTGCCGGATACCGGGATCAGCCTGCAAAACCGGGGCTGCGGCTTTGTGCTGGATCCTGCGCACCCGAACGCGCTGGCGGGCAGCAAGCGCCCGTTCCACACCATCATTCCGGGATTTGCGATGGACGGCAACGGCAAGCCGCTGATGTCCTTCGGCGTGATGGGCGGCCCGATGCAGGCGCAGGGGCACATGCAGATGGCGCTGCGCATTATGCTGCACGGGCAAAACCCGCAGGCGGCAATCGATGCACCGCGCTGGCGCGTGGTGCAGGGCAGGGAGGTGATCGTCGAATCAACGTTCGATCGCAATACTATCGCGGCGCTGCGCGAGCGCGGGCATCAGATCGTGGTGGAAGATCCGCTTCAGGATTATAACTTCGGCGGTGCGCAAGTGATTTACCGTATGCCGGAAGGGCACTACGTGGCCGCGACGGAAAGCCGCAAAGACGGGCAGGCGCTGGTGAGTTAATTAACGCCCGGTGGCGCTGCGCTTACCGTGCCTACGCTGTGCTTTTTGTAGGCCGGGTAAGGCGCAGCCGTCACCCGGCTTTTTTTCAACCAATGCTAAACGGATCTGCATCCTGCCAGGCCGGAAACTTCTCCCGATACTCCTTTAACGCCGTTAACGAGATCTCAGCGTCAATTCGTGTTGCCTGATGCGGCTCGGCGGTGGCAATAATCTCACCCTGCGGACTTATCACCCGGCTGTCACCGCGATAGTGATGCCCGTTGCCGTCCGTTCCCACGCGGTTACAGCCAACGACATAAGCCTGATTTTCAATCGCGCGCGCGGTCAGTAAAGCCTGCCAGTGCAGGGAGCGTGGGGCGGGCCAGTTGGCGACGTACAACGCCAGGTCATAATCGTTGCGGTTGCGCGACCACACCGGGAAGCGCAGGTCATAGCAGACCAGCGGCAGAATACGCCAGCCGCGCCATTCAAATACCACGCGTTCGCTTCCGGCTTCATAATGTTGATGTTCATCCGCCATGCGGAACAGGTGGCGCTTATCGTAGAAATGGACTTTTCCTTCCGGCTCGACCAGCAGGAAGCGGTTGACCGGTCCGCGCCCGGTCTGGAGTGCGACGCTACCGGCAATCAGCGCATTTGTTTCCTGCGCCCTGGCGTGCATCCAGGCCACCACCTCGTCCTGCGGCATGGACTGTTTTGCTGCCTCCATCGCGAAACCTGTGGTAAACATCTCCGGCAGGACAATCACATCGCGTCCGGTAATCTCTTCCAGCTGGCGATCAAAATGGCGAAGGTTGGCGGGGCCGTCCATCCACACTAAAGGTTGCTGCAAAACAGAAATCTTTAAACCAGGCACGATACAGGCTCCTTAATAAACACTTTTTGACACTGTAGCACGTCATTACCAGAAAATGTGGCAATAAAAAACCCCGCGCGGGGCGGGGTTTGTGGGAGCAAAAGGCCTTATGCCGCTTCAGGTTTGCGGTGTTTCTCTGGCAGCTTTACCGGCTGTGTCGCCAGCTCTTCAGGTTCGAAATCATCCACATTAATACTGCGCAGACGGCTCTCTTCGGCTTTCACCAGAATCGCAACTTCGCTGTTGTCGATGATGCCACCTGCCAGCGCCTGTTTTGCCAGCTCATCCAGTCGTGTAAACGGCAGGTTTTTGCCCAGCTGTTTGCAGATCTTCTGGTGAATCGGGTCGGCGGCCATCACGTCAAGCAGCGCCTCTTCCAGCAAACCTACCGGGTTATGCGGGGTAGGTGCCAGATATTGACCCCGACCAATACGAGAGCGGGTTGCGCTTGGTACCTGGAGGATTTTTGCCACTTTGTGATCCAGCTTGTCGGACGGCGCCAGGTGATGACGACCGGTCGGGAAGATCACCGCGCGCAGGGCACCCGCTACGAAGCGGTTCGGGAAGTTCGCCAGCAGATCGTCAATCGCCTGTTCGGCCTGATACATCGCATCCTGCACGCCCCAGTGCACCAGCGGCAGATCCGCTTCCTGACGGCCTTCATCGTCGTAGCGTTTCAGCACCGCAGAGGCCAGGAAGATCTGGCTCAGCACATCACCCAGACGGGCGGAGATGCGTTCGCGACGCTTCAGGCTACCGCCCAGGACGGCCATTGAGACGTCAGACAGCAGGGCCAGGTTGGCGCTCAGACGGTTCAGATGCTGGTAGTAACGTTTGGTCGCATCGCCGGTTGGCGTCGCGCTGGTCAGCCCGCGCGTCAGGCCCAGCCAGAAGCTGCGCACCTTGTTGCTGCCGACGTGACCGATATGTTTGAACAGCAGCTTGTCGAAGGCATCCACATCATTATTCTGCGCGGCAGCCATCTCTTCCAGCACGTACGGATGGCAACGAATCGCACCCTGGCCGAAGATCATCATGCTGCGGGTCAGGATGTTTGCCCCTTCCACGGTGATGGCAATCGGCGCACCCTGATAGCCGCGCGCCAGGAAGTTGCCTTCGCCGAGCATGATACCTTTACCGCCTGCGATATCCATTGCATCAATAATTGACTGCTGTGCGCGGTGGGTACAGTGATACTTCACAATCGCTGACAGCACGGCGGGTTTTTCACCCAGCATAATGCCGTAGGTAATCAGCGAGGCTGCGGCGTCCATCACGTAGGCATTGCCCGCAATACGCGCCAGCGGCTCTTCGATACCTTCCATCTTGCCGATGGAGATTTTGAACTGACGGCGGATATGCGCGTAAGCCCCAATCCCCATCGCCACCGATTTCAGACCGCCTGTTGAGTTCGACGGCAGGGTAATGCCGCGGCCCACAGACAGACATTCCACCAGCATACGCCAGCCCTGCCCGGCCATTTTCGGGCCACCGATGATGTAGTCAATCGGGACAAAGATATCCTGACCGCGGGTAGGACCGTTCTGGAACGGTACGTTCAGAGGGAAGTGACGGCGACCAATTTCAACGCCCGGGGTTGAGGTTGGGATCAGCGCACAGGTAATACCCAGCTCTTCTTCACCGCCCAGCAGTTTTTCCGGGTCAGAGAGTTTGAACGCCAGGCCCAGCACCGTGGCGATAGGTGCGAGGGTGATATAACGTTTGTTCCAGGTCAGGCGCATACCCAGCACCTGCTGGCCCTGCCATTCGCCCATGCAAACCACGCCGGTATCAGGGATTGCGCCGGCATCGGAGCCCGCCTCCGGGCTGGTCAGCGCGAAGCACGGAATTTCCTGACCACGCGCCAGACGCGGCAGGTAGTGATCTTTCTGCTCTTCTGTACCGTAATGCTGTAAAAGCTCGCCCGGGCCTAAGGAGTTTGGCACGCCAACGGTGATCGCCAGGATCCCGGAGACACCCGCCAGTTTTTGCAGTACGCGAGCCTGAGCGTAAGCGGAGAATTCCAGACCGCCGTACTCTTTCTTAATGATCATCGCGAAGAAGCGATGCTCTTTCAGGTATGCCCACAGCTCAGGCGGCAGGTCGGCCATTTCGTGAGTGATGGCAAAGTCGTTTGCCATGCGGCACGCTTCTTCTACCGGACCATCAATAAAGGCTTGTTCTTCGGCGGTCAGACGCGGCTGCGGATAGTTGTGAAGCTTTTTCCAGTCAGGGTTGCCCTGGAACAGATCGCCTTCCCACCAGGTTGTACCGGCGTCAATCGCTTCTTTCTCTGTACGCGACATCGGCGGCATCACTTTACGGAATCCCCTGAACACCGGCGCAGAGATCATCGACTTACGCATCGGCGTCAGGTTGAACGGCAGCAAAATGATGGCCAGGGGAACAAGGACCCAGATATTCCACAGGCCAGCGACGCCAAGTGCAGCCGTCCAGGCCAGAAGAATCAGGCTACTCAGGAATAAACTGACACGGTGATAGAACAACACACCGAGCAGCACAACGGTTGCGAAAATGCTCAAAATCATCATAAAGAAAAGCTCCCTTGCTTGTAGGAGGTCTGACCACTTGTGATGATATGGTTGTAGTTGATGTCATTTCCTTTAGCAATGTGTTTACAAAATAATTACAACCTGGTTCACATTGTTCGCGTTTTAGCCGGCACAAAAATCAAAACGCCGGACGATTCGCATGGCTTTAGCTTCTCGCTTTTACTGCTATCCGGTACACTCCACTGTGTTATTTCATCAATACTGAAGGATTATCCTCATGTACCAGGATCTTATTCGTAACGAACTGAACGAAGCGGCGGAAACGCTGGCGAATTTTCTGAAAGATGATGCCAATATTCACGCTATTCAGCGCGCGGCGGTCCTGCTTGCCGACAGCTTCAAAGCCGGCGGTAAAGTGCTCTCCTGCGGTAACGGCGGTTCCCACTGTGACGCCATGCACTTCGCCGAAGAGCTGACCGGACGCTATCGCGAAAACCGTCCGGGCTACCCGGCGATTGCGATTTCCGACGTGAGCCACATCTCCTGTGTAGGCAACGACTTCGGTTACGACCATATCTTTTCCCGCTACGTTGAAGCCGTAGGCCGTGAAGGCGACGTGCTGCTGGGTATCTCCACGTCCGGTAACTCTGCTAACGTGATCAAAGCGATCGCCGCCGCGCGTGAGAAGGGCATGAAAGTGATCACCCTTACCGGGAAAGATGGCGGTAAGATGGACGGTACAGCGGACATTGAAATCCGTGTACCACACTTCGGTTATGCGGATCGCGTTCAGGAAATTCACATCAAAGTGATCCACATCCTGATCCAACTGATCGAAAAAGAGATGGTTAAGTAAGACTTCGCTGGGGGGCGCCGGTGCCCCCCGCTGTTGTGGAGGTGATCTATGTGCGAACTGCTCGGGATGAGCGCCAATGTGCCAACCGATATCTGCTTTAGTTTTACCGGGCTGGTTCAGCGCGGTGGAGGAACCGGGCCGCATAAAGACGGCTGGGGTATTACCTTCTACGAAGGCAAAGGATGTCGCACGTTTAAAGATCCACAACCCAGCTTTAACTCACCCATTGCCAGACTGGTGCAGGACTATCCTATTAAATCCTGTTCGGTGATCGCCCATATCCGCCAGGCAAATCGCGGCGAAGTGGCGCTGGAAAATACCCATCCGTTTACCCGTGAACTGTGGGGCCGTAACTGGACCTATGCGCACAACGGGCAGCTTTCGGGCTATAAGTCGCTGGAAACCGGCAATTTCCGTCCTGTCGGTGAAACGGACAGCGAAAAAGCATTTTGCTGGCTGCTGCACAAGCTGACCGAGCGCTACCCCCGTACGCCCGGCAACATGACCGCCGTTTTTAAGTACATAGCGTCACTGGCGTCTGAGTTACGCGAGAAGGGCGTCTTTAATATGCTGCTGTCTGACGGGCGCTACGTGATGGCGTTCTGCTCGACGAATCTGTTCTGGATCACCCGACGTGCGCCGTTTGGCGTCGCCACGCTGCTCGATCAGGATGTGGAAATTGATTTTCAGAAGGAGACCACACCGAACGATGTGGTCACTGTCATTGCAACGCAGCCGCTGACCGGCAACGAAACCTGGCAAAAGATCATGCCAGGCGAGTGGGCGCTATTTTGTCTCGGGGACCGCGTAATTTGACGCCAGCTGCGGCTGAACCACTTCATGGCTGAGCGGTTTACTCACCACGTAACGGCCATTGACGATGGACACCACCGGCGGCTTATGGGTCTGCTCGAAGTAGTCATAGCCCGGTTTTAGCTGTTTCCAGAAATCTGTGTAAACAGAGTACTTATGGCGCGCCATGTTCGCATCCGTCATACGGAACGGATAGATGCTGACCTGAACGTTCGGCTGGCCGAAGACCAGTGCGCCCGTGACAAACTGGAAGATTTCATCAATGCCGGAATCCGTCATCGCATAACAACCGACAGACACGCAGGCACCGTGAATCATCAGGTATTTCCCTTCGTAACCGTGCGCACGGTCGAAGGCATTGGGGAAACCGATGTTAATCGCTTTATAGAACCGGCTGTCCGGTTTTAGCTGGTTACGCTGAACGTTGTAAAACCCTTCCGGACTTTTGAAGTCACCCTGGCGCTGTTTCGGCCCCAGCCCGCCAGAATAGTTACAGATTTTGTAGCTATCGAGCAGCTGATACGTCTCGCCCATTTTGACAAACAGATCGAGTGTGCGCTCTTCCTTGAAGATTTGAATATAAACCGGGGATCCCATCAACTGCTGTTTATACTCTTTGCTGACCGGCGTCGTTGAACTATTACTGCCAAGCAGCCCGGCAAACGACATGCACGGTATCAGAAGCATCGCAATGAACAATGCGATTTTACGCATACTACTGGTTCCTTGATAAAACAATGACCAACTTGCCAGAACGGCAAAAGACACCCGAAATCAGACTAATCTGGACAGGAGCGCTCACATTAGCACCGATGGAGATTTTCGCAAGAGCCAACCTTTGCGTTTACAAATTAGTTTTACTTTATAACCCATTCATAATGTCCTGACTCCAGGAACTTTGCGCAATAGCTCGCATTTCGGCGCGCCAGACGGCGGATTTGCTGCCCCTGGCAGGGCCGAAAATGGTACACTCCGGCCTCTCTGGATTGTTGTTCATGGATACCTGCTAACCACATGTTTAGAATCAGAAAAGGACTCGATCTGCCAATCTCTGGCGTGCCTGAACAGCACGTCACCACCGGCGCCAGTATTCATCATGTCGCTATTGTAGGTGATGATTACGTGGGCATGCGTCCCGCGATGCTGGTACAGGAAGGCGATCGCGTAATAAAAGGTCAGGCGCTCTTCGAGGATAAAAAAAATCCTGGCGTTATGTTTACAGCCCCAGCCAGCGGCACCGTTGTCGCCATCCATCGTGGTGAGCGTCGCGTCCTGCAATCGGTTGTTATTCAAATTGAAGGCGATGAGAAACGCGAATTTGCGCGTTTTGACGCCGCCGATCTTGCCACCCTCAGCCACGACGCGGTGCAGACGCAACTGCTGGAGTCGGGACTGTGGACGGCGCTTCGCACGCGCCCCTATAGCAAAACGCCCGTGCCTGGCACTGTGCCGGCCGCTATCTTCGTCACGGCCATCGACACCAACCCGCTTAGCGCAGATCCGCAGCCTCTTATCCTGGCGGAACGAAACGCTTTCGATGCCGGCCTCACCGTGTTAACGCGCCTGACGCCGGGTAAAGTGCATGTCTGTCAGGCCAGCGGCGGTAAGCTGGGCGGGCATCCGCAAGGGCAGGTAGCCTTTAATGAATTTGCCGGCCCGCATCCGGCCGGGCTGGTGGGAACGCATATTCATTTCCTGGAGCCGGTAAGCCTGACGAAACAGGTCTGGCATCTTAATTATCAGGACGTGATCGCTATCGGTAAGCTATTCACCACGGGTGAGCTGTGCGCAGAACGCATTATTGCCATCGGCGGCCCTCAGGCAACCCAACCGCGTCTGGTTCGCACGCTGCTTGGGGCAGACCTGACGGCGCTGTTGGCTGGCGAAACGAAAGAGGGTGAAAACCGTATTATTTCCGGTTCGGTGCTGAGCGGCAGGCACGCGACAGGCCCGATGGCCTGGCTGGGTCGTTTCCATCTTCAGGTGAGCGTTGTGCTTGAAGGACGCGAGAAAGAGCTGTTCGGCTGGGTACTGCCTGGTGCAGAAAAATACTCGGTAACGCGCACCACGCTCGGCCACTTCCTGCGTCGTAAGCTGTTTAACTTCTCCACCAGCACCAACGGCGGTGAGCGCGCCATGGTTCCGATTGGCAACTACGAACGCGTGATGCCGCTGGATATTCTGCCCACCGTGCTGCTGCGCGATCTCCTGGCCGGCGATACCGACGGTGCCCAGGCGTTGGGCTGTCTGGAGCTGGACGAAGAAGATCTGGCGCTGTGTACCTATGTGTGTCCAGGTAAATACGAATATGGACCCGTATTGCGCGAGGTGTTAACCCGCATTGAGCAGGAAGGATAACCATGGGCTTAAAACACCTCTTTGAAAAAATTGAGCCGCACTTTACCGAAGGGAAGCTCAAAAAGTACTACCCGCTGTATGAAGCGACAACGACCATTTTCTACACGCCGGGTCTGGTGACGAAAGGCGCGGCGCACGTTCGCGACGCCATCGACCTCAAGCGAATGATGATTCTGGTCTGGTTTGCGGTCTTCCCGGCCATGTTCTGGGGGATGTATAACGTTGGGTTGCAAACTATTCCGGCGCTGCACCATATGTACAATGCAGAGCAGCTGGCGCAGGTGATTCAGTCTGACTGGCACTATCGTCTGGCGCAGTCGCTGGGGGTGAGCTTTGCGGCAGATGCCGGCTGGATCAGCATGATGACGCTGGGCGCTGTCTTCTTCCTCCCCATCTATATGACTGTCTTTATCGTCGGCGGTTTCTGGGAGGTGCTGTTCGCTATTATTCGCAAACATGAGATCAACGAGGGCTTCTTTGTTACCTCTATTCTGTTTGCGCTGATTGTTCCGCCAACGCTGCCGCTCTGGCAGGCGGCGATGGGGATCAGCTTTGGCGTGGTGATTGCCAAGGAGATCTTCGGCGGGACCGGACGCAACTTCCTCAATCCGGCGCTGGCAGGGCGCGCGTTCCTGTTCTTTGCTTATCCGGCGCAAATCTCGGGCGACCTGGTGTGGACGGCAGCAGACGGATTCTCCGGCGCGACGCCACTTTCACAGTGGGCGGCTGGCGGCGGCGAAACGCTGGTCAATAATGCAACCGGACAGCCTGTCACCTGGTTTGATGCGTTTATCGGCAATATTCCAGGCTCCATCGGTGAAGTGTCTACACTGATGATTTTGATCGGCGGGGCCATCATCCTCTTTGGCCGCGTGGCGTCCTGGCGCATTGTCGCAGGCGTCATGCTCGGGATGGTACTCACCGCCACGCTTTTCAACTTCATTGGTTCAGACACAAACCCGATGTTCTCCATGCCGTGGTACTGGCACCTTGTGCTGGGAGGCTTTGCGTTTGGCATGATGTTCATGGCCACCGATCCGGTCTCGGCTTCGTTTACCGACAGAGGTAAATGGTGTTACGGCGCGCTCATTGGGGTGATGTGTGTACTGATTCGCGTGGTCAACCCGGCTTATCCGGAAGGGATGATGTTGGCCATTCTGTTTGCCAATCTGTTTGCGCCGCTGTTCGACTACCTGGTCGTGCGCGCCAACATTAAGCGGAGGAAGGCGCGTGGCTGAGATCAAAAATAACGACAGCATCAGCAAAACGCTGCTGGTGGTGCTGGTACTGTGTCTGGTCTGTTCCATTGTCGTGGCCGGTTCTGCCGTAGGGTTAAAACCGCTACAGCAGGAGCAACGAGCGCTGGATAAACAGCGTAACATCCTGGCCGTGGCCGGGCTGATGCAGGAAGGCATGACGAAGGATGACGTCGCAGCGGTGTTTGCCGAACGTATTACCGCACGGCTGGTGGATTTAAAAACCGGGGAGTTAATGGATAAAGACCCGGCGAAATACAACCAGGCGCTGGCGCTAAAAGATCCGCAGATGAGCACCACGCTTGACGCCTCGCAGGATCCGGCAGGCATTAAGCGCCGCAGCAATGTCGCGGAGATTTACCTCGTCCGTGATGAGCAAAAGCGCATCCAGGAAATCGTGTTGCCCATCTATGGCAACGGTTTATGGTCAATGATGTACGCCTTTGTGGCGCTGGATACCGATGGTCGTACGGTGAAAGGCATTACTTATTACGATCAGGGCGAAACACCAGGGCTGGGGGGCGAAGTTGAGAACCCTAACTGGCGGGCACAGTTTGTTGGTAAAAAAGTGCTCGACGACAACGGCCAGCCTGCGCTGAAGGTGGTGAAAGGGGGCGCACGTCCCGGCGATGAATTTGCCGTTGATGGCCTTTCCGGTGCCACGCTCACCTCTAACGGTGTGCAGCACAGCTTTGATTTCTGGATGGGTGAACTGGGCTTTGGTCCCTTCCTGAAGAATGTACGTGAAGGAGCGCTGAATAATGGCTGATACGGGTGAACTGAAAGAAGTTAAAAAGGTGCTGATTGGCCCGCTGTTAGCCAATAACCCGATAACGCTACAGGTGCTGGGGGTGTGCTCGGCGCTGGCGGTGACCACCAAGCTGGAAACGGCGGTGGTCATGACGCTGGCGGTAACGCTGGTGACAGCGTTTTCCAGCATGTTTATCTCAATGATCCGCCACCACATACCCAACAGCGTGAGGATCATCGTGCAGATGGCGATTATCGCCTCGCTGGTGATCGTGGTCGATCAGCTCCTGCGCGCCTTCGCCTATGAAACCTCGAAGCAGCTTTCGGTGTTTGTCGGCCTGATAATCACCAACTGCATCGTGATGGGGCGTGCTGAAGCCTATGCGATGAAAATGCCACCGCTGGCGAGCTTTATGGACGGTATTGGCAACGGCCTGGGTTACGGCGTGATCCTGTTGACGGTTGGTTTCCTGCGCGAACTTATTGGCAGCGGCAAGCTGTTTGGCATTCCGGTGCTGGATACGGTACAGAACGGCGGCTGGTATCTGCCGAACGGCCTGTTCCTGCTGGCCCCAAGCGCATTTTTCATTATCGGTTTGCTGATCTGGCTGATTCGTACGTTGAAGCCTGAACAGCAGGAAAAGGAGTAACCGACAATGGCTCATTACCTGAGTTTATTTGTGCGCGCGGTGTTTGTTGAAAACATGGCGCTCGCTTTCTTCCTGGGCATGTGTACGTTCCTTGCCGTTTCTAAAAAGGTATCGACGGCATTTGGTCTGGGCGTGGCAGTTACCGTTGTGCTGGGGCTTTCCGTTCCGATTAACAACCTGGTATTCAACTTCGTGCTGCGCGATGGCGCGCTGGTGGAGGGGGTTGATCTTAGCTTCCTGAACTTCATCACCTTTATCGGAGTGATTGCGGCGCTTGTTCAGATCCTGGAGATGATCCTCGATAAATACTTCCCGTCGCTGTACAACGCGCTGGGGATCTTCCTGCCGCTGATCGCCGTGAACTGCGCCATCTTCGGTGGCGTCTCGTTTATGGTTCAGCGCGATTACAACTTCAGTGAATCGGTTGTGTATGGCTTCGGTTCCGGTATCGGCTGGATGCTAGCGATTGTCACCATGGCGGGGATCCGTGAAAAAATGAAATATGCCAACGTACCTGCGGGGCTTCGTGGCTTAGGGATCACCTTTATCACCACCGGCCTGATGGCGTTGGGCTTTATGTCCTTCTCCGGTGTGCAGCTATAAGGGCTAACAGATGGAAATTATTCTTGGCGTGGTGATGTTCACGCTGATAGTACTGGTGCTGTCAGGGCTGATCCTGGCGGCGCGTGCGAAGCTGGTCAATTCCGGAGATGTGATCATTGATATCAATGACGATCCGAAGAATCAGATCCGTACCCCGGCAGGGGATAAGCTGCTTAACACGCTCTCCGGCAACGGGATTTTTGTCTCGTCTGCCTGTGGCGGCGGTGGCTCCTGTGGCCAGTGCCGTGTGACGGTCAAAGAGGGCGGCGGTGATATTCTGCCAACGGAACTGTCGCATATCACGAAGCGTGAAGCGAAAGAGGGATGCCGTCTGGCGTGCCAGGTCGCTGTGCGCCAGAACATGAAGATTGAGCTGCCGGAGGAGATCTTCGGCGTGAAAAAATGGGAATGCGAAGTTATCTCTAACGATAACAAAGCCACGTTCATCAAAGAGCTCAAGCTGCGTGTCCCTGAAGGGGAGAGCGTCCCGTTCCGTGCGGGTGGGTATATCCAGATTGATTGTCCGGCACACACCGTCGCGTATGCTGACTTCGATGTGCCTGAGGAGTACCGGGCAGACTGGGATAAATTTAACCTCTTCCGCTTTGTTTCCGAGGTAAAAGAGCCCGCGCTTCGCGCCTATTCCATGGCTAACTATCCGGAAGAGAAGGGCATTATTATGCTCAACGTGCGTATCGCCACGCCGCCACCGAATGTGCCTGATGCCCCTCCTGGCGTCATGTCGTCGTATATCTGGTCCCTCAAGCCTGGCGACAAAGTGACGATTTCCGGCCCGTTCGGCGAATTCTTTGCCAAAGATACTGACGCGGAGATGGTCTTTATCGGCGGCGGTGCGGGTATGGCGCCGATGCGTTCGCATATTTTTGACCAGCTCAAACGACTTGGCAGCAAGCGTAAGATCAGCTTCTGGTACGGGGCGCGTTCACTGCGCGAAATGTTCTATGACGATGAGTTTGAACAACTGGCGCGTGATAACCCTAACTTTACCTTCCATGTGGCGCTATCCGATCCGCAGCCGGAAGATAACTGGACAGGCTATACGGGCTTCATCCACAACGTGTTGTATGAAAATTACCTCAAACAGCACCCGGCACCGGAAGACTGCGAGTTCTATATGTGTGGTCCACCAATGATGAACGCCGCCGTGATTAAGATGCTAAAAGATCTTGGCGTGGAAGATGAGAACATCATGCTTGATGATTTCGGAGGCTGATTATGCTGACTTTTCTGGCGACCTTTGCGGTGTTTGTGCTGGTGATCTTCGGCATGTCCTTAGGCTGGATCATCAAGCGTAAAAGCATTCAGGGCAGTTGCGGAGGCATCTCTTCCATCGGAATGGAAAAAGTGTGCGATTGTCCGGAACCGTGCGATGCGCGGAAAAAGCGGATGGCTCGCGAGCAGCAACGCATTATTTAGTCTTCCAGGTCGGGTAAGGCAACGCCGCCACCCGACAATTCCTGCGCGCACTTCTCAACCCTCATTTGTTTACTGTATACTTATCCAGTAATAAGTGAGGGCTTACTATGCGCAAAATAATCCATGTCGATATGGACTGCTTTTTTGCCGCAGTGGAGATGCGTGACAACCCGGCGCTGCGGGATATTCCGATCGCCATTGGCGGCAGCCGGGTTCAGCGCGGTGTCATCAGCACCGCCAACTATCCTGCTCGCAAATACGGTGTACGCAGCGCCATGCCGACAGCGATGGCGCTGAAACTGTGCCCGCATCTCACTCTTTTGCCCGGACGTTTTGATGCCTATAAAGAAGCATCGAGCCACATTCGGGAGATCTTCGCCCGCTACACCTCACTGATTGAACCGTTATCGCTGGATGAAGCCTATCTGGATGTCACCCACAGCATGCACTGCCACGGCTCCGCCACCCTCATGGCGCAGGAGATCCGCCAGACTATTTTTAATGAGCTGAACCTGACGGCATCGGCAGGCGTCGCGCCGGTCAAATTTCTCGCCAAAATCGCCTCCGATTTAAATAAGCCCAACGGCCAGTACGTCATCACTCCGGAAGAGGTTCCGGCGTTTTTAAAGACGCTGCCGCTCAGCAAAATCCCCGGCGTGGGCAAAGTCTCCGCCGCGAAGCTGGAAAGTATGGGGCTACGCACCTGCGAAGACGTTCAGCGCAG
Organism: Enterobacter cloacae complex sp. P18RS; assembly: GCF_014982105.1. Taxonomy (NCBI): domain Bacteria; kingdom Pseudomonadati; phylum Pseudomonadota; class Gammaproteobacteria; order Enterobacterales; family Enterobacteriaceae; genus Enterobacter; species Enterobacter cloacae complex sp. P18RS. The sequence continues at coordinate 437,298 of NZ_JADCKV010000011.1, read as the reverse complement.
CGATCTGGCGCTGCTGCTTAAGCGTTTTGGCAAGTTTGGCCGCGTACTGTGGGAACGCAGTCAGGGCATTGATGACCGGGATGTGAACAACGAACGGCTGCGTAAATCGGTCGGCGTTGAACGCACACTGAGCGAAGATATCCATGACTGGACCGAGTGTGAAACCATTATTACGGAACAGCTTTATCCTGAGCTTGAACGACGCTTACTGAAGGTCAAACCGGATCTGCTTATTGCCCGACAGGGCATCAAACTGAAATTTAACGATTTTCAGCAGACGACGCAGGAGCACGTCTGGCCACGCCTCAACAAAGAGGATCTTATCGCGACGGCGAAAAAGGCGTGGGAAGAACGGCGGGGCGGACGAGGGGTGAGGCTGGTGGGGCTGCACGTCACCTTGCTGGATCCGCAGCTGGAGCGTCAGCTGGTGTTGGGACTGTAGATTACGCTAATCGTAGGCCCGGCAAGCGTAGCGCCACCGGGCATCAAACGGCTAATTACTTAACAGGAATTGCTTTCAGCAGCTCAGTCAGCAGCGTCCAGTAGTGACCGACGCTTTCAATGTGAACCTGCTCATCCGGGGAGTGTGGCCCGGTGATGGTTGGCCCGATGGAGACCATGTCCATATCCGGATACGGTTTCTTGAACAGACCACACTCCAGACCCGCATGAATAACCTGAATATTCGGGGTGCTGTTGAACAGACGCTGATAAGTTTCACGCACCAGTGCCATGACCGGAGAACTTGCATCCGGCTGCCAGCCCGGGTAGCTGCCTTTTGCAGACGTTTTCGCGCCCGCCAGGGTACCCAGAGATTCCAGCATGCTCACAACGTACTCTTTACCGCTGTCGATCAGGGAACGGATCAGGCAGATGATCTCTGCGCTGTCGTCACCCATGGTCACCACGCCCACGTTCAGGGAGGTTTCCACCACGCCTTTCGCCACGTCAGAGTTGCGAATAACGCCGTTTGGCGTTGCGTTCAGCAGCTGGACGAACGTGTCACGAGACTGTGCGGTCAGCGCGGCTTTATCCGTCGTAACGGACTCCAGCACCACCGTCAGGTTTTTCTCTTTTGCAGACAGTTCGTTTTTCAGGATCTCCAGATACACGCTGGAGAGGTTTTTCAGCTCGTCCGCTTTCGACGCAGGCACCGCCACGGTAGCGAAGGCTTCGCGAGGGATCGCGTTACGCAGAGTACCGCCGTTGAAGTCCACCAGACGCAGATCCAGTTCAGCGGCATGGCCCGCCAGGAAACGCGCCAGCAGTTTGTTGGCGTTGCCCAGGCCCAGGTGAATATCACCGCCGGAGTGACCGCCTTTCAGCCCTTTCAGCGTCAGCTTAAAGGTCTCGAATCCAGCAGGGATCGCTTCGCGGGACAGCGGCAGGGTAGAGATAAAATCGATCCCGCCCGCGCAGCCCATGTAGATCTCACCCTCTTCTTCGGAGTCGGTGTTGATCAGAATGTCCGCTTGCAGCCAGTTTGCCTGGAGACCGAACGCGCCATCCATGCCCGCTTCTTCAGTCATGGTCAGCAGCACTTCCAGCGGACCGTGTTCAACGCTGTCGTCAGCCAGCACGGCCAGCGCGGAAGCCATACCAATACCGTTATCTGCGCCCAGAGTCGTGCCGCGCGCCTTCACCCACTCGCCGTCGATGTACGGCTGAATCGGGTCTTTTGTGAAGTCGTGAACGGTGTCGTTGTTTTTCTGCGGAACCATATCCAGGTGCGCCTGCAATACCACTGGCTTACGGTTTTCCATACCTGCGGTGGCAGGTTTGCGGATAAGAATATTGCCAACCTGGTCGCGCTCAGCGTGCAGACCTTTTTCCTTCGCCCAACCCATAATATGTTCGGCAAGCTGTTCTTCGTGATAGGAAGGGTGCGGAATGGAGCAGATTTTGGCAAAAATATCCCACAGTGGCTGTGGAGATAATTGAGACAGTTCAGACACGATAGGTCTCCTTGTCGTTGCGCTGCAAAACAATGTTGCAGGTCACAGGGTTAGCAGGTTAATCGTTACCACAAGTCAGGCTTGCGAGATGCAACTGAGAATACCACTTTCTCCCGTGGCTGGTAGCATTAAGCATGTAAAAACTCAGGCTCATGGCGCGTAACACTGGTTTTTAGTGCGTCAGATCTCTATAATCTCGCGCAACCTGGTTCACCCTCATTTTTTTAAGCCGTATATAAACAGGCTGGGACACTTCACATGAGCGAAAAATACGTCGTCACCTGGGACATGTTGCAGATTCACGCACGCAAACTGGCTGCGCGTCTGATGCCTTCCGAACAGTGGAAAGGCATTATTGCCGTCAGCCGTGGCGGTCTGGTACCGGGGGCGCTGCTGGCACGTGAGCTGGGTATTCGTCATGTCGATACCGTATGTATCTCCAGCTACGATCACGACAACCAGCGCGAACTGAAAGTGCTGAAACGCGCGGAAGGCGACGGTGAAGGCTTTATCGTTATCGACGATCTGGTGGACACCGGCGGTACCGCGGTGGCTATCCGCGAAATGTATCCAAAAGCGCACTTCGTCACGATCTTTGCGAAACCAGCGGGTCGCCCACTGGTTGATGATTACGTCATTGATATCCCGCAGGATACCTGGATTGAACAGCCATGGGATATGGGCGTGGTCTTCGTACCGCCTATCTCTGGCCGTTAATTTCAGTACGTAACTTTACACGCCCGGTTATGCCGGGCGTTGTTCTTTTTACCCTGCCACGCGTTACAATGGTCTTCATATGACGTATCCATGGAGGCAACGCAATGACGCAGGCGAATCTTACCGAAACTCTCTTCAAACCCCGTTTCAAGCACCCTGAAACGTCGACGCTGGTGCGTCGGTTTAATCCGGGGACAATGCCTGCCGTTCAGTCAGCGTTAGACGGAAAGAACGTGCCCCACTGGTATCGAATGATTAACCGCCTGATGTGGATCTGGCGCGGCATCGATCCGCGTGAAATCCTCGACGTGCAGGCGCGTATCGTGATGAGCGAGTCCGAGCGTACCGACAGCGATCTCTACGATACGGTGGTGGGCTACCGTGGTGGAAACTGGATCTACGAATGGTCAAAGCAGGCCATGCTCTGGCAGCAAAAAGCGGGCCAGGAAGAAGATGCCACTCTCAGCGGAAAGCACTGGCTGCATGCGGCAAATCTGTACAGCATCGCTGCATATCCGCATCTTAAAGGCGACGAACTGGCAGAGCAGGCCCAGGCGCTGGCAAACCGGGCTTATGAAGAGGCCGCGCAGCGGTTGCCTGGCCGGATGCGTGAAATTGAGTTCGCCATTCCCGGTGGCAGCCCGGTGACCGGATTCCTGCATATGCCGGAGGGGGAAGGGCCGTTCCCGACGGTTCTGATGTGCGGTGGACTGGACTCGTTACAAATTGACTATTACAGCCTGTATGAGCGCTACTTTGCCCCAAACGGAATCGCCATGCTGACGCTTGATATGCCTTCCATTGGTTTTTCATCCAAATGGAAACTTACGCAAGACTCCAGCCTGCTGCACCAGCATGCTTTAAAAGCGCTGGAGAATATCCCTTGGGTTGACCACACCCGGGTTGGCGCGTTTGGCTTCCGCTTTGGCGCTAACGTCGCGGTACGGCTGGCCTACCTTGAATCTTCACGCCTGAAGGCCGTCGCCTGTCTTGGCCCGGTGGTGCATGCTCTGTTAAGCGATCCTGCGCGTCAGGGTAGCGTTCCTGAGATGTATCTGGACGTACTGGCGAGCCGACTTGGCATGCATGATGCTTCAGACGAAGCGTTGCGCATTGAACTTAATCGTTATTCATTAAAAACGCAGGGCTTACTCGGCCGCCGCTGCCCAACCCCGATGATGTCCGGTTTCTGGAAGAACGATCCGTTTAGCCCGGAAGAGGAGTCACGCTTAATCACGTCGTCATCTTCTGATGGTAAATTGCTGGAGGTACCCTTCAGCCCGGTGTACCAGAATTTTGACAAAGCGCTGAAAGAGATCACACGCTGGATCACGCAGAGATTGTGTTAATAGTTTGCTAAATTTCGTTGGTTTGGTAAAACAGTGCTTCACAAAAGGAGATCGCAATGACGTTACCGAGTGGACACCCGAAAAGTAGACTGATTAAGAAGTTCATGGCTCTTGGCCCGTATATTCGAGAAGAGCAGTGTGAAGAGAATCGCTTTTTTTTCGACTGCCTGGCTGTTTGCGTCAACGTGAAGCCTGCACCCGAAAAACGTGAGTTTTGGGGCTGGTGGATGGAAATGGAAGCACAGGAAAACCGTTTTACCTATAGCTATCAGTTTGGCCTGTTTAATAAAGACGGGCACTGGCAGGCGACGAGCATCAAAGATCAGGAAGTGATCGATCGTCTGGAGCATACGCTAAAAGAATTTCACGGCAAAGCTCGTGACCTGCTGGCAACGCTGGATCTGAAGCTGGAGCCTGCGGACGATTTTTCCAGCGAAGCGGTGAAACTGAGAGCCTGATGATGTCACAGCGCCGGGTGGCGGCTACGCCTTACCCGGCATGAAAAATGTACTATCCCGTACGCCCGGTAAGCACAGCGTCACCGGGCACAAAAAAACCGGCTCAGCGCCGGTTTTTTATTACCACAACATCAGAACTGGTAGGTCATGCCCAGCGCAACGATATCATCGCTGCTTACGCCCAGTTTATTATCGTCATCGATCTGGTTGATCTTATAATCAACAAACGCAGACATATTTTTGTTGAAATAATATGTAGCACCTACGTCGATGTATTTCACGATATCTTCATCGCCGATACCTTCGATATCTTTGCCTTTAGACTGCACGTAACCCAGAGATGGACGCAGACCAAAGTCAAATTGATATTGTGCGACCACTTCGAAGTTTTGCGCTTTATTTGCAAAGCCACCGGAAATAGGGGCCATATTGCGGGTTTCGGAATAGATAGTGGCCAGATAAATATCGTTGGCATCATATTTCAAACCGGTTGCCCAGCCTTCTGCTTTTTTACCTTCGCCGCGTGCCTGAAGGTTTTGATCGTTAGTGCGATCGGAGCTGGCATAGGCACCAATCACAGAAAAATCGCTGCCGCCGAAGTCATAGCTCAGGGAGGTACCGAAGCCGTCACCGTTTTGCTTCTTCACGTCGCGGTTTTCATTTTTGCCCTGGTATTGCAGGGTCATATTCAGGCCGTCAACCAGGCCAAAGAAATCGGTATTACGGTATGTGGCCAGACCGGAGGCGCGTTTCGTCATGAAGTTATCGGTCTGTGCCAGTCCGTCACCGCCGAACTCCGGGAACATATCGGTGTATGCGGCGACGTCATACAGCGCGCCCAGGTTACGGCCGTAATCCAGTGAGCCGAAGTCTTTCAGTTTCAGCCCGGCAAATGCCAGACGTGTTTTTTGAGAAGAGTCGCTCTCAGCTTTGTTACCTGCGAACTCAGCTTCCCAACGTCCGTAGCCGGTCAGCTGATCGTTAATCTGCGTTTCACCCTTAAAGCCGAAACGAACGTAAGTCTGGTCACCATCCTTAGCGTCATCATCACTGATGTAGTGCATTGCTTTTACTTTGCCGTACACGTCCAGTTTATTCCCGTTTTTATTATAAACTTCTGCTGCCTGAACAGATGCGGAAGCAACTACGCCCATTACCACTAATGCCAGAGTGCTCTTTTTCATTTTCAATCCTGATTTTATAAAAACGCGCTAATATTCGCTGAGCAATAAGATTCGACTTATTACCCCGTGAAAAACAGGAAGGGTTTTATCGTTCGTGGGTGAAAGTTTTATGACAAAGTAAGAATATGTCTAAAAAAGTATGTTTTAATTTTTCGGTAATAAAATTGTCAAAATCTGCCGCTACGCTTCCTGATCCCGCGCAACAAAGTGACGGGTCATGCGCTAAGGCAGTTGGCAACGGAGCTGACACCTGTTAAAACGTCTGACTGACATCATTTTCCCTTATTGTTGAACGGCAGAGAATCATGAGTGACAGCCAGACGCTGGTGGTAAAACTCGGTACCAGTGTGTTAACAGGCGGATCGCGCCGCCTGAATCGTGCCCATATCGTTGAGCTTGTACGTCAGTGCGCTCAGTTGCATGCCGCAGGGCATCGTATTGTGATTGTGACTTCCGGGGCGATTGCCGCCGGGCGTGAACACCTGGGCTACCCCGAACTCCCCGCGACGATCGCCTCCAAACAGCTGCTGGCCGCCGTGGGACAAAGCCGACTCATACAGCTCTGGGAACAACTATTCTCCATCTACGGCATTCACGTTGGGCAGATGCTGCTGACGCGTGCGGATATGGAAGACAGAGAACGTTTCCTGAACGCCCGCGATACGCTGCGTGCCCTGCTGGATAACCATATCGTTCCGGTCATTAACGAAAACGACGCTGTTGCCACCGCTGAAATCAAAGTGGGCGACAACGATAACCTCTCTGCGCTGGCGGCGATCCTGGCAGGGGCCGATAAGCTGCTGCTTCTGACCGATCAGCAGGGGCTGTTTACCGCTGACCCGCGCTCTAATCCACAGGCTGAACTGATCAAAGACGTTCACGGCATTGACGATGCGCTGCGTGCCATTGCGGGTGACAGCGTTTCTGGTCTGGGGACCGGCGGCATGGGCACCAAGCTCCAGGCCGCGGACGTGGCGTGCCGGGCCGGTATCGACACCATCATCGCCGCGGGCAGCCGTCCGGGTGTGATCGGTGATGTGATGGAAGGCATCTCTGTGGGCACTCGCTTCCACGCCCAGGCGTCCCCGCTGGAAAACCGAAAACGCTGGATCTTTGGTGCGCCACCGGCTGGCGAATTGACCGTGGATGAAGGCGCGACCGCCGCTATTCTGGAAAGAGGAAGCTCGTTACTTCCAAAAGGAATTAAAAGCGTGACAGGCAACTTCTCGCGTGGTGAAGTGATCCGAATCCGTAACCTTGAAGGTCGCGACATCGCTCATGGCGTAAGTCGTTATAACAGCGACGCGCTGCGTCGAATTGCTGGTCACCATTCCCAGCAGATCGACGCCATCCTGGGCTATGAATATGGCCCGGTTGCCGTGCATCGTGACGACATGATTATTCGTTAAGGAGCCAGAACATGCTGGAACAAATGGGCGCAGCCGCGAAAGCCGCCTCTTATAAACTGGCGCTCCTTTCCAGCCGCGAGAAAAATCGCGTGCTGGAAAAAATCGCTGATTATCTGGAATCTCAGTCGCAGGAAATTTTGCTCGCCAACGAGCAGGATCTGCTGGAAGCGCGTCGCAACGGCTTGAGTGAAGCGATGCTCGATCGTCTGGCGCTGACCCCGGCGCGTCTGAAAGGTATTGCCGACGACGTCCGTCAGGTGTGCAACCTCGCCGACCCGGTAGGGCAGGTGATTGACGGTGGGGTGCTCGACAGCGGATTACGCCTTGAGCGTCGCCGCGTGCCGCTTGGCGTCATTGGGGTGATTTACGAAGCGCGTCCAAACGTGACGGTGGATGTCGCCTCCCTGTGCCTGAAGACCGGTAATGCCGCGATCCTGCGTGGCGGGAAGGAGACCTGGCGCACCAACGCCGCGACGGTAAACGTCATTCAGCAGGCGCTGGAGGAGTGTGGTTTACCGGCGGGTGCCGTGCAGGCGATTGAAAGCCCCGACCGTGCGCTGGTCAACGAGATGCTGCGCATGGACAAATACATCGACATGCTGATCCCACGCGGCGGCGCGGGCTTGCACAAGCTGTGCCGTGAGCAATCTACCATTCCGGTGATCACCGGTGGTATTGGCGTATGCCATATCGTAGTGGATGACACCGCGGAGGTAGAACCTGCGCTGAAGATTATCGTCAACGCTAAAACACAGCGTCCAAGCACCTGTAATACGGTAGAAACGCTGCTGGTGCATCAGGGCATCGCCAGTACCTTCCTGCCAGCGCTGAGCAAGCAGATGGCGGAAAGTGGCGTCACGCTGCATGCGGACGAGAAGTCTCTCGCCCTGCTGAAAGACGGTCCGGCGAAGGTCGTTCCGGTTAACGCGGAGCAGTACGACGATGAGTATTTGTCGCTGGATCTGAACGTGAAGGTAGTTGCGGATCTCGATGACGCTATTGCGCACATTCGTGAACACGGAACCCAGCATTCTGACGCGATCCTGACGCGCACCCTGCGCAATGCCGATCGGTTTGTGAATGAAGTGGATTCGTCTGCGGTTTACGTGAATGCCTCGACGCGCTTCACCGATGGCGGCCAGTTTGGTCTGGGCGCGGAGGTGGCTGTGAGCACTCAGAAGCTGCACGCCCGCGGTCCGATGGGGCTGGAAGCACTGACCACCTACAAGTGGATCGGCTACGGTGATGATACGATTCGTGGGTAAATAATCGCGGGTGATGCAAAAATAGCCGTTTGATTCAAAAGGGCATTGACGCATCACCCGGTTAGATCTACTCTTTTGCCCCGTGGTTACGCTCGTAACCGGCCTTTCAGGGCCGATATAGCTCAGTTGGTAGAGCAGCGCATTCGTAATGCGAAGGTCGTAGGTTCGACTCCTATTATCGGCACCAGTCATATCAAGTAGTTACACATCATTTGTACCTTCCTTATTTTCGCTATGGGACAGATTTGGGACAGAACACCCAAAAATCGAGTCTATTTGCCGCGCATGTTCGGTCAAGTGATTAGGCGCAAGGTGAGCATATCGACGAACCATTTCTATTGACTCCCAGCCTCCCATCTCCTGCAACACAGAAATAGGCACTCCAGCCTGAACAAGCCAACTTGCCCACGTATGTCTCAGGTCATGAAAACGGAAATCCTCAATTCCTGCTCGTTTTAGTGCAGCCCTCCATGCAGTGTTGGCGTCGTAGCGCATCTTCCTCACTACAGGTGATTTAGTGCCGTCAGGCTTAGTGCTGCTTTCCTTGTAAACGAACACCCACTTGTGGTGATTTCCGATTTGCTTTTTCAACACCCGACAAGCAGTATCATTCAGCGCCACGCCAATAGCCTGATTAGACTTGCTCTGCTCCGGGTGAATCCAGGCAACCTTTCTCTGCATGTCTATCTGCTGCCATTCCAGATTGATGATGTTCGAACGCCTTAAGCCAGTAGAAAGCGCAAACTCCACGACTGACTTAAGCGGCTCCGGACATTCATCAATCAACCTTCTCGCCTCGTGAGGTTCAAGCCATCTGATCCGCTTGTTCTTCGGTTGAGGAACTTTGACGATAGGAGCTTTATCAAGCATCTTCCATTCACGTTCCGCAGACCTGAGAAGCGCCTTAATGAATGAAAGGTGTGTTGCTTTTGTAGCTACCGCAGCTGGCTTTGGTTTGTAATCTGGAGGCTGCTTTCCTTTCTTGCGACACGCCTCTTCCATGAGCTTCCAGTTTTCCTCATGCCGACGATTTGTCATCTTCTGAATGGCAGAGTAAATCTTCGTTTCTGTAATGTCCTTCAACTGCATCCCTGCAAAATGCTGTAGCCAGAATCCTATCCGGCTCTTGTCGTCGTCCAGTGACTTCTTATGAGACTTCTCCTCCAGCCACCTGACACAAGCCTCCTCAAAGGTCATGTCAGGGGTTTCTCCTAATTTACTCACCCTCCATGCTTCGCCCTTTAGCTTGTCATGAAGCTCCGTGGCCTGCCTTTTGTCCTTTGTCCCAAGAGACTGCTTAAATCTTTTGCCGTCCGGCAATGTGAAACTGGCGTACCAGGTTTCACCTCTGCGGAAGAGTGACATTTCTTTTCCTCTTTAATGCCATCACCCGCGCTCACGCCGACAGTATGCAGCGGAGACTGAAGCGCCGCAATGCATGCTTGCCGTGTTGTGAGGTAACCACCGAAGGGTTAGCACAGGATTTAGGCCTTCAGCAGGGAGCGCTAACCCCTCAGACCACGGAAGGGAAGATATTTGCCGAAGCATTGCCATATCTGACCCCTGTAGGTGCTGAGAGAATTGCCACCCAGGCTCCGACGATTGCCGGTCGTGTAGCGCAAGGAGCATCGCGCTTACTGGCAGAGAACGCAGTAGGCTCTATGGCTGCGAATAGCGAACAGAATAACCCTTCAGCACTGGCAACAGACCTTGGTACTGGTGTTGTATTAGGTGGCGCCATTAATCAGATAGGACGCGTTGCTGGCGCTGCATATCGTGGAGTAAAAGGCGCAATCTCTCCGGAAGCGCAGCAGGCGATCCGATTCGCCAATTCTGCGGATGTTCCGCTTCATACAACAGACGTATTGCAGCCAAATTCCCGCGTTGGACGAATGGCACAGACAACTGCGGAAAATATTCCATTCGCCGGCACAAGCTCCATGCGAGCTAATCAGCAGGAAGCTCGCAGTCAGCTGGTAGATGAGTTTGCGTCACGATTTGGGGAGTATGACCCATCAATTGTTATTGGCAGTCTTAAAGCAAAAACCTCAGGAATTCGAAAGGCGGCAGGAAATCGTCTTGAACAAGTTCAGGGTGCGATGGCCGGCGTGAATATTCAGCCAACCAGAGCCATACAGCAGATTGATGACGAGATTGGTAGACTGCAAAGATTAGGCGAAGTCGCAGACAATGACACAATTAACAAGCTTCAGTTGTACAGAAATGAACTTGCTAAAGGAGATGTGGACCTTGAGCAATTAAGCAGGTTAAGAACGCAGTTCAGGATGGATGTAAGAGGAGAGAGGACGCAGATGCCACCTCCAGCTGAAGCGGCAGTCCAGCGAGTCTACAGGGCTATGACAGGAGACATTGATAACTCCATTGGACAGAACCTTGGAAACGACACTCTACGACGCTACAAGCAGGCGAATGCGGTATACGCTGATGAAGCCAGCAAACTTCAGAATACACGCTTGAAGAACGTTCTGATGAAAGGCGATCTGACACCAGAAGTTGTTAACAACATGCTTTTCAGCAAGAACAAATCTGAAGTCCAAAACCTCTACAACTCAGTAGGTCAGATTGGGCGAGCCCAAATGCGTAACGGCATTATCGGCAAGGCGATGGAGAAATCTGGCGGTTCACCTGACCAGTTTCTGCGGCAGGTTAACCTGATGTCTAACCAGACTGGAATCGCGTTTAAAGGACGTGATGCTGCATATCTGAAAGGACTGAAGAACTATCTTGAGTCAACGAAACGAGCGGGTCAGGCTGGGGTAACTACTCCGACAGGTCAACAGACTATCCCATTCATAATGGGAATTGGCACTGTTACCAACCCTGCATTGATAGGAGTTGGTGGCGGGTATGGGTTGCTTGCAAGAATGTATGAGAGCGAGCCTGCACGTAATGCAATGCTTCGCCTGGCTAACACTCCAAGAGGCTCTACAGCCTTTGAGAAAGCGTTATCTGATGTTGAACGAGCAGTTAACTCATTCGCTCAGGGTGCGAAATCTGAGGCATTAAGTGAATAGGGCGACGCCTACACAAATACCGAAGATTAAGAAAGCAAAGTTCAACCAGTCTCGTTCCATAAATCCTCCACTCTTTTAATCAATTATAACCGACCTTAACGCAACGCTGCGCAAGTTTTAGCTTGTGCGGCTTTGCTGCGCCCGGAGCACAGTAAATGGCGACAAACACTGTCATTAGCATGCCTTCGCAGTTATTCACTGCATCGCGTTCTTTTAAAGCACTGGCAAATGGGAAAGTGTACGTTGGTCAGGTAGATACTGACCCTACAATTCCATCTAACCAGATTCAGGTTTACATAGAAAACGAAGATGGGAGTAAAGTTCCAGTTAGTCAGCCGTTAATAATTAATGCTGCCGGATTTATTGTTTACGGCGGTCAAATTGTTAAAATTGTCGCTGATTCAAACTACAGCATGGCTGTATATGATGCATATGGAACGCAGGAATTCTATTTTCCTGACCTACTGAAGTACAATCCTGACCAGTTCATTCCGGAACTTGCTGACCCTGATAGCACGGTGATCATAGCTGGAACCGAGGCTAGCAAGATCTCCTATGCTGCAACTATCACTGCCAACATGAACACTGTGCAGGAGCTTATTGCAGCGCATGTTCCAGACAATATCGGGATCGTCATTACAGCTTGTTATTATGATGTTTTCGGAAAGCGTGACGTATGGGTTAGATCTACGGAAATGGACCTTCCTAGCAAAACTCCAATCCAGCTTAACAAGCTTTCTGTGACTGATGCTAATGGCTCTGTATGGAATCTTGATATTTCATCAGGATATATCTACATCGATTCAATCGGAGCAAAAGGCGATGGAACTACAGATGACTGGTATCACCTTGAGCTCTGCTTCAAAAATGCAGAGCAAGGAACAAACAGAATTGTAAAAGGAAATAAGTCAGCTTACTTCTTCTCTAAGCCAATACTATTAAAAACAGGAAGGCACCTTGAATTCAATGCAAAATTTGGGGTTGATATCACTTATGGAGGCCAGCTTCTTTCTTCAACAGATGCTCCTAGTGCAACCACACCAATAGGATCAGGGTTCACATCAACATTTTCAGACAAGCAGGCACAGATTGTGGTCGCACACAAGGATGGCCAGTTTGCAAGATATTGGTCAGTTAAAAACTGTTATATCAAAAATGACAGCGGCACATCCTCAACATTTGGTATTTATTGCCCTTTCGGCAATGCCTTTGATCTGGAACATGTCTGGTCTATAGGTGGGCTTACTGGATTTGATGCGAGAAATATTTACACGTACTCTTTTAGCGGGTGCTACTTCGCCGCTCCAGTTGGAATAACTGGCACTGTTGGAATTAATGTCACGCCGATTCAAAATGGATTGGGCTCTGGAACGTCTGGAACGTATGAGCGCGTAGGAATTGTAGGTTATAAATACAGCTGGATATTCACAGAGATGAACTATACAACTCTTACTAGTTGTTATAGTGAAGATACCAGAACCAGATACGCCTTATTTCTTACTAGGTGCAATGGAATAAATATAAACACATATGGAATAGAAAACCTGACCGTCGTTTCTGGTGATGGAAGGCTTGCTGCTATTGCCGATAGCCAAATTTCTATCAACGCACTACAAGCTTCATATAACATAAACCTTTCTGGAGTAAGTGCTATAACAGTAACTGGTAACTCACAGGTTACAATCAACGATGTGTTCATTGTTGCAGTTGGTTCTCCATATGTACCGCTCCAAACCGACAACACTTCTCGTGTGAGAATGTTTGGATTTAAATCAACAGGCCCTACGCCTCTTGTCAATATCACTGGATTGCAAACTGTCATTTATGGTGATCAGGGGAGAACAGAATGCGCTAAATTTCCTGGAAACTGGAACGGTGGATTCTTGAGGATTGGGGATGTGAGACTATGGGATGATGGAACAGGACTACGTATTAAGCGTGGAACAGACCCAGCAAATGTCTCTGATGGCACAGCCCTATAACAAAAACAGGCCACTTCGGTGGCCTTTTAACCCCCTGTTGCTCCCCCAAAGAACTTGCCTGCCTACGCCTCATGTGTGAAAATCCCCGCCTAAATCCTCAGAAAAAACCTAAAATTAGATGATTCAATGTCAATGACAAGGATAGATATTAAGAGGTCAACGCCTCAGATTTTGTTGTCACTGTTTGGGCTGATTATGACGCTCATAGCGTTTTATCCTGGCATAGTAAGCAGTGATGCCCTTGACCAGTATCAGCAAGGATCAAGATTCATATTCACAGACTGGCACCCACCAGTAATGAGCTTTATTTGGTCGATTACAGATAAGATAATACCAGGTCCATTCGGCATGCTCCTTCTGGAGTGCTTAATGTACTGGGGTTCTCTTTTACTGCTATCAGCATCAATTCCAGCAAAACATAAATACCTCTCCCTGTCAGTGATTGTTGTTGGGTTCATGCCGTTTGCATTGGGTACGCTAAGCCACGTCCTGAAAGATGTCTTCCATGCCGTAACATGGATGCTTGCAGTTGGCCTCGTTGCCATGGCTAACCGGAGTGAAACAAGAAAAAGGAAGTTCATTATCTTTGCCGGCATGCTTCTGATAACTGGAAGCATGTTTAGATTCAATGCCATATTCGGACTCATTCCACTGGCATGGCTGCTGGTTGCAGATGATAAACCATGGGCATGGAGAAAACTGGCGTTTTCATTCGTTTTATTCCCACTATGCGCAATACTTTTAACTTCAGTTTTTAACTACAAAATCCTAAATGCATCAAAATCAAAGGCTTTCCAGTCGCTTATAGTTTTTGATATTGGCGGGATATCACACTTCTCTGATAGCAACCTCTTCAAGGAAGAGTGGAGCGATGAAGAAGACAGCAAAATAAGGAATGAGTGTTACGATTCACGGTCATGGAACAGCTACGCGTGGGGGCCATGCGATTTTGTTCTCAAAAGGCTTGTTACATCTGGAGCATGGGATGATGGTTCTTTGATGGGAAAATGGCTGGAGGCTATTTACCATCAGCCAACTGCATATCTTCAGCATCGCTATGAAAACTTTAAGAACCTGCTGTGGGAACCAGGAGGAATTCTGGAAGACAGGACGGCAAGCAACTCATTAGGATTCGAATACAAAAAGACAAAAGCCTTTGCTGGATTGCAAGGGATAACCAATTTCCTTCGTGACACCCCACCGTTTAAGCCTGGATTCTGGTTAATAGTTTCGTTGGCATTTTCTTTGTATGGACTGTTTGCCAGCAAAGGAGAAGCGAAAAACTTAATCATTGCCTTGAATACATCCAGCTTCCTTTATCTGCTTGCTTATCTGTTTGTAGGGGTTGCATCAGACTTCAGGTACGCGTACTGGTCTATTATGGCTACTTCCGTAAGCGTTCCATTTATTTTGCTGTCTATCAAAACTAGAAATAATTAACCGAGGTTAGTATGCATTACCGTGGTCAGCACGTGGCATTAATTGTTCCATGCTATAACGAAGAATCAGCGATAGAGTCTGTTGTTTATGGGTTCAGAGAGGCGCTCCCAGAGATAGACATTTATGTTTTCGACAACAACTCAAGCGATCGCACTGCACAGGTAGCAGAGGCAGCGGGAGCGAAAGTTATCGCGGTAAAATTGCCCGGCAAGGGTAACGTAGTAAGACGCATGTTCGCAGATGTAGAGGCTGATATCTACGTGATGGTGGATGGTGATGCGACCTATGAAGCAGGAGCGGTTAAATCGCTGGTAGACAAGCTTCTTGACAATCATCTAGATATGGTTGTCGGGTGCAGGAAGACAAGAGAAGAGATTACCGGAGAGGCTTACAGGCGCGGTCACCAGTGGGGCAACTACATGCTTACCAACAGCGTTGTGAAGATTTTTGGCGGTAACTTTACGGACATGTTATCCGGTTACCGCGCATTTACTCGCAGGTATGTGAAATCCTTCCCGGCTATTTCTCGCGGTTTTGAGATAGAAACAGAGCTCACCGTGCATGCTCTTGAACTTCGCATGCCTTATGGTGAAGTCATGACTGAATATGGTGCGCGTCCAGAGGGCTCTGTCAGCAAGCTTTCAACATATCGTGATGGATTCCGCATCCTGAAGATGATTGCGCGGCTGTATATTACTGAGCGCCCATTTGCCTTCTTTGGTATCTGCGCGCTGCTTATGGCCTTGACCTCAGTTATTCTCGGATTCCCTCTGCTCACAGAGTATCTTGAAACGGGCCTTGTTCCCAGATTCCCTACTGCAATTCTAGCTGCTTCAATCATGATTGCCTCAGCACTTTCATTTGTCTGCGGATTAATCCTGGATAACGTTACCAGAGGACGACATGAAATGAAGAGACTGGTATATCTAGGAATACCACTTCCATCCATGGGCAGCAATAAATGATAAAGGCTTTAAGAGAGTTGTTTTTCTTCGCTATCAGCGGAGGTCTTGGTTTTCTCGTGGATACTGCGGTTCTGTACCTGCTAATGGGAAGCATGGGGCCTTACATAGCAAGAGGGCTCTCTTTCCTTTCCGCAGTTCTGTTTACATGGCTTTTCAACAGGAGCGTCACCTTCAAAGGCAAAAGCTCAAACATGAAGGCCGGTTCAGAATTCGCGTCGTATCTTTTGCTCATGCTATGCGGTGGTGCTGTTAACTATGGTCTGTACAGCTGGCTTATAACATCTTACAGAATTGTTTTTGAGCATCCAGTAATAGGAGTAGCAGCAGGTAGCATTGCCGGAATGTTTGTGAATCTCGCAACATCGAAGCTCATTCTTTTCCGAAAGGAAGCGAATAACTAAAATTCAAAACATAGCAAGCCATTAGCCCACTCAGGTGGGCTTTTTGTTAACTACGTATTGATCGATACCGCCGATCGATAATACTGTATGCATATACAGTAACTATCGGAGGTAAGTTATGGGATTCCCGAGCCCGGCCGCTGATTACGTTGAAACACGCATATCGCTTGATGATGCGCTTATCCAGAAACCAGCCGCTACGTACTACATGCGAGCGTGTGAGACTATCTACAGGTGCGGCATCATGAAAGATGCGCTGCTTGTCATCGACTCATCCCTTAAACCATGTGACGGCTCGCTGCTTATCTGTGACTGCAATGGTGAGTTTAAAGTAAAGAGGTATCGCACATACCCGCAACCTCATCTTGAGAACGTAGCGAACGGGAGAAAAGAAAGGTTGCCTGGGAACGACGAGGGTACCGGTAATACCGTAATCACGTGCCCAGGTACAAAGCATCTCTCCCGAGCCGCTGCCGAGATCGAGAATGCGAGTGCCTGGCTTCATGCGTAACACGCGGCCCAGCGTCGCGTACTTCTCTGGTGTAAAGGGGTTATGAATGCGGTGTTCGCTTTCGCTAACAGTAAAAATACGTGGGATATCCATCATCCTCTCCTCAACGATTATCAGGCTGAGCGCGAACATTGTTCAGCCCCGTAGTGTTAATGCGGTAGGGCTGACCGTTAACGGATTTGATCAGCTTTTTGGTTTTGAGCTTTTTGAAAACGGCGAGCGTGCAGTCAGCCAGCAGTAGCCCTTCGCGGCTATAGCATTCAACGGCGGTGACGCGGCCAGAGTTATCGCGGACGTGCACAATACGGCCACCTTTGGCGAGAACGTGTAAGGTACGTTGTTCCTGACGGGATAAATTCATACTGGAAAACCTGTTTAATCATCATGTGCAAAATGTGCAAACACACAGCGGTGTCCGCATACGATTTCGGCGCATTGATAATCAGTCCGGCCTGGAAAGGTCGGGAAGCTGATTATCGGATGATTACATTCTCCAGCATCAAAGCCTCGGTTTGAGTTGATAGGTATTTACGGGGTGAATGATAACACCTGGTTATTGTCAGTGAATACCCAGGGGTGAAAAATGTGATCCCGGTTGGTATCGGGCTGAGCAGAGGGGATCATTCCTGGCCGCTCATAATTTTGCTGTCGACCTGAGGCTGTGGTTTGCTGAAAAGATATCCCTGCACAAGCTCGCAACCCAGAGCCTGAAGCCGCTCAAGCTGCTCTTCGGTCTCAACGCCCTCGGCAATGACGCCCATATTAAGGCTTTTAGCCATACCGGTAATCAGCTTCACAATATTAAGCGCATCTTCCTGCGTAGATATCGGATTGACAAAAGATTTATCGATCTTGATTTTATCAAAATTCAGTTCGCTGAGTCTGGAGAGCGACGAATAACCCGTGCCAAAATCATCAATAGAAATTCTTACGCCCAGTGAGCGTAGTTTTTTGAGGATCGCAATGGGGTTATTTCTGTCACTGAAGAGGGAAGACTCTGTGACCTCTAACTCAAGACGGTTAGCCGGTAGCCCGGTCTCAGCCAGAACGGACTGCACCGTATTAATAAATGATTTGCTGCCCAATTGAACAGGCGAGACGTTGACGGAGATCCTGGCCGGAACAGCCCAGGAGACCGCCTCCCTACACGCCAGTTTAAGTACAGTTTTACCTATCTCGTTGATCATGCCTGTTTTTTCAGCGGCGAAAATAAAGCTATCCGGGGAGAGCATCCCCTTGACGGGGTGCATCCAGCGAATAAGCGCTTCATAGCCGTAAATTTCCTTGCTGACGGAATTCACAATAGGCTGGTAATAAACAATAAACTCATCATTCTCTATTGCTCTTGCCATATCATTTTCAAGGGTTCTGCTTTCCTGCAACTTCTGTAGCATTCGCTGGCGGAAGACTTTGATTTGCTGAGAACCTTCTTTCTTGGCTTCATAGAGCGCCAGATCGGCAAATTTATAAAGGTAATCTGAACGTCGTTCGTTATCCGATAAAACAATACCCACACAGGTGGCTATTTTTATAAGTTGATTATTAATTGTATAGGGCTTGCTGATGCTATCACTGATTTCTCGCGCGCGTGAAACGGCTGCGGCTTCGGTTAAGCCACTGGAGAGAAACGCAAATTCGTCGCCGCCCAAACGATAAAATGTCTCTGAAAAGCGGCTCAAAGCGTTAAGGCGCGTGGATACCTCACGTAACAGTAAATCGCCAGCATCATGACCGTAGGTATCATTCACCTCTTTGAACCGGTCTAAATCGAATAACATCACCGTGACCGAAATATGTTTTTCCTCAGCCTGTAGATTAAGTTTATTGAGATCATCCCAGAAGAAAAGACGGTTTTTCATGCCGGTAAGGGAGTCATGATAAACATCGTATTCCAGTTTTGTATTCTGGATTTGCAGGGTTTCTTTGGACAGCTGAAGTTCTTCAGCCAACGTTTTAACCTGTGTATGTGCTTTGAGGATGTTTTTATTTTGATAGATAATCAAAAAGCCCAGTATGAAGCTTAAAATAACCAGTAACAGCGAAAGTGCTGAATAAATATAATACAGAACCTGTATTTTTAGGTTAGTCTCATTGATTGTATTAACATCTTTTGTTAAAGCCGTTGATGAAAGCTGGCTTAGCGGGGCATCCAGTGAATGCATATTTTTCAGATAGAGCTTTAACTCTGAACGGCTCATTTTCTCAAGATGACCATCCAGATAGTTCAGTATCTTTTCCAGGCGTAAGGCGAGCGCCTGATGCGCTTTTTCGCTGTTTATATAACGACCCAGGCCGCCCTCTTTCAATAAATCATTCTGGCTCAGCATGATTTCCAGGCGCATGCGAACCTGGTCTACCGTAACGTCATCAGTCTCGGTTGCGTACAGTCCAATCCATGATTCAAATCGGTAATATTCAGATACCAGTTGGGCTACAGACCAGGACTCAGTGTAGTGAGTCAATTTTTGCAACTCCTGCTGACGGTCGTAGACAAGAAAGGCTATATATCCCGTAGTGATAAAAAGAGAAAAAATGATACCAACCAGTATCCTGTTCATTATGTTCTCCTGAACTACTATTCAATCTTCATTTTGCTGACCTGCCAGGCCGATCGCGAGTAATAAATCTGATTATTGAGTTCAGGAAGACTGTCATAAGGGTAGACGATGAATGACGGACCTTTATCGCGGATGCGCATATATTCGCCATTGACCTTTAAAGCCAGGATGGCGTTGTATTTCTGGAAGTCGCTGAGAGGGATGACGGTCGTGTAATCATTGAGTGCAACCACATTCAGGACAGAACCCTTTGCACCCACATACTCCATGAGTTTGCGCATCGGGATACCCTCAAACTTCGTGCGGCCATTATACCAGGGAGAGGTCGTCTGGAAACTCACCATCCCCAGTTTTTCAAGGCTGGCAATATCAAAAACGGCTTTTCCATTTTCGTTCGTATTTTCTATATTACCGGTAATGGTTAAAATGGGTTTGCCCACAGGTTTTGGCAGTTCGCCAGCCCAGCCTAAACTTTGTACCAAAAAGCAGCACAGCATTAGGATTATTCGCATATTAGCCTCCTCTTTTTAACAGAAGTATAAGAATTATAAGTTATTTATCCTATAAGTTTGTCTATTTTGTTGAACGCCACGTCTTTTTGCAAACGCTACTTGATTAAAATCATAAAAATCAAAACGATAGCGGTTTTTTGCCTCGTGATTGCAGACCGCTGGCTGGAGCTTACGTTTTTTAAAACATAAAAACTCAGTGTAATAAGCCACCCGAGTTTAAAAAATGATCGCTTTGATTTATTGATATATTTACGCACCCCCATTTTTTATCAATGGTGGCATCGTTAAGATTGATTTATTTGTACAAAGAATGATAACGCACCCTCAATGTGAGGGAATAAGAGAGTGCGAGTACCTCTGACGTCATTTGCACTGAGTTTCGGTTAACCCGTCTCCAGCATACTGAAACTGACGATCCGCGAGCGCCCCAACTCTTTCGCCCGGTAAAGCGCCACATCTGCTGCGCGCAGCAGGTCGTCGCTTTGGGTGTGCTGCGGGTAACTGGCGATCCCGATCGACACATCCACCGGGCCAATCTCAGCAAGCCCATAGCGCAGCGACAGCGTATGGACGCCGTTATAAATCTCCGTTGCGCAGGCGTGAGCCGCTTCCTCATCCGCACCCGTTAGCAGCACCAGAAACTCTTCGCCACCAAAGCGGAAGGCCAGGCCGGCATCGTGCACGGCACGCTGAACAATTGTCGCCACGCTCTTAATCACATGATCGCCAGCCTCATGGCCGAAGCGATCGTTAATGCTTTTAAAGTGATCGATGTCGATCATCATGCAGCTCACCGGCTCATCATTGCGCATTGCCTGAGCTATCTGAGTGCGCAGGGTATCTTCCAGGTGGTGGCGGTTACGCAAGCCGGTGAGCGGGTCGAATAGCGCTTTTTCCAGCAGGGCATCGCGCAGACGCTGGTTGGCCAGCGCCAGACCCAGGGCTTCCGCCATTAATTCGAGATATGCGCGGGACGGCGCCGTTTCAGGCGTGATGTTCTGAAACGACAGCAAACCAATGGCTTCCCCCTGCGCAATGAGCGGCACGCACAGTGAGCTGTCTTTTTGTGATTCAGGCAGATGCTGGCAACCGATATCCGGCTCGCCGTTGACCGGTGGGTGGCTCTGACCACGGCGTATGGCCCAGCATTGATCGGGGTGGAAAGCATTTTTTTCTCCCTGTGGAGATAACCATTCCGCCGCACAGCGCATCTCCCACGGGTTTCGATCCAGGATATACAGACGTCCGGCGATACCCGGCGCAATGTTGGGAGCAAACAGCTCTGCTACCTCAATCACGTCGCTGACGTTCTCGCACCCCTGCAAGCGCTGGGTCATTCGCGCGAGCAGCTCGCGGATGGCCCAGTCTGCGTCGCGTTCTTTTTCAAGCCGCTGCCTTGCCAGCCCGTTCTCGCGGAAAATGCGAATGGCCTGCGCCATATCGCCTATCTCATCGACCTGGTTGAAATTGGGCGTTTCGACGCCGTAATCCTGTGAGGCCAGGCGGTGAACCACATCGCTGAGGCGTACTACCGGGCGCAGCACGCGGTGCTTGAGAATAAAGCCCATCACGAATAAGAAGAGCAGGGCGGTCAGGCCGACCATCACCTCTGAGGCGGTACGCAGCGTTTTCGACGTGTTGGTCGCTGCCTGGACATCGGCAATAATGCGCTTATCCAGCAGCATACGAAAATGGTCAATCTTGCTCTGGGCGCGTTCCGTTTCAAGTTCGTAGATTTTGCCGAAGAGTAACGCAATGGCCTGTTGTTCCTCACCCCGGGCGACGCTGGCAATTGCTGCCTGCTGTTCATCCTGTAGGCCATCAACAATCTTCAGCCCTTCATACAGCAGCGCCAGCTCTTCGCCCGTTGCGCCCGTATCTTTTAATTGTCCCACTTTGTGTTCAATATTCTTCAGTTCACCTTCTTTCGCCTGGTACGCTTTCAGCACATCGGGCTCTTTTTTGATGGCGTAAAGGCGCGCTAAATCGGAGAGCATCCAGGTTTCTGCTTCAATCTCTTCCGTAAGCTGGTCAAAAATTTGTCGTTGCTTAACAGCCTGACGCTCTACGTTGTCGGCATGGGAAGCCATCAGCATGACGATACCGGAGGCAATGGTCAGGCACACCGTGACACCATAGGCCCAGTTTGTGATCGTGGCGATTCGCACCTGTTGGATCCTTCTACGACAAATGTGGAAGAGCGTTCATTTCAGATTATAGAAAACCCCTGATTTATCGCGAAAAAAAAGGCGGCACAGGGCCGCCTGACAAAACGCGTTTCGTTAGAGATCCGGAGGGTTTTTTCCCTCTTCGATAAAGTCTGCGTCCAGCTCCTCGGCGTTGCCTGCGTGGTCGCGGCCGGAGAAGAGGTTCCAGCAGGCGATAAACAGGGCGGCAATCAGCGGCCCAATCACAAAACCATTAATGCCGTACAGCTCCATACCGCCGAGCGTGGTGATCAGTATCAGGTAGTCCGGCATTTTGGTGTCTTTGCCCACCAGCAGCGGACGTAAAAGGTTGTCCACCAGCCCGACGATAATGACAAAAAAGCCCACAATGAACAGACCCTGCCACAGCTGGTGAGTGGCAAACAGGAAGATCGCGGCGGGAACCCAGACGATAGCCGAGCCGACGGCGGGCACCAGGGAGAGGAACGCCATCAGCGCTCCCCACAGTACGCTACCGTCAATACCGACGATGGCAAAGGCGATACCGCCAAGCGTACCCTGAACCACTGCCACGACCGCCGTACCTTTTACCGTGGCCCGCGAGACGCCGACAAACTTAGCGAACAGGTGCTGTTTGGCGAAGTCAGACAGCGGCAGCGAGTCGAGGATCTGGCGCACCAGATAGGGCCCGTCTTTGAGCAGGAAAAACAGCAGGTACAGCATAATACCGAAGCTAATAGCAAAGCCGAACGTCCCTTTACCAATCAGGAACGCGCTTCCCGCCAGATACTGTCCACCCTGTAACGCGACATCGGAAAGCTTTTTCTGAATCTGCGCGGCGTTGGTCAGGTTGTGATCCGCCAGGAAGCCGCTGGCCCAGTCCGGCAGGCGATTGAAGATACCGGCGATGACTTCCGGGAACTGCGTGTTGTTCTGTTGCAGCTTGGTGTAAACCATGTTCAGTTCCACCGCGAGCGAGGAAAGGATCACCATCAACGGAATAAACACGATCAGGCAGATAATGCCGAGTGTAAGGAGGGAAGCCAGCCCGTTGCGATCGCCCAGCGCGGTACGC
This sequence comes from Enterobacter cloacae complex sp. P18RS, assembly GCF_014982105.1. Taxonomy (NCBI): domain Bacteria; kingdom Pseudomonadati; phylum Pseudomonadota; class Gammaproteobacteria; order Enterobacterales; family Enterobacteriaceae; genus Enterobacter; species Enterobacter cloacae complex sp. P18RS. The sequence continues at coordinate 414,314 of NZ_JADCKV010000011.1, read as the reverse complement.
AATTTGTTTTTCACCGGGTTGAAAATGATGGTCAGGATCGCGGCCCACAGAATCGCCGAGAAATAGGGTGACAGCACGTCAAAGAAAGCCCAGGTAACAAGGGCCAGGATGAGAATAAAGAAACCTTTGGTCAGTCCGTTAAATCGCATAGTGAGTCCAGGTGAAGAAGAAACTGTGTCGACTATAGAACTGATTTAAAGATTTACCAATAATTGCGCCGAAGTCGTGCCGGGTGGCTTTTTGTTAACAATCGCGGTATAACACCCTTCTTTGGATGTTTAGATGTCCATACGTTTAGAAGGTAATATGCAAACAGAACAACAAAACGGGCAGCTTAAGCGCACCATGAAAACCCGTCACCTGATTATGCTCTCGCTGGGGGGCGTTATCGGCACAGGGTTATTCTTCAATACCGGATACATCATTTCGACAACCGGCGCGGCGGGCACGCTGCTGGCGTATCTTATTGGTGCGCTGGTGGTCTGGCTGGTTATGCAGTGTCTGGGTGAGCTTTCCGTAGCAATGCCGGAAACCGGCGCGTTCCACGTCTACGCCGCTCGTTATCTCGGCCCGGCGACAGGGTATACCGTGGCGTGGCTCTACTGGCTTACGTGGACAGTGGCGCTGGGATCGAGCTTTACCGCAGCCGGGTTCTGTATGCAGTACTGGTTCCCGCAGGTTCCCGTCTGGACGTGGTGCGTCGTCTTTTGCGTGGTGATTTTTGCTCTTAACGTCATTTCCACGCGCTTCTTCGCCGAAGGGGAATTCTGGTTCTCGCTGGTGAAAGTCATCACCATCATCGCCTTCATTATTCTCGGCGGGGCGGCGATCTTCGGTTTTATCCCGATGCAGGACGGTTCACCGGCGCCGGGCTTAAGCAACCTTACTGCCGAAGGCTGGTTCCCGCACGGCGGTCTGCCGATCCTGATGACCATGGTGGCGGTCAACTTTGCCTTCTCCGGAACGGAGCTTATCGGCATCGCGGCAGGAGAAACGGAAAACCCACACAAGGTTATTCCGGTTGCTATTCGCACCACCATCGCCCGACTCATCATCTTCTTTATTGGCACCGTATTTGTGCTGGCGGCGCTGATCCCGATGCAGCAGGCTGGCGTGGAGAAAAGCCCGTTCGTGGTGGTGTTTGAAAAGGTCGGCATTCCGTATGCGGCGGATATCTTTAACTTCGTGATCCTGACGGCGATCCTCTCGGCGGCGAACTCGGGCCTGTATGCCTCTGGCCGTATGCTGTGGTCTCTGTCTAACGAGAAAACGCTGCCGCGCTGCTTTGCCCGCGTCAACAAAAACGGCGTGCCGCTGACGGCGCTCTCCGTTTCCATGCTGGGTGGCGTGCTGGCGCTGTTCTCCAGCGTGGTCGCGCCGGATACGGTGTTTGTGGCCCTGTCAGCTATTTCCGGTTTTGCGGTGGTGGCGGTGTGGATCAGCATCTGCGCGTCACACTTCGTGTTTCGTCGCCGTCACGTGCAGTCCGGGCAGCCGCTTTCGGCGTTGCAGTATCGCGCGCCATGGTATCCGCTGGTGCCCGTGCTTGGCTTTATCCTCTGTCTGGTGGCCTGCGTCGGCCTGTGGTTTGACCCCAGCCAGCGTATTGCCCTTTATTGCGGGCTTCCGTTTGTCGCCCTGTGTTATGGTGCGTACTACCTGACCCGAAACCTGACCACGCAGGAGCCCGAACATGTCGCAGAATAATCCGCTTACCGCCCTCCTTGAAAACCAGCCGTTTGTCGTGCTGGATGGGGCGATGGCAACGGAGCTGGAAGCGCGCGGTTGTAACCTTGCCGACAGCCTCTGGTCGGCCAAAGTGCTGATGGAAAACCCGGAGCTGATCCGGGACGTGCACCTCGACTACTACCGCGCGGGGGCACAGGTGGCGATCACCGCCAGCTATCAGGCCACGCCTGCGGGCTTTGCCGCACGCGGGCTCGACGAGGCGCAATCCCGGGCGTTGATTGGCAAAAGCGTAGAGCTGGCACGCAAAGCGCGGGAAGCGTACCTGGCAGAGAATGCGCAGGCGGGCACGCTGCTGGTGGCGGGGTCGGTAGGGCCGTACGGCGCGTATCTTGCCGATGGATCTGAATATCGCGGCGATTATGTGCGTCGCGCTGAAGAGTTCACCGCGTTCCACCGTCCCCGCGTGGAGGCGCAGCTGGATGCGGGCGCGGATCTGCTGGCCTGTGAAACGCTGCCTTCTTTCCCGGAGATTAAGGCGCTGGCGGCGTTGCTGACGGCGTATCCTCGCGCCCGGGCATGGTTCTCATTTACCCTGCGTGACAGCGAGCATCTGAGTGACGGGACGCCGCTGCGGGATGTCGTTTCTGCGCTCGAAAGCTATCCACAGATTGTCGCGCTGGGGATCAACTGTATCGCGCTGGAAAACACCACCGCGGCGCTGACGCATCTGCACAGCCTGACGTCGCTGCCGCTGGTGGTCTATCCGAATTCCGGCGAGCATTATGATGCGGTGAGCAAAACCTGGCATCACCACGGTGAAGCCTGCGAGACGCTGGCGGGGTATTTACCGCAGTGGCTGGATGCCGGTGCGAAGCTGATTGGCGGCTGCTGTCGCACCACGCCGCAGGATATTGCTGCGCTGACGGTTCAGCGCTGAGGTCTTTGCCGGGTGGTGGCTGCGCCTTACCCGGCCTACAAATTGCACGAACCGTAGGCCGGGTAAGCGCAGCGCCACCCGGCGAAACAACCGCACAAAATTCACTATCCTTTCCCGCTTTTTTTCTAAAAACGAATCGTCATTAGCGATTCTTTTTTATTCCTTTATCAAAATTCTCGCGCCGGAAATACTGCCCTCATAACAACAAGGGGAGCAGACATTATGGCAATTTCATCGCGGATCACACTTCTCGGCGCACTGGCGCTGTGGGCATTTCAGGCGCAGGCGGTGGACGTCACCGTCGCGTATCAGACTTCCGCTGAGCCGGCGAAAGTCGCGCAGGCGGATAACACCTTTGCCAAAGCGAGCGGGGCGAATGTCGACTGGCGCAAGTTCGACAGCGGCGCGGCGATTGTGCGGGCGTTAGCCTCGGGCGACGTGCAGATTGGCAACCTGGGCTCCAGCCCGCTGGCGGTGGCCGCCAGCCAGCAGGTGCCGATTGAAGTCTTCCTGCTGGCGTCGCAGCTCGGAAATTCCGAAGCGCTGGTGGTGAAGAAAAGCATCACGAAACCCGAAGATTTGATCGGCAAACGCATCGCGGTGCCGTTTATCTCCACCACGCATTACAGCCTGCTGGCAGCGCTGAAACACTGGGGCATTAAGCCGGGCCAGGTGCAGATCATCAACCTGCAACCTCCGGCGATTATTGCCGCCTGGCAGCGTGGCGACATCGATGGAGCATACGTCTGGGCGCCCGCCGTCAACGAGCTGGAAAAAGAGGGCACCGTGCTGACCGACTCCGAAAAAGTGGGGCAGTGGGGCGCGCCAACCCTTGACGTCTGGGTCGTACGGAAGGACTTTGCCGAGAAACACCCTGAAGTGGTGAAAGCCTTCGCCAAAAGCGCCATCGACGCACAGCAGCCATACATCAGCAACCCGGATGAATGGCTGAAACATCCCGCCAACCTGGAGAAGCTCTCACGTCTGAGCGGCGTGCCGGAAGCTGACGTGCCGGGGCTGGTAAAAGGCAACACCTATCTGACGCCTGCGCAGCAGGTCCAGCAGTTGAACGGGCCGGTGAGCAAAGCGATTGTCGACACTGCCACGTTCCTGAAAGAGCAGGGCAAAGTGCCTGCGGTGGCGGCGGATTACAGCCAGTTCGTGACCGATCGCTTTGTGAAATAAGGGGGCTGCAATGCTGAACATTACAAACCTGTCTGCCGATTACGGCGGCAAACCCGCCCTGGAAGAGATCAACCTGACGCTGGACAGCGGTGAACTGCTGGTGGTGCTGGGGCCGTCCGGCTGCGGGAAAACGACGCTGCTGAACCTGATCGCGGGGTTTGTACCGTATCAGCACGGCACGATCCAGCTGGAAGGAAAACGGGTAACGGGGCCGGGCGCAGAGCGCGGCGTGGTCTTTCAGAATGAAGGATTACTCCCGTGGCGAAACGTTCAGGAAAACGTTGCGTTTGGTCTGCAACTGGCAGGTGTAGCGCGTGAACAGCGCCTGAATACGGCGCGCGATATGCTGAAAAAGGTCGGGCTGGAGGGAGCTGAAAAACGCTTTATCTGGCAGCTTTCAGGCGGGCAGCGTCAGCGCGTCGGGATCGCCCGCGCGCAGGCGGCTAACCCACAGCTGCTGTTGCTGGACGAACCTTTCGGGGCGCTGGATGCCTTCACCCGCGAGCAGATGCAAACCCTGCTGCTGCGCCTGTGGCACGAAACCGGCAAGCAGGTGCTGTTAATCACCCACGATATCGAAGAGGCCGTGTTTATGGCGACGGAGCTGGTGCTGCTCTCACCGGGGCCGGGACGCGTGCTGGAGCGCCTGCCGCTTGAGTTTGCCCGCCGCTATGTGGCGGGAGAGCCGGTACGCAGCATCAAATCCGATCCGCTGTTTATTGAACAGCGTGAATACGTCTTAAGCCGCGTGTTTGAGCAACGGGAGGCGTTCTCATGAGCATTGTTTTCAGTGAAAAAACGCGGCGGACGCGCCTTGCCTTACGCTGGCCGTTCTCTCGCCAGCTCACCTTAAGCCTCAGCACGCTGGTGGTGCTGCTGGCGGTATGGTGGGCGGTTGCCGCGCAGCAGTGGGTCAGCCCGCTGTTTCTGCCCCCGCCAGGCCAGGTTCTGGAAAAACTAATTACTATCGCCGGGCCGCAGGGCTTTATGGATGCCACGCTCTGGCAGCATTTAGGCGCCAGTCTGATGCGTATTCTGGTGGCGCTGCTGGCGGCGGTCATTATTGGCGTTCCGGTGGGGATCGCGATGGGACTGAGCCCGACGGTACGCGGCATTCTCGACCCGCTGATAGAGCTTTACCGTCCCGTCCCGCCGCTGGCTTACCTGCCCCTGATGGTGATCTGGTTTGGCATCGGCGAGACGTCAAAGATCTTACTAATATACCTGGCGATATTTGCGCCGGTAGCCATGTCGGCCCTGGCTGGCGTAAAGAGTGCGCAGCAGGTACGCATACGTGCGGCGCAGTCGCTCGGCGCCAGCCGCGCGCAGATACTGCTGTTCGTCATTTTACCAGGCGCGCTGCCGGAGATACTGACCGGGCTGCGCATCGGCCTTGGGGTGGGCTGGTCTACGCTGGTGGCGGCAGAGCTGATAGCCGCCACGCGCGGCCTTGGGTTTATGGTGCAGTCGGCGGGAGAGTTCCTGGCGACTGACGTGGTACTGGCAGGGATCGCGGTGATCGCCGCGATTGCCTTTGGATTAGAACTGGGACTGCGCGCGCTACAGCGTCGCCTGACGCCCTGGCATGGAGAAATACAATGAGTGAACGACTGACCATTACCCCGCTGGGGCCATATATTGGCGCGCAGGTGTCGGGCCTGGACGTAACCCGTCCGCTGAGCGATAACCAGTTTGAGCAGCTGTACCACGCGGTGCTGCGTCATCAGGTTGTATTCCTGCGCGAACAGGCGATCACCCCACAGCAGCAGCGCGCGCTGGCCCTGCGTTTTGGCGACCTGCATATCCACCCGGTCTACCCGCATGCGGAAGGGGTGGAGGAAATTATCGTGCTGGACACCCATAACGATAACCCGCCCGATAATGACAACTGGCACACGGACGTTACCTTTATCGACACACCGCCAGCCGGGGCGATTCTGGCAGCAAAACAGCTGCCGGAAACGGGTGGGGATACGCTATGGGCCAGCGGGATTGCTGCGTTTGAGGCGCTCTCCGCGCCGCTCCAGACCCTGCTGAGCGGCCTGCGGGCGGAGCATGACTTCAAAAAATCGTTCCCGGAGTACAAGTACCGTAAAACGAAAGAGGAACATCAGCGCTGGCTGGATGCGGTCGCAAAACATCCCCCGCTGCTGCACCCGGTGGTGCGGACCCATCCGGTGACGGGCAAACAGGCGCTGTTTGTGAATGAAGGGTTCACCACGCGCATCGTGGACGTAGCGGAAAAAGAGAGTGAGGCGCTGCTTGGCTTCCTGTTCGCGCACATCACCAAACCGGAGTTCCAGGTGCGCTGGCAGGAGAACGATCTGGCGATCTGGGATAACCGCGTCACGCAGCATTACGCCAATGCGGATTACCTGCCGCAGCGAAGGATTATGCAGCGGGCGACGATCCTGGGGGATAAGCCGTTTTATCGTGCGCCTTGATTGCCGGGTGGCGGCGTTGCCTTACCCGGCCTACGTTTAATTGTAGGCCCGGTAAGCGCAGCGCCACCGGGCAACGGAGCTAAAGGTGTGCTTCTATATACCGCTGATAGCGGTTTGCCTTCAGATAACACAGATCCACCAGCACCAGCCCGTCGATACAGTTATTGAACGCCGGATCGCTGCCGAAATCGATAAACTGCACGCCGCCTGGCTCGCATAGCTCGGAATACTGTTTATAGAGCGGCGGGATGCCGCAACCCAGGTTGCCGAGCAGGGATTTCAGCTTTGTCAGGTCATCCACGTAATCCACCCCGCCAAACTGTGCCAGCACGTCCGGAAGTGAGGCCGGGTAGGGTTGACGCGAGGCGGCTAAGGGATGGCTGGCCGGAAACCAGAGACGATAAAACGCCACCAGCAGATCCCGTGCGGCAGGCGGTAAGCCGCCGGAGATGGACACCGGACCAAACAGGTAACGGTAATGGGGATAGCGTGCCAGATAGGCGCCAATGCCTGACCACAGATAGTCCAGACCGCGACGCCCCCAGTAGCGCGGCTGTATAAAGCTGCGCCCCAGCTCAATACCGTGCTCAAGTATGTCCTGCATTTTTTCGTCGTAGTGGAACAGGCTGTAGCTGTACAACCCCTCGACGCCGCGCTTTTCCACCTGCATGGCCGTTGGCATAAAGCGGTACGCGCCGACAATCTCCAGGTCATCGTCATCCCACAGAATAAGGTGCAGATAGTCATCATCGTAGCTGTCGGTATCCCGGCGCTTCCCGCTGCCTTCCTCCACGGCACGAAAGGCAATCTCGCGCAGCCGCCCAAGCTCGCGCAGCAGAGGCGCCTCTTCCTGCCCGTTGCGCTGCCAAAGATAGATGGCCTTACCATCGCTGGTTTTGCCCAGACACTCGGCCTGCGCCAGTTCGCGCTTCAGCGTGGCCCTGTCTTCCGGGCGGGCAATGGCGCACTGGGTTTTAAAGACGCCAGGCAATCCCTTGCCAAGACGTATCACGTGCTGACGACACTGCTCGGCCATCTCACGCGATGAAAGGGTAGAACTAAACCGGTCATTCCAGGCAATCTGCTGGCCGATTTTGATCGGCAGCTGACTGTGACGGCGGCGAAACATCTGTTGCATCAGCAGCAGCATGGATACCGTTGGCGAGACCAGGGTACTGGCATAAAACAGCAGGCTGTTGTGCGCCTGGATATGTACCGGGAGTAGCGGCACCCGTAGTTTGCCGGCCAGCTTGATAAAGCCCGGATGCCATTTTTTATCGCGGATGCCTTTGCGCGTTGGGCGGGAAACTTCGCCCGCCGGAAAGAAGATCAGCACGCCGGCGTTTTGCAGGTGCTGCTCCATCTGTATCAGCGAAGCTTTTGCGGTTCTGCCGCCCATATTATCTACGGGAATAAATAATGAACTGAGGGGCTCAAGGTGGGACAGCATCCTGTTGGTAACAACCCTGACGTCGCGGCGCACGCGGGAAACGGCATACAGCAGCGCCAGCCCATCCAGGGTGCCGGTGGGGTGGTTCGCTATCACAATGAGTGGGCCGTGTTCGGGGATTTGTTCGAGGTCGCGGGCGGAAACGGAGCAGTGAATATCAAGGTGTTCCAGAACCTGCTCCACCATATCCAGCCCTTTCAGGTGACGGTGGCTGGCGGCAAACTGCTGAAATTCGTCTTCGTGAAGCAGTCTTTTTAACAGACTTTTTTGCCAGGGTGCGGGCCTCGCCTGAGGCCAAAGGTCATCAAGAACGCTGTCGAGACTAAACATTGATCACTCCTCCTGCCGTCTTGCCCAGACAGTAGAAGGAGGAGATGTCGTTTGTATTGCAGTTTGGTGAAGATTAGCGCAGAGAGCAGGCCGGGTAAGGCGAAGTCGTTACCCGGCGCTAAAGCGGATTAACGCAGAATTTTCTTCTCAGCCAGATCCAGCGCGAAATAGCTGAAGATCAGATCCGCGCCCGCGCGTTTGATCGCCCCCAGGCTTTCGAGGATCACTTTCTCTTCGTCGATGGCACCCGCCTGCGCGGCGAATTTGATCATCGCGTACTCGCCGCTCACCTGGTAGGCGCCCAGCGGCAGTTCGGTGCGTTCGCGAATGTCGCGCAGGATATCCAGGTATGCGCCAGCTGGTTTCACCATCAGGCAGTCAGCGCCCTGGGCTTCATCCAGCAGAGACTCACGAATCGCTTCGCGGCGGTTCAGCGGGTTCATCTGATAGGTTTTACGATCTCCTTTCAGCGCCGTGCCGGCTGCTTCACGGAACGGACCGTAGAAAGAGGAGGCGAATTTGGTGGAATAGGACATGATGGCGGTGTCGGTGAAGCCCGCAGCGTCCAGCGCCTGACGGATCGCCTGTACCTGCCCATCCATTGCCGCAGAAGGCGCAATGAAATCCGCACCCGCAGCGGCGGCAACTACCGCCTGCTTGCCCAGATTCAGCAGGGTCGCATCGTTGTCCACGCCGTGATCGCACAGCACACCGCAGTGGCCATGAGAGGTGTATTCGCAGAAGCAGGTATCGGACATGACGATCATCTCCGGCACACTCTCTTTGCAGATGCGCGACATGCGGGCGACGAGGCCGTCTTCTTTCCAGGCATCACTGCCGGTCGCGTCAGTGTGGTGGGAGATACCGAACGTCATTACCGAGCGGATGCCCGCATTCGCGATGCGTTCGATCTCGCGGGCCAGATGCTTTTCAGGAATGCGCATCACGCCCGGCATCGCGTCGATGGCTTTGTAGTCATCGATCTCTTCTTCAACAAAAATCGGCAACACCAGATCGTTTAAGGTCAGTGTTGTCTCTTCAAACATGGCGCGCAGTGCGGGAGACTTGCGCAGGCGACGGGGACGTGCAATTAAATCGGTCATGGTATGCCTGATGTTTGTGGAACAAAGAGGTATAGTGTACCTGAAAGCGGGGAGCGGTGTTTTACTAAAGTTGTCTTTTAGATTTTCGAAATCGACTAATATTCGCTGTATGTATTTTGTCTATATTATAAAACTTATTATGGTGTTCAGCGTGGTGTTTAATATTGGTGAGGTTTCTATGTTGGTTCGGGATTATAAATATAAATGATTTATTGCTTTTTATTATATGTGCCGAAGCAACTAAAGTGGTTTGCAATCAGTTGAATTTATAATATTTATTCATAATGATTGATATTGCCCTGGGTTTACAAGCTTATTTGTCTGAATACGGACTTAATGGAATCATTCATTGAACCTTTTCGAAGTGAAACTGCATAATTCCTTCCGCAATTTAATGTTGCTAAATGATTTGATGGACAAACTTGCTTACGTCCCTGAGGAGGGATGACCCAATGCAAACATGGAAAAAGAAACTGGTTGTATCACAACTTGCATTAGCCTGCACACTGGCTATCGCTTCTCAGGCCAATGCGAAAGATATATCCGGCACAACATATAATACTTTTGGCTATGACAATACCGCGTCCACGCCCTGGTATTATGGTTATGCTGACTGGGATTATTCAGATGCCACACATGATGGTGACATTTATCCAGTCATCAATAAATCAACCGTAAACGGAGTTATTTCGACATACTATCTGGATGATGGTGTCAATGGCCGTGCGAACGCGTTGAGTATTTCTAACAGCACCATTAACGGCATGATCACGTCAGAGTGTATGACCACGACGTGTGCAGATGGTGTGGATACTGACGGTACCACTCATACCCAGTATGATCGTTTTAGCCTGACTGTTGATAACTCCACCATCAACGATACCTACGAGCATTACGCCTACGATGTCGTCAATGGTGAAACCACTGAAACGCATTATCTGGACACCTATGGTCTGGGTAACGCGATCACGCTGGACGTTGAATCTGACATCGTTATTCAGAACAACTCCCATATCGCGGGCATCACGCTGACGCAGGGTTATCAGGAGCTGGATAACACGCCATACGACGGTGTTGAAGGCGTTGCTAACAGCAGCAATATCTTTACCGATACGCTGGTGGTGAAAGATTCTGTGCTGACCTCTGGTGCGTACAGCGATCTGGGTACCAGTGGCTTCTACGGTCAAACGGCGAAGCCGAGCGACTACGGTGAAACCAACGCCACGGCTGCGGATGATGCGGCGCTGATCGTTGTTGCTGGCGCGTCTGATAACGCTATGCAGACCACCGCTACCTTCGATCACTCTACCATTACCGGCGACATCCTTTTCGCCAGCACCTTTGATAACAACTTCTACGAGAATGGCGATCCGGCAACGGATACCACCGATGACGGCGTCTATAACCCAACTACCAACGGCTGGGATGATACCGACAAGCTGGATGTCACGCTGACCAACGGCAGTAAATGGGTGGGTGCCGCGCAGTCCAGCGTTGAAGCCATCGGCACGGCGCAGATGTATGGTGAAGGCTACAGCGATGTAGACTGGCACACGCTTTCTCCAAACAGCATCTGGCCTGATTCTACCTTTGACAGCAACGGTCATGTTGCAGGTGAAGAAGTTTATCAGAGCGGCCTGTTCAACGTGGCGCTGGATAACGGTTCCGAGTGGGATACCCGTAAGATCTCCAACATCGACGCGCTGACGGTGAACAACCAGTCTCAGGTCAATGTTGAAAACTCCGGCCTGCTGGCAGATTCCATCACCCTGACCAATGCGTCTAGCCTGAATATTGGCGACAGCGGTGGTGTGGCTACCGACAGCCTGTATCTGGATAGCTACAGCCGTGCTGCACTCACTGAAGAGACAGCTGAGCTGTATGCCAACACCATTACCGTGGACAACGGTGCAGAGCTGGCGCTGGGTCTGGGACAGGTTGATACGCACAATATGGTGCTGACCGATGGCGGTGTGCTTAACGTTGCCAGCCGTGATTATGTGCTGAACAGCGACCTGAACAACGCACGCTATATCACCAACGATCGCTCTAAAGCGGATTACGACTATGGTGTTGTCGCGCTGAACTCTGACGGCCATCTGGCGGTGAACGGTGACGTTGCCGGTAACTATAAAGTGCGCATCGACGATGCGACCGGCGCAGGCTCCGTAGCTGACTACGAAAACAAAGAGATCGTTCGCGTCTATGACAATAACGCGGATACCGCTGCCAGCTTTACTGCGGCAAACAAAGCTGATTTAGGTGCATACACCTATCAGGCGCAGCAGAAGGGCGACACCGTTGTTCTCCAGCAGGAAGAGCTGACTGATTACGCCAATATGGCGCTGAGCATTCCTTCTGCTAATACCAACATCTGGAATCTGCAACAGGATACCGTGGGTACCCGTCTGACCAACAGCCGTCATGGCCTGGCAGATAACGGCGGCGCATGGGTGAGCTATTTCGGCGGCAACTTTGACGCGGATAATGGCACCGTTAGCTACGATCAGGACGTAAGCGGCATTATGGTAGGTCTGGATACTCAGATCGACGGTAATAACGCGAAGTGGATTGTCGGTGGTGCGGCTGGTTTCGCGAAGGGTGATATCAGCGATCGTACTGGTCAGGTCGATCAGGACAGCCAGACTGCGATGATCTACGCGTCGGCGAAGTTCATGAACGACATCTTCCTCGACAGCTCCCTGAGCTACACCCGCTTCAACAACGACCTCTCTGCTACCATGAGCAACGGTCAGTATGTTGACGGTAATACCACGACTGACGCCGTTGGTTTCGGGATGAAACTGGGCTATGACTGGAAACCAAACCTGTCTGGCTACGTCACGCCTTACGCGGCGATCTCTGGCCTGTTCCAGTCCGGTGATGACTACCAGCTAAGCAACGACATGCGTATCGATGGTCAGTCTTACGACAGTATGCGTTATGAACTCGGCGTGGATGCAGGTTATACCTTCAACTACGGCGGCGAGCAGGCATTAACGCCTTACTTCAAACTGGCTTACGTGTATGACGATGCCGACAACAATGCTGATATCAACAATGACAGCATTGATAACGGCGTGGAAGGCTCTGCGGTTCGCGTGGGACTGGGCACTCAGTTCAGCTTCACGAAAAACTTCAGTGCTTACACTGATGCGACTTATCTGGGCGGCGGCGACGTTGACCAGAACTGGGGAGCAAACCTGGGTGTGAAATACACCTGGTAATATAGAAAGCGCGGGGGATTTTTCCCCCGCTTTTTTATGTGTTTTAAAAATTATAAAGAACCGACATATACAGATGACTTGAGGTATGCATGAACGTTAATGCGAAGCCACTTTCTGAATTAAGCCGGCTCATAAAGTGTCTGGAAGTCGCCGGTACCCCATTTAAGATCGAACCACAACAATTAATAACTACCGGCAATAATGATGATGAACCATTGACCGTTGTCATACAATCCGGCCTGACGGCCGTCCACCGTAAATCAGACGAATTACTTATGGGTATTGCGCGGGCACCGTATATCCACGGTTTAAGCGCATGGATAAATGAAAACTATCTTGAATATTCTTTGATGGCACAGACGCCTTGTACCGGATTTTATTTACCGGCATCTGACGCGTACCAGCTTATTCAGGACGCGCAACTTTGGCAAGAGGCTTTCTGCTGGCTGTCATGGCTTAACCATTTATTGGGAAAACGTGACATGCAATTGGTCGGAAATAATTCCTATAGCCAAATCCGGGCGATGCTGATCAATATGGCCGAGTGGGATGACACGCTACGTTCAAAAATTGGTGTTATGAATCATATTCAGCGTAGCACTCGTATTTCTCGTTCGGTCGTTGCTGAGGTTCTGGCGGCGCTGCGACAGGGGAACTACATCAATATGAGCCGGGGCAAACTGATCAGTATCAACCGTTTGCCCACGGACTATTGAGATCAGTTAGAGGCCGTAAGCACCTGCGCTTTATTGGCGCTCAGCTCGGCCACCAGATTATTTACGCCATCACTCATATTCACGAAGCGTGTATTTGGCGACCGGGTGACCACCACAAAAGCGCCTACGTTTGATTGCGGAATCATCGCCATGTAGGTGATGAACCCGCCACCTCCACCGGTTTTTTGAATAATCCCCGGTCGGCCATCTTTTGGCGCCATATACACCCAGCCCATGCCGAGGGCATCGGCTTTACCTGGAACATCCATGCCAATGACGCGTCGTAGCTGAGCACGCTGGTAGATGAGCGTCTGCATTCGGTCGGCCTGATTGCTGCGCGCGTAAAAATCCGATGAGAGGAACTGTTGCATCCAGCGCATCATGTCGCCAGGCGTAGAGTAAACGCCACCGCTGCCAATGGCGGCCAGCGTGTTATTGCACGGGCTGGCCCCTTTTTCCGCCACCATCAGACGCTTGCACTGGTCCGGGGAGGGGGTGTAAGTGGTATCTTTCATCCCGAGCGGACGCGTGATCTGCTCTTCAAACAGTTGAGGGTAGGGCTTACCCGACGCCGTCGCTAAAGCGTCGGCCAGCAGATCAAACGCCAGGTTAGAATAGCCGGCCTGCGAGCCCGGGGCCGATTTCAGGGTTGCTGTGCTCAGGTAGTTCCAGCGTTGCTCGCGGGTTGGCCAGACAAAGACAGGGCGATGCGCAGCGCCACCGGGCTGTTCTCGCGGCAGGGCGCTGGTATGGGTCGCCAGATTCACCAGTCTGATCGGCGTTCCCTGATATGTCGGAACGCGAGCGCCGGGCGGTGCATATTTGCTGAGTGGATCGTCGAGTTTCACCACGCCCTGATCGAGCAGTTTCACCAGCATTTCGCTGGTCATCAGCTTGGTTATCGATGCGACACGGATAACGGAATCCAGCTGCGGACGAACGTTATTTCCCGGTCGTGTTTCACCGAAGCTGCGAAACACCCGCTGGTTACCGTCGATCACGACCAGCGCCATTCCCGTCGCACCGCTGCCGTAATAAATAAGGTTCGCGTAGCGATCGGCAATGTCAGAGGCCAGAACCGGGGCCGTCAGAGGCTGTGCTGCCTGGGCGGTGGACAGGCTCACCGCACACAGCGCGGCGATAGAGAGCAGACAACGTTTCAACGAAAAGCATCCATCAAGTGAATAAGGAAAGTTACGGGTAGTTATACTACTAATCGGCGTCGGGCAATGGCCCGATTTGCATAACGATAGCGAGAAAAACGTAACCGTGGGTAAATTTGAACAATTTACTTGCGGCGTGGCTCCCATTTTGTGACATCGACCGTATGATAGACGCTACGATCGCTGTTGCGAATGAAACGCACCGAAACAATTCCTGAAAACTGTGAAGCGAACTAATAATTCACCCGCAGGTCTCACTTTTTTGCCTGAGCCGGGAGGCTGGCACAGGCAAGGTTTCGTGTGGCGATATGTTGAACACAGCAACAGCCATAACAACAAGAAGGAAGCACAATGTTTAAGTCTTTTTTCCCAAAGCCGGGGCCCTTTTTCCTGTCGGCATTTATTTGGGCACTGCTGGCTGTCATTTTCTGGCAGGCCGGTGGCGGCGCGTGGCTGACCCGTCTTACGGGGGCAACGGGCGATATTCCCATTAGCGCAGCGCGCTTCTGGTCCATGAGCTATCTGCTTTTCTACGCTTATTACGTGCTCTGCGTAGGGCTTTTCGCCATGTTCTGGTTCGTCTATTCTCCTCACCGCTGGCAATACTGGTCGATTCTCGGCACGTCGTTAATCATCTTTGTCACCTGGTTCCTGGTGGAAGTGGGCGTAGCGGTCAATGCCTGGTATGCGCCGTTTTACGATCTGATCCAGACGGCGCTGAGTTCGCCGCATAAAGTGACCATTAACCAGTTCTACCATGAGGTGGGGATCTTCCTCGGCATCGCCCTCATCGCCGTGGTGATTGGCGTGATGAATAACTTTTTCGTCAGCCACTATGTATTCCGCTGGCGTACCGCGATGAACGAACACTATATGGCGCACTGGCAGCACCTGCGGCATATCGAAGGTGCCGCACAGCGTGTGCAGGAAGACACCATGCGTTTTGCCTCTACTCTGGAAGATATGGGCGTGAGCTTTATCAACGCCATCATGACGCTGATCGCCTTCCTGCCGGTGCTGGTGACGCTCTCGTCGCACGTTCCGGAGCTGCCGATTGTCGGCCATCTGCCATACGGCCTGGTGATTGCTGCGATTGTCTGGTCGCTGATGGGAACGGGGCTGCTGGCGGTGGTGGGGATCAAGCTGCCGGGGCTGGAGTTTAAAAACCAGCGCGTGGAAGCGGCCTACCGTAAAGAACTGGTGTATGGCGAAGACGATGCCAACCGTGCGTCACCGCCTACCGTGCGTGAGCTGTTCGGCGCCGTACGTCGTAACTATTTCCGCCTCTATTTCCATTACATGTATTTCAATATCGCGCGCATTCTTTATCTTCAGGTTGATAACGTTTTCGGGTTGTTCCTGCTGTTCCCGTCCATCGTTGCGGGTACGATTACGCTCGGTCTGATGACCCAAATCACCAACGTCTTTGGTCAGGTTCGCGGTTCGTTCCAGTATCTGATCAGCTCCTGGACTACGCTGGTGGAGCTGATGTCCATCTACAAACGTTTACGCAGTTTCGAGCGTGAGCTGGACGATAAGGACGTGCAGGAAGTCACCCATACATTAGGTTAAAAAGGAATTGCTATGCCATTTGCCGTACCACGTGCATTACCGCTGACGTTACTCGCCGCTTTTGTGCTGGCGGGCTGTGCCGAAAAAGGGGCTGCCCCGCTCAAAGAAGGGGAGAAGCCCGTTGATGTGGCGAGCGTGGTGCGGCAAAAGATGCCCGCCAGCGTGAAGGATCGCAGTGAGTGGGCTGATGCGCTGGCAGCGACCTTCAAAAGCCAGAAGATCGCGCCTACCGAGGAGAATATCTGCTCGGTGCTCGCGGTGGCGCAGCAGGAATCGATGTATCAGTCAGATCCTGTAGTGCCTGGCCTGAACAAAATCGCCTGGAAGGAGATCGACCACCGGGCCGAATCGATGCATATCCCGGTTTTCCTGGTGCATACCGCCCTTAAAATCACCTCGCCAAACGGTAAAAGCTACAGTGAACGGCTGGATACGGTGAAAACCGAGAAACAGCTTAGCGCCATTTTCGATGATTTCATCAATATGGTGCCGATGGGGCAGAAGCTGTTTGGCTCACTGAATCCGGTGCATACCGGCGGTCCGATGCAGGTCAGTATCGCATTTGCGGAAAAGCATACCGACGGCTATCCGTGGGATATCGACGGTACGGTACGTCAGGAGGTCTTCTCCCTGCGCGGTGGGCTGTGGTTTGGGACATATCACCTGCTGAATTATCCGGCCAACTACGATAAACCGCTGTATCGCTTTGCCGACTTTAACGCGGGCTGGTATGCCAGCCGAAATGCAGCCTTCCAGAATGCGGTAAGCCGCGCCAGCGGTGTGAAGCTCGCTTTGGACGGCGATCTCATTGCTTACGGCAGCAGTGAGGCCGGGACTACCGAACGTGCGGTGCGAAAACTCTCGACGAAGCTGGAGATGAGCAATAGCGACATTCGCCGACAGCTGGAGAAGGGCGATAGCCTGGCGTTTGAGAAAACGGATCTGTATAAGCAGGTCTTTGCGCTGGCCGAGAAGAAAAGTGGGAAGGCATTACCCAGAGCCATTTTGCCAGGCATTCAGCTGGAAAGCCCGAAGATCACGCGTAACCTGACGACCGCCTGGTTCGCGAAACGCGTGGACGATCGTCGGGCACGCTGTATGGGACTGTAATCAGTGGCGGTTGCGCCAGCGCAGGACAAGGGCAATCACGCCCAGAACCATGCTGCCCGCGAGGAAGGGAATGAGGCCAAATACGGTGCTCACGCCTAAACCGATTTCAACGCGCGGGCGGCCTGTATCCTGCACCTGCATCAGATGCTCATACACGCCAGGGGCATGCACCAGCATATTCAGCAGTTGGGTTCCTGCCCAGAAACAAAACAGAACAAACAGGGCATAGGCAATATTCCCCGCCGTGGAGGTTTTTGGTTGTTTTCCGCCAAAAATCGGTTTCGACAATGTAAAGTCTGCCATAAGACCTCCCGATAATATCACTCTGTTTTAATACGCGTCGTACAGGGTGAGTGTGACAGGTCATAGCATTTGTCAATATCAGAATCGTGGGAAATTCGGCTCAGGATTTCTCCTGGATTGTCGATTTCTGCATCACGTCACAAATTGATAACATAAGTGAAACTGCGCTGCATTTCAGAGTTTACGTATCCGCCACAGACGCCATTATCAAACTGTGAGAGGATAGTTTTTTTTCTGCCGGAGTTGTCATGAAGCTCACTTCCAAATTACGCCGTGACTGGCATTACTACGCCTTTGCGATCGGGCTGATCTTTATTCTCAACGGTGTTGTCGGGCTGCTGGGATTTGAAGCGAAAGGCTGGCAAACCTATGCGGTTGGGCTGGTAACCTGGGTAATCAGTTTCTGGCTGGCGGGATTTATTATCCGCCGTCGTCCCGATGAGACGACGACGGCAGAGAAAGCTGACTAAGCGTTAGTTAACGGAACTTTTCAGGGCGCTGTCAGCGGCGTGGCGCTCCAGTGCCAGTTCAATCAGGCGGGTGATCAGTTCCGGATAGCTTATCCCGCTGGCCTGCCACAGCTTCGGGTACATGCTGATATTGGTAAAGCCCGGCAGAGTGTTGATTTCGTTAATCACCACCTCGTTATCCGGCGTCAGAAACACGTCGACGCGCGCCATCCCACAGCATCCCAGCGCCTGATAGGCTTCAACGGCGATCGCCCGGATCTTGTCGTTAACGTCGGGATCGATCGCGGCGGGAACCACAACCTGGGCACCTTTATCGTCAATATATTTGGTGTCGTAGGAATAGAAGTCACTGTTCAGTACCACTTCACCACAGGTACTCGCCTGCGGGAAGTCGTTGCCCAGTACGGCGCACTCAATTTCACGACCGTTAATTCCCTGCTCAACCACCACCTTATGGTCAAACTCAAAGGCCAGACGAACGGCATCGTTAAACTGCGCTTCGCTGGTGACTTTGCTGACGCCGACGGACGAGCCCTGATTCGCCGGTTTCACAAACAGCGGCAGGCCGAGTTGCGCCTGGATCTGCGCGAAGCTGTGTTTATCGCGGTTGGCGCGAGTGAGCGTCACGAACGGCGCAATATTCAGACCGGCGTCGCGCAGGAGACGTTTTGTGACGTCTTTATCCATGCAGGCGGCAGAGCCCAGCACATCGGAACCGACAAACGGCAGGTTCGCCATCCGCAACATGCCTTGCAGAGAGCCGTCTTCGCCCAGCGTGCCGTGAACGATAGGGAACACTACGTCAATCTGTACCAGCGCCTGCGCGTTCCCGGCATCGATAAGCTGTCCCTGTTCCACGCCTGGAACCGTTGCGACGCTGACATCAGAAGGATTAAGGGCAATGTGCGCCGGATCGTCAGCGTGTAACAGATACTGGCTGGCATCGTTAACATGCCACTGGCCCTGTTTATCAATGCCCAGCAGCACCACGTCAAAACGGCTTTTATCAATCGCATCAACGATATTTTTAGCCGATTGCAATGACACCTCGTGCTCTGCCGATTTTCCCCCAAAGACAATACCTACGCGCTGCTTTGCCATCTCACTCTCTTCCAGTCTGACGAAAAGCCCATAACATACCACGATGCCCGGCGGGTTTCGCGGCCTTCTGCCATAATGTTTTGGGGATGCTGAAGGGGGGCGCGTGAAAGGAAAAGGTCTGCTTATTCTTATTGTTATTGCCGGGATCGCCATGGTGGGCTACTGCTGGTTGCCGCCGTATTACAATCCTTTCGTGCCGCTTACGCTTGACGATCCGCCCGGAAAAATAACCCAGTTTAAACTTCGACGTTTAACACCGCAGGCATGCGAAAGCCTGTTAGCGCAGGCGAATCAACGCCAGCTTATCCGTACCCAGGCTGTCGCTGACAGCGCCGGTGAGTGTCCGCTGAGTAACGTGGTGCGCGTGCGCGATTTTGGCCCGGTGAGCCTGAACAGCAGCTTTCTGGCCAGTTGTCCGCTGGCGTTAAGTTCGGCGCTGTTTGTCAGCCAGCAGGCCCGACCGCTCACCAAAACCTGGACCGGAAGCGAGCTTACGCGTATTGAACATCTGGGCAGCTTCGCCTGCCGCAATATCTACAGCCGCCCGGATGCGCGGCGCAGCGAACATGCCACGGCGGATGCGCTGGATATCAGCGCTTTCAGGCTGGCAAATGGACAGCGCGTTACCGTCCTGAACGGCTGGAAAGCGGAAAAGACGCAGCCCTGGCTACAGGCCCTGCTCTCGGCAAGCTGTGGCTATTACGGTAACGGTCTGGGGCCGGACTATAATGCCGCCCATGCCAACCATTTCCATCTGGGGATGCGCGGCTATGGATTATGTCGATGAAGCATAATCTTCCGCCAAAAATTGGATAAATTGTGACTTATTTCACAAATATGATGACTGGGAAGATAAAACGCCAAAGTCTGCAAGGCCGCATCTCTGGCGCTATGTCATTGCGCGTAACTTGCTAATCTGTCGGCGAATTCGCCTAAAAATGAAGACTATTTCTGTTATGGAATCCTGGAAAGTTAATCTCATTTCAGTCTGGTTCGGCTGCTTCTTCACCGGACTGGCTATCAGCCAGATATTGCCCTTCCTGCCGCTGTATGTATCGCAGCTGGGAGTGACTTCCCATGAAGCGCTCTCGATGTGGTCCGGCCTGACGTTCAGCGTGACGTTTCTGGTCTCCGCCATTGTGTCGCCGATGTGGGGCAGCCTGGCGGATCGCAAGGGGCGCAAGTTGATGCTGCTCCGCGCCTCGCTGGGGATGGCGATAGCCATTTTGCTCCAGGCCTTCGCCACCAACGTCTGGCAGCTGTTTATTCTGCGGGCGATAATGGGGCTGACCTCCGGTTACATTCCGAATGCCATGGCGCTGGTGGCCTCACAGGTACCGCGTGAGCGAAGCGGCTGGGCGCTCAGCACGCTTTCCACGGCCCAGATCAGCGGGGTCATTGGCGGCCCGCTGCTCGGCGGCTTCCTGGCGGACCATGTCGGGCTGCGTGCGGTCTTTATCATTACCGCGATCCTGCTAACGATCAGCTTTCTGGTCACCCTTTTTCTGATTAAAGAGGGCGGGCGGCCTGTTGTCAGTAAATCCGAACGCTTGAGCGGAAAAGCGGTTTTCGCCTCGCTGCCTTATCCTGGCCTGATGATTAGCCTCTTTGTGACGACGATGGTGATCCAGCTCTGTAACGGTTCGGTAGGGCCGATTCTGGCGCTGTTTATCAAGTCGATGGCGCCGGACAGCAGCAACATTGCTTTTCTGAGCGGGATGATTGCCGCGGTGCCGGGCGTGTCGGCGCTGATGTCTGCTCCGCGTCTGGGGAAACTGGGCGACAGGATCGGTACGGCACGTATTCTGATGGCAACGCTCATCATTGCGGTGATCCTTTTCTTTGCCATGTCATTCGTCACCACACCTCTTCAGCTCGGCATACTGCGCTTCCTGCTTGGCTTCGCAGATGGCGCCATGCTGCCCGCTGTTCAGACGCTGCTGGTGAAATATTCCAGTGACCAGGTAACCGGCCGCATTTTTGGCTACAACCAGTCGTTCATGTATTTAGGCAACGTAGCAGGCCCGCTTATCGGCGCCTCGGTCTCGGCGATGGCGGGTTTCCGCTGGGTATTTGCCGCGACGGCGGTGGTGGTCCTGCTGAATATTATTCAACTGGCCTTTGCCTTGCGACGCCGCAGGCGAATCGCTGAGGCAAAGTCGGCCCGGTAAACACGATAATATATTATTTATTCTTATGAACGCCGCATTTTTATATAACGAAATGCGGCGCCTTTCTTTCAGGAAAACGTTTCGCTTTCGCGCTGAAATATCTTTTTTGGCAGCGATGTCACTTTTGCATAAGATAAAGCCAATCCATGCTTTTCATTATTCAGAGAGGGTGTTAATTTCAGGGGAAATCACATAAGGAAATAGCACCATGAAAAATCTCATTGCTGAGTTGTTGGTTAAGCTTGCCCAAAAGGAAGAAGAGTCGAAAGAGCTGGTTGCCCAGGTCGAGGCGCTGGAAATCGTTGTGACGGCGCTGCTGCGACAGATGGCAAAACCGGAGCAGGAGGCGTTGATCGACAACGTTGAAGGCGCGCTGGAAAAAGCGCGTCCTGATTCCCAGGTGCCTGCGGAAGATGCGGAGCTGCTTCAGCAATACGTAAAGAAGCTTTTAAGGCATCCTCGCAGCTAACCTGTCTGAGGTGAAATGACGTGTCACAGAATTGTCATGCAGGATGCCTGGCGTCGCTCTGTTTTTATTTTTACACATTTATGCAGGGAAAATTAAATTGAGACAGAGCACACCTTTCACCGCATAATTTCTGTTATTAATTACCGCCTCCCCCCCGGCGAAACCGGTTAATGAATATTATGCCGATACAGGGCTGAAATAACCGCAGAGCCCGGCGAAAATCAGAGTCGCAGGGTGGTTTTTTTCCCGTAACGAGCCAGACTTAACGTGGAACTTCACATAAAGGATGGTGCAATGAAAACAACAATACTGGTTACCCTGCTCTCTGGCCTGTGTCTGATCGCCTCAGCACACGCGGAAGAGAAAACGTTAACGCCCCAGCAGCAGCGCATGACGACCTGTAACCAACAGGCGACATCGCAAAGCCTGAAAGGGGATGCCCGTAAAACGTACATGAGCGACTGCCTTAAAAATGGTGCGGCTAAACCCGGTGAAAAAAGCCTGACCCCACAGCAGCAAAAAATGCGTGAGTGCAACGCCCAGGCGACACAGCAGATGCTGAAAGGCGACGATCGCAGCAAGTTTATGAGCGCGTGCCTCAAAAAACAGGCGTAGTGCTAACGGGTGAGTCACGGCTGTGGCTCACCCAAAATTTCATACTTTCCCCGCTAACCCCCTCTCTATAATTTGGGAAAATGTTTCAGAATATTCCCAAAAATGATGAATGATGAGTTTTATGACAATCACGAGAACATTCGGGAAGCGTGGCACCAGCAGCTTTCTCAGGATGATTCATACCGTTCCGGTCTGCGATTTGCCCGGCGAATACGGCTGGCACGCATCGTTGGTCTGGCGGCGCTATTTGTTCCGCTTGCCAGCGTCCTGGTGAGCCAGTTTCTTTCCGGCGTCTGGTGGTTATTGCTGGTGGGCTGGGTCTTTGTCTGGCCCCATCTGGCCTGGCAGCTGGCTTTTCGTTCGGCTGAACCCCACAGCAGTGAAATTGTTAATCTGAAAATCGATGCCATTATTGCCGGTGTCTGGATGGGGCTAACAGGGTTCAATGCGCTACCAACGGCGGCGCTGATCGTGATGATCGGCATGAATATGATGGGATCGGGGGGATGCCGGTTATTTCTGACAGGACTCGCGCTACTTGCCCTGTCTGCCCTGTTGACCGTGCAATCCACGGGTACTCCTGTGGTATTGACCTCTGAACCGCTGGCGTTGTGGCTGACGCTCCCCGTGCTGGTGGTCTACCCCATACTGTTTGCCTGGCTCAGCCACCGCACGGCGATCCGTCTGGCAGAGCATAAGCGTCGGCTTGAGCTGATGAGTACCCGCGACGGAATGACCGGCGTATTCAATCGCCGTCACTGGGAAACGCTGCTGCGTAACGAATTTGAGGCCTGCCGTCGAAGCCATCGACAGGCGACGATACTGCTCATCGATATCGATCACTTCAAGACGATCAACGACACCTGGGGGCATGACGTGGGGGATGAAGCGATTGTCGCCATCACGCGCCAGCTTCAGCTGACCCTGCGCTCAGGCGATTATATTGGCCGTTTTGGCGGGGATGAGTTCGCGGTGATCATGTCCGGCACGCCTGCCGACAGCGCGATTGCAGCGATGTCGCGCGTCCACGAACGGCTGGTCAACATGCCGCTGCACGGAGCACCTATGGCGAGGTTGTGTATCAGCGTTGGGGTTGCCCCCTGGGGGGCGCAGTTCACCCACTATCGTGAATGGCTAAAGGCGGCGGACGTGGCCCTCTATAAAGCCAAAAATGCCGGACGGGGCCGCACCGAAGTGGCCGCCTGACGCCCGGCGTAGCGCATCAGGACTTACTGAGCTTCTCTGATTTTTCCATGCATTTTTCCATCGCCTCGATCACGGCGGAGCGGAACCCGCGATCTTCCAGCACGCGCACGGCTTCAATGGTTGTGCCCGCCGGTGAGCACACCATATCTTTCAGTTCGCCCGGATGTTTACCCGTTTCCAGCACCATTTTGGCCGAACCCATCACCGCCTGCGCTGCAAATTTGTAGGCCTGCGCGCGCGGCATTCCACCCAGTACGGCGGCATCGGCCATGGCTTCGATAAACATAAAGACATACGCCGGGGCAGAGCCGCTCACGCCGACTACCGGGTGGATCATCGGTTCGGCAATCACTTCCGCTTCGCCGAAGCAGCGGAAAATATTCAGTACATCCGCCACGTCTTCAGATGTGACCAGCGCGTTCGGGGTAACGGATGTCATACCGGCATTCACCAGCGACGGGGTGTTTGGCATGGCGCGAACAATCTTACGGTCGTGGCCCAGCGCGCGGGCGAGCTGATCGAGGGTCACGCCTGCGGCAATCGATACCACCAGGGTCTCTTTGTTAAGGCTGGAGGTGATCTCGCTCAGGACTTTAATCATGATATTCGGCTTAACGGCGCCAAAGACAATATCCGCCACCTGAGCCACGTCCTGTGCGCTTTCGGCAGCGTTGACACCATACTCATCACGCAGCGCCGCGACTTTATCCGGGGATGGGGTATAGACCCAAATCTGCCCCGGCAGCACCTGCCCGCTGGCAATCAGTCCGCCGAGGATAGCTTTGCCCATATTTCCGCAGCCGATAAACCCGATTTTCTTATCCATCACGTCTCTCCGTTATTATGCGTTGTTATCTCTCATTGATAGCTTAACAACGAAATGCAGGCGACAATAGTCACCAGAATCATAATGGGGAGAGACTATGGCGATTTGGGTTGATGCGGACGCGTGTCCGAATGTCATCAAAGAGATTTTATTTCGTGCTGCCGAGCGCGTGCAGATGCCGCTGACGCTGGTGGCGAACCAGAATATCCGCGTGCCGCCCTCCAGATACATCCGTTCTCTGCGCGTTCCGGCCGGGTTTGACGTGGCGGATAACGAGATAGTACGCCTGTGTGACGCAGGAGATCTGGTGATCACCGCGGATATCCCGCTGGCTGCCGATGTACTGGCGAAAGGGGCGGCGGCGCTGAACCCGCGCGGAGAACGCTATTCGCCGGCAACGATCCGGGAGAAGCTCACCATGCGTGATTTTATGGATACGCTTCGTTCCAGCGGCGTGCAAACCGGTGGGCCGGACAGCCTGTCGCAGCGCGATCGCCAGCAGTTTGCCGCCGAGCTGGATAAATGGCTGCTGGAAGTGAAGCGCCGCCCGGCGTAGCCCACCTCCGGGCGGTTTTGTGGTACAGTGTGGCTTCCACAGGCTTGTCATTCCGTACCGCTTTGCAGTAAAGTTAGCGCAACATCTACTGCAATCATTTCTTTACAGCCTTCAGTTATCCGGCAGCAAGGGGAACACCTGGTTATGAACCCACCCATCTTTTTAGTTGGCCCTCGCGGCTGTGGGAAAACCACCGTTGGTCTGGAGCTGGCGCGTCTGTGCCAGAGTCAGTTTGTCGATACTGACCACTGGCTCCAGGAGAATGCCGGTAAGACCATCGCCGATATCGTTGAAGATGAGGGTTGGGAGAGCTTTCGTGCGCGTGAAACAGCCACGCTGGAAGCGGTGACCGCGCCGTCAACCGTGATCGCGACCGGTGGGGGCATTATTCTGGCACCGTATAACCGCCAGTTTATGCGCGAAAAGGGTGTCGTGATCTACCTCTGTGCCCCGGTCTCTACGCTGGTGGGGCGGCTGGAGGCGTTTCCGGAAGAGGGACAGCGCCCGGCGCTGACCGCGAAACCGCTGAGTGAAGAGGTCAGCGACGTCCTTGCCGAACGCGATGCACTGTACCGCGAGGCGGCACACCACGTTGTGGATGCGTCGGCGTCACCCGAGAAAGTTGCGATTCAGATTATTACCGCCCTGCGTTTGGCTTGCGCCAGCTAACAGCCGTCTATACTCATAGCTCAGACATAAAAAAAGGATGAGCTATGCCAACCAGACCTCCCTATCCACGTGAAGCCCGCATCGTTACCGTTGAAAAAGGTAACGGCGATCAGACCGTAACCTGGTACCAGCTGCGTGCCGATCACCCTAAACCTGATTCGCTGATCAGCGAACATGAAACCGAACAGGAAGCGCTGGATGCGAAACGGCGCTATGAGGATCCTGAGAAGTCCTGACAGGAATCCGAATTCGTTACAACCGTGCCTGAATCACACTTTTAACATATCGCTGATGTTAAGCAGCAGTTAATATTTAGTTATTACAGGTGGATTCGGAAAGGCCAGTCGATCTTTACATTACGGTGTAGAGATCCCCTGCTACCCTTGGTGCTGTTTTGTTGAAAAAATGAACAGTGCAGCGTAGTGAGCCTGTACTTATGTGGCAGTTGTGGTAGTAACGGAAGGCGATCAAAATGAAGGCGACGTTGGCGATCCTCACGATTGGTGTGGTGCCTGTAAGCGAAGTATTACCGCTCTTAACCGAGCATGTCTCTGAACAACAAATTACGCATCTCAGTCTGTTAGGGAAGCTCAGTCGGGAAGAGGTCATGGAAGACTACGCGGTCGGAGAGGGGGAAGATCCCCTGGCAACGTTACTCAGTGACGGTAAACTGGCGCATGTGTCACGCCAGAAAATCGAGCGCGCGCTACAGGGCGTGATCGAAGTGCTCGACAATCAGGACTATGACGTTATTTTGCTGATGAGCACGGCACCCGTTAAAGGGCTCAGCGCGCGTAATGCCATTCTGCTCGAACCGATGCGGATTATCCCCCCGCTGGTGGCCTCAATTGTTGATGGTCATCAGGTTGGGGTCATCGTTCCCGTTGAGGAACTGCTGGATAACCAGACGGTGAAGTGGGCCGCGCTGGAGCACACCCCGCTGTACGCACTAGCAAACCCGTTCTGGGACAGCGAAGCGAAGCTGATTGCGGCCGGGCAGGAGTTGATCGACAGAGGGGCGGATGTCCTGATGCTCGACTGCCTGGGCTTCCATCAGCGGCATCGTGATTTACTGCAAAAGGCGCTGGATGTTCCGGTGCTGCTCTCTAACGTCCTGATGGCGCGCCTGGCGTCAGAATTACTGGTGTAATGATTTTGCGTGACAGGTCATGAGCATGGCCCCTATAGTGGATTTTTCTCAATAAATATAAGGGCCAGTTCATGCTTCAAAGTAACGAATACTTTTCCGGTAAAGTGAAATCCATTGGTTTTACCAGCAGCAGCACTGGCCGCGCCAGTGTCGGCGTAATGGCGGAAGGGGAATACACCTTTGGCACCGCAGAAGCGGAAGAGATGACGGTGGTCAGCGGCGCGCTGAACGTCCTGCTGCCGGGTGAAACGGAGTGGAAAGTCTACAGTGCCGGGCAGGTCTTCAACGTGCCGGGCCACAGCGAGTTCCATTTGCAGGTTGCAGAGCCAACCTCTTATCTGTGCCGCTATCTGAAATAAAAGCATGCCGGGTGGCGCATTCGCTTACCCGGCCTGCGTTTTGCCTGTCAGCGCTGCGCTTCGCCGCCGAGACCTTCCACCAGGTTCTGAATCATCGCCGCCAGCTCGCCGGTCATCAGGATAAAGTCTGCGTCAAAGCGCTGAGCATAATCTTCGCGGTCGATATCTTCGTTCTGATCGCGCAGTTCATCGCAGAACTTAAGGCGCTTCACGGAGCCGTCATCACACATCACAAACTGAATGCGCTGCTGCCAGTCGAGTGCCAGTTTGGTCACCACTTTGCCCGCTTCAATGTGCACGGCGATTTCGTCGCTCACCAGATCCTGTTTCTTCGCGCGGATCACGCCGCCATCTTCCAGCAGCGCTTTCAGCTCTGCTTCATCAAGGATCTGGAAGCCCTGCGCGGCAGTCCCGCTGCGCACCCACTCGGTCAGGGTCAGCTCAATCGGCGTTTCCAGCGCCAGCGGTACCACCGGTAATGAGCCAAGGCTCTTACGCAGCAGCGCCAGCGTATCTTCCGCTTTTTTGGCGCTGGCGCAGTCCACCATGATCAGCCCGTTCACGGTGTCGATCCACATCATGGTCTGGCTAAAGCGGCTAAAAGCGCGCGGCAGCAGCGAGTGCAGCACTTCATCCTTAAGCGAATCTTTTTCGGTTTTTTTAAGCTTACGGCCCTGTTCAGCTTCCAGCTTGAAGATCTTCGCTTCGAGCGCCTGCTTAACCACGGGCGTCGGCAGGATCTTCTCTTCTTTACGGGCGCAAACGATGATTTGCCCCGTGCTGCTGGCGTGGGTCAGCGCATCGCTTTGAGAACCCATTGGCGGAACCCAGCCGGTTTTTGCCATATCCTGGCTACCGCAAGGGGTAAAGGAGTAAGCGGCTAACTGTTTTTCCATCTCTTCTGCACGCAGCGAAACGTCGCGGCTGAGACGGTAAACCATCAAATTTTTGAACCACAGCATGATAATTTCCACGGCCTTTTCGTTAAATCAGCGGGCATGATAACGAATTGTCGCATCGCTTGCATTGCTAATCGGGAAGCGGGCTTCTACTCTGTTGATAATCAAAATAATGAGGAGTGTCTTGTGCGTATTGGGATTGATTTGGGCGGCACCAAAACAGAAGTTATTGCGCTGAGCGAGCAGGGGGAGCAACTGTTTCGCCACCGTCTGCCTACGCCGCGCGATGATTATCACCAGACCATAGAGACGATTGCCCGCCTGGTCGATATGGCAGAGCAGGCAACGGGCGAGACGGGCACGGTCGGGATGGGGATCCCCGGCTCCATTTCGCCGTATACCGGCGTGGTGAAAAACGCCAACTCCACCTGGCTCAACGGTCAGCCGTTTGATAAAGACTTAAGCCAGCGCCTGAACCGGGAGGTGCGTCTGGCGAATGACGCTAACTGCCTTGCGGTGTCTGAGGCCGTGGATGGCGCAGCAGCTGGCGCGCAGACCGTATTTGCGGTCATTATCGGCACCGGCTGCGGGGCGGGCGTGGCCCTCGGTGGGCGCTCGCATATTGGCGGCAACGGCACCGCGGGCGAGTGGGGGCACAATCCGTTGCCGTGGATGGATGAAGATGAACTCAAATACCGCGCCGAAGTACCGTGCTACTGTGGCAAGCAGGGCTGTATTGAGACCTTTATTTCCGGCACGGGGTTTGCCACCGATTATCATCGTCTGAGCGGTCAGCCGCTGAAAGGTAACGAGATTATGCGTCTGGTTGAGGAGCAGGATCCGGTGGCTGAACTGGCGCTCAGCCGCTACGAAATGCGGCTGGCTAAGTCACTGGCGCATGTGATCAATATTCTTGATCCCGACGTGATTGTACTGGGCGGCGGCATGAGCAACGTCGACCGGCTGTACGCCACGGTGCCAACGCTGGTGAAACAGTGGGTATTTGGCGGCGAGTGCGAAACGCCGATCCGCAAAGCCGTCCACGGAGATTCCAGCGGAGTGCGCGGCGCGGCGTGGCTCTGGCCAGAATAAAAGCAAAACAGCAACGCAAGTTGCTGTTTTTTATGTTTGTACCCTCTCCCCGTGGGAGAGGGCCAGGGTGAGGGCACCAGACCGCACCGCCCCCCATTTATTCCACCGCAAACACCTTATCCAGCCTGCTATATCCCAGCCCGTTGATCTTCTTCACTTTGATCTGCACCGGAATGCGCTCTTTCATTGCCTCTACGTGACTGATCACGCCGATAGTTTTCCCGGTGGCGTTCAGCGCGTCGAGCGCGTCCAGCGCGGTGTCCAGCGTTTCGCTGTCGAGCGTGCCGAATCCTTCATCCAGAAACAGCGAGTCAATGCGCGTTTTGTGACTGACCAGATCGGAAAGCGCTAAAGCCAGCGCCAGACTGACCAGGAAACTCTCCCCGCCGGAAAGGGTACGGGTATCGCGTACCGCATCGGCCTGCCAGGTATCGACCACTTCCAGCTCCAGCGCGTCGCTGGCTTTACGCTGAAGCAGATAGCGGCCATGCAGACGGTTGAGCTGCTGGTTGGCAAGCCACACCAGATTATCCAGCGTCAGCCCCTGGGCGAATTTACGGAATTTATCGCCGGTGCTGGAGCCTATCAGCGCGTTGAGATAGCCCCAGTCGTCGGCCTGACGCGCCGCCTCCTCAATCTGCTGCATAAGCGCCTGCTGGTGCAGACGGTTATCGGCGTCCTGTTTGAGCTGCTGGCGGATCTCCCCCTGATGCGTGGTGTTGTCCCGAAGCTGTTGCGCCAGCTGGTGTAACTGCGCCTGAAGCGTTGCGGCATCGGTTTCCAGCCCCTCGGGGCGCTGTGCCTGATGCGCCTGAAGCTGCTGGCTTGCCTGCACCGAAAGCGCCGTGGCCTGCTGGAGCTGGTTTTCCAGCGTCTGCTTTTGTTGTTCAAGCTGGCGGATCGACGTTTCATCCAGCAGGGCGGAGAGAAATGCGTCCCGATCGGCAAAGCAGCTCGCGGTCAGCGCGGCGTTGAACTGAGCCTGTGATTGCTGGAGCCGTTCACGCTCAAGCGTCTCCTGTTGCTGTAGGGTGGTGAGCTGACTTTGCAGCGACACGCATTCGTCGTGGATGCCGCGCCAGTTCTCAGGGATAACCGCGTCGGCTTCTGCATCATTGGTAACCGGCAGCGTCTCCAGAATGGGCATCAGGGCGTTAATACCTTCCTGAATCGTACCGTGCTGGGCCTGTTTTTCCTGCCACAGGGTATATTCGCTTTCGCGCGCGCTCAGCCAGGCGCTTTCAGCCCCTTCATCGGGCACGCTAAGCGACAGCGATTGTAACGAGGCCGCCAGCGCCTGACGCGTCGCCGTCAGCTGCTGCTGGTACTGGCGCGCCTGACCTTCCTGTTCATTAAGCTGGTTTTGCAGCGTCAGACGCTGGCTGAGCTGATACAGCTGGCGTTCATACTGTTCCTGTTCGCTCATCCAGGGGGCAATATCATCCTGAATATTCAGCGCTATGTTCAGGGAGGCGCAGACCTCCAGCCACTCTTTAGTGAGTGCTTGCTCTTCCTCAGAGAGAGCCTGTGCTTCCTCTGTCTCGCGCTGGATCTGCTGGGTCAGCGCATTCACCTGCGCGAGCACCAGCAATCCTTCCTCTTTTAGCGCAGCAACCTCTTTCTCCAGCGCGTCGCGGCGGCGCTGATTGTCAGTCAGTTCAAGCGCCTGATACTGCACAACTGCCGGATGTTCGCGTGAACCGCAGAGTGGGCAAGGCTTACCCGCTTCGAGCTGTGCACGATAGTTCTCAAGATCCTTGATTGTCGCCTCACGCTCACAGAGCGCTTTCAGGTCGGCATAGTGCTGATTTTTCTCTTTGAACTGCTGACGCCGCAGGATCAGCGTTTCATTGAGCTTACCCTGCTCAGCCTGCGCTTTCTGCACGCTTTCCGCATTCTGGCGCAGCCGTTTTTGCAGCGGCTGATAGCGAGCGTGAAGCGCTGTCAGACGCTGGCGGAGCGCCCGCGACTGTGCCTGTTGCTCCATTGCCGTCGCGAGATCCTCAGCCGTCAGCGTCAACGTACTTTCAGGCATCTCAGCCAGCTTCTGACGAAGCTCAGCCATGCGCGCTGACTGGGCAACAAGCTGATTTTTATCGCGACCCAGTTGCGTAAAATGCGCCCGCCAGCCGGCAATTTCCTGCCCCCACTGACGGAAACGATCGTGTTCGGTCAGCCACTGCGTCAGTACCTTGTGCTCTGTCTGCAACTGTTCACGGTTGCGCAGCGCACCGTTGCGAATACGCGAGCGCTGCACAGCTCTGTCGAGTAAGCGAGTATTTACTTCAACAATTCGCTCTGTTGTCTGCGCCAGGCGGGTGGTCTGCTCCTGCTGATACTCCCATAGCGGACGTAGCTGGGCGGCGGGCTGCGCCAGCTTGAGCTTCGCCAGTTGGGGCGCGGCGTCCGTCAGAGCCTGTTGCGCCTGCTGCTGCGAAGCGGCTGCACGCTGCTGCTCACGTATCAGTTCGTCGTTACGCGTAAGCCACTGAAAATCTTTCTGTTGGCTTTGCTGCTGTGCCAGCAGGACTTTTTCTTCGTCAGTAAGTGCCTGCAAACTTTGCTGCAAGTGCTGCTGCTGTTCCTCGCTCAGCAGCACAACCCCTGCGGCCTGCGCTTCGCACATCTCCAGCGCGTTACGTGCCGCTTTGTGTTTTTCAAAAACCATGGCGGAAATCTGGCCGTAAATTTCCGTGCCGGTCAGTTCTTCCAACAGCTCTGCGCGATCGCTCGGTTTAGCATTCAGGAAGGCGGCAAACTGCCCCTGAGAGAGCAACATCGAGCGGGTAAAGCGACCATAGTCCAGCCCGGTAAGCGCGGCGGTTTGTTCCAGCTTATCCGTGACTTTGTCGGCCAGAATTTTGCCGTCTTCGCAGCGGGCCAGCTCAACGCGCGGTGCCTGTAAGTTCCCGTCCGGCTGGTTGCGGGCGCGGTTCTGGCTCCAGAAAGCGCGATAAGCAACGCCTTTGACCTCAAATTCTACTTCCGCCAGGCATTCGGCGGTATCGCGCGTCATCAGGTCGTTTTGCGCCTGAGAGACCTTATTAAGACGCGGCGTTTCGTGGTAAAGCGCCAGGCAGATGGCATCCAGCAGCGTGGTTTTACCCGCGCCGGTTGCGCCGGTGATGGCAAACAGTCCGTTGCTGGCGAACGGCTCCGCGGTGAAATCAATTTTCCACTCACCCTTTAGCGAATTCAGATTTTTCAGGCGCAGGCTCAGAATTTTCATGCGTTTTCGTCCTCGTCATGGAGGGAATGCAGGGTCTGGGCAAACAGCTCGTTAAGCCTGGTGCGTCTGGCCTCGTCCACCTCTTCATGCGCAAGCCGCCGCGCGAACACCTCTTCAACCCGAAGTTCGCTAAGCGTTTCACGCTGGGCGTTGAGCAGTATTTTCTCGCGCTGCTCGCGGCTGCGGCGTACCAGCAGCACCTCCACGGGAAGGTCTTCCGTCAGCGTCTGTATTTTACGCTGCATATCGTACAGGTAGTCGTCGGTGGTGATTTCGATATCGAGCCAGACGGGGGGATTAAGCGCTGCGCCGCGCCACTGCTCAAGCTGAGCGGTAATGGCGGCCAGATCGCCTTTCAGCACCGCCAGCGGCTGGGTGACCGGCACCTCAAGCGTCTCAACGGCGCTGAGTTTGCCTCCGGTGAAGCTCACCAGATGCACGGATTTGGCTTTGCCCGTTTCGTCAAAACTGAGCGAAATGGGCGAGCCGCAGTAGCGGATATGCTCGCAGCCGCCGATGATCTGCGCCCGGTGAATATGCCCGAGGGCAATGTAGTCGGCGGGGGGGAAGTTTTGCGCCGGAAACGCGTCCAGGGTACCGATATAGATCTCGCGCACCGCATCACTCTTACTGGCTCCGACGGTGGTGAGGTGTCCGGTGGCAATGATCGGAATGGCCTGATCGCCGCGCAGGGCGCAGGCTTCCGTATGTTGCTGGTGATAATAGCGGGTGATGGCCTGCAACAGATGCTGCTGTTTTTCGCTGCCGGACAGACCTGCCTGGCTTTGCACGATATCGCGCGGGCGTAAAAACGGAATTGGGCACAGCACTGCGCCCGGCGTGCCGTCGCGTTTTTTCAGGATCTGCGGCGCGTGTCCGGCGCTGGCCACCACGGTGGTATTGAGGAACGCCAGAATATCGCGGGATTCATTCAGCGTCGCCACCGAGTCATGGTTTCCGGCGACAATCACAAGGTGACAACCGGTTTGCTGGAGGTTGACCACAAAACGGTTGTACAGCTCACGCGCATAGCTCGGCGGCGATCCGGTATCAAAAATGTCGCCCGCCACAATAATCGCGTCCACCTCGTGAGCCTGAGCCGTCTCCAGCAGCCAGTTCAGGAACGCTTCATGTTCCGCGGCGCGGCTTTTGCTGTAAAAATTTTGACCCAGGTGCCAGTCTGAGGTGTGAAGTATGCGCATAAAAGATCCGTGGCAATAATAAGAAAGCAGGATTATAAACGTTCGGGGAACGGAAAATAACCGCTGTAATAAAACAACAGTTTGCTATTTATAGTGGTAATGTTTTTCATAAATCTGTCATAAATCTGACGCATAATGACGCCGCATTACAGACTTGTAACTTAAATACGATAAGACAGGGCAAAGTATGGCGAGACGTATTCTGGTCGTAGAAGATGAAGCTCCGATCCGTGAAATGGTGTGCTTCGTGCTTGAACAAAATGGCTTCCAGCCGGTTGAAGCGGAAGATTATGACAGCGCGGTGAACCAGCTGAATGAACCCTGGCCCGATCTGATCCTGCTGGACTGGATGCTGCCTGGCGGTTCCGGATTGCAGTTTATCAAGCATATCAAACGCGAGGCGATGACCCGCGATATCCCGGTGGTAATGCTGACGGCGCGCGGTGAGGAAGAGGATCGCGTGCGCGGTCTGGAAACCGGCGCGGACGATTACATCACTAAACCGTTCTCCCCGAAAGAGCTGGTGGCGCGTATCAAAGCCGTGATGCGCCGTATTTCACCGATGGCGGTGGAAGAGGTGATTGAGATGCAGGGGCTGAGCCTGGATCCTACCTCACACCGGGTCATGACCGGTGAAAATCCCCTCGATATGGGACCGACCGAATTTAAACTCCTGCACTTCTTTATGACCCACCCGGAGCGCGTTTACAGCCGCGAACAGTTGCTGAATAACGTCTGGGGAACTAACGTCTATGTCGAAGACCGAACGGTTGACGTCCATATTCGCCGCCTGCGTAAAGCACTGGAACTGAGCGGCCACGATCGCATGGTACAGACGGTCCGCGGCACGGGTTATCGTTTCTCGACCCGTTTCTGAACAATGACAGGAGTGTGACGCGTGCTGGAACGTCTGTCATGGAAAAGGCTCGTCTTTGAACTGATCTTATGTTGTATTCCGGCCCTCATTCTGGGGGCTATCTTTGGCTATCTGCCGTGGTTTTTACTGGTGGCCGTGACGGGATTGCTCGTCTGGCATTTCTGGAATTTACTGCGTCTCTCCTGGTGGCTGTGGGTCGACAGAAGTATGACACCCCCGCCGGGAAGCGGGAGCTGGGAACCGCTACTCTACGGCCTGCACCAGATGCAGATGCGTAACAAAAAGCGCCGTCGTGAGCTGGGAAGCCTGATCAAACGCTTTCGTAGCGGTGCGGAGTCGCTGCCGGACGCGGTGATCCTGACGACAGAAGAAGGGACAATCTTCTGGTGTAATGGCCTCGCGCAACAGCTGCTGGGCCTGCGCTGGCCGGATGATAATGGTCAGAACATCCTGAACCTTCTGCGTTATCCCGAGTTCACGCTGTATCTGAAAAAGCGGGATTTTTCGCGCCCGCACAATCTGAAGCTCAATAACGGTCGCCATCTGGAAATCCGCGTGATGCCCTACAGCGATCGGCAGTGGCTGATGGTGGCGCGGGACGTTACCCAGATGCACCAGCTTGAGGGCGCGAGACGTAACTTCTTTGCCAACGTCAGCCACGAGCTGCGTACGCCGTTGACGGTGCTTCAGGGCTACCTGGAGATGATGCAGGAGCAAACGCTTGAGGGGGCGCCGCGTGAGAAAGCACTGCATACCATGCGGGAGCAGACGTTCCGCATGGAAGGGCTGGTCAAACAGCTGCTGACGCTTTCAAAGATTGAGGCTGCCCCGTCGCTGGCGCTAAACGACATCATTGATGTGCCGATGATGTTGCGGGTGGTGGAGCGCGAAGCCCAAACGCTGAGTCATAATCAGCACACCCTGAGTTTTGACGTTGATAACACGCTGAAAGTGCTCGGCAGTGAAGATGAGCTGCGAAGCGCTATCTCAAACCTGGTCTATAACGCCGTGAATCATACCCCGAAAGGGACGCATATCGCGGTGAGCTGGCAGCATACCCCGGCGGGCGCTGAGTTTAGCGTCGAGGACAACGGGCCGGGGATCGGGCCCGAGCACCTCCCGCGTCTCACCGAACGATTCTACCGGGTGGATAAGGCGCGCTCGCGGCAGACCGGCGGGAGCGGACTGGGACTGGCAATTGTGAAGCATGCCGTCAGCCACCACGAAAGCCGGCTCAATATCGAAAGCACCCTGGGTAAGGGCACGCGCTTTAGCTTCGTGATTCCGGAACGATTAATTGCCAAAAAAAGCGCCTGACGGCAGATGTGTCAGGCTACCTTTCCACGGGCCAGCGATTGCTGGCCCGTTTGCTTTGCAGTCAAGCGAAACGCGGATGAATATTATACGGCTGGTGCTTTTTTGTTCGCATGATTAGCCATGAGTTTTTCTTATACATGGCATATTATTTTGGTCTGAATTTTCATGCTGGCATATTGTTCTGGTTTTACGATCCCTTCTTGCCTTTAAACGTTATAAGCGTTTAAATTGCCCCCCATATACTGTCAGACCGACTGTATTTGCGTGGTAAATCGAAAAACAATTCTTCGCCACGCCAGGACGGGAGCATATCCCGCTGAAATTGAGCAAATTTTCCGCTGTATCGTCCCGTGAGGGATGGCGAAAATCTCAACGTATTCAACACCACATCCACAGGCAGTAAGGTTTTATGACCCATCACTTGAAATCGCGTGACATTATCGCGCTGGGCTTTATGACATTTGCGCTGTTCGTTGGCGCAGGTAACATCATTTTTCCTCCAATGGTTGGCTTACAGGCGGGTGAACACGTCTGGACGGCTGCGTTTGGCTTCCTGCTTACTGCCGTGGGCCTGCCGGTACTGACCGTTATCGCGCTGGCGAAAGTCGGTGGCGGTGTGGACAGCCTCAGCACCCCGATTGGCAAAGTGGCTGGCGTTCTGCTGGCAACCGTCTGCTATCTGGCCGTTGGCCCGCTGTTCGCGACCCCACGTACGGCGACCGTCTCCTTTGAAGTGGGTATCGCCCCGCTGACCGGTGACGGCGCGATGCCGCTGTTTATTTACAGCCTCATTTACTTCGCCATCGTGATTCTGGTTTCTCTCTATCCCGGCAAACTGCTGGATACCGTGGGTAACTTCCTGGCTCCGCTGAAAATTGTGGCGCTGATCGTGCTGGCGGTTGCGGCCATCGTCTGGCCTGCGGGGCCCATCAGCTCCGCGATGGACGCTTATCAGAACGCGGCGTTCTCAAACGGTTTCGTGAACGGCTATCTGACAATGGATACGCTGGGTGCGATGGTGTTTGGTATCGTTATCGTTAACGCCGCGCGTTCCCGCGGGGTGACCGAAGCGCGCCTGCTGACTCGCTACACCATCTGGGCTGGCCTGATGGCCGGTGTCGGCCTGACGCTGCTGTATCTGGCGCTGTTCCGTCTGGGTTCAGATAGCGCAACGCTGGTCGATCAGAGCGCAAACGGCGCGGCGATCCTGCATGCTTACGTGCAGCATACCTTTGGTGGTGCAGGCAGCATGCTGCTGGCGGCGCTGATTTTCCTGGCCTGTCTGGTGACGGCGGTGGGTCTGACCTGCGCCTGCGCGGAGTTCTTCGCCCAGTATCTGCCGCTCTCTTACCGCACGCTGGTGTTTATCCTCGGCATCTTCTCCATGGCGGTGTCAAACCTCGGTCTGAGCCACCTGATTCAGGTGTCAATTCCGGTGCTGACGGCGATCTATCCGCCATGTATCGTGCTGGTGGTGCTGAGCTTCACCCGCCCGTGGTGGCATAACTCGACGCGAATTATTGCGCCGGCCATGTTTATCAGCCTGATTTTTGGTATCCTTGACGGGATCAAAGCATCAGCATTTGCAGAAATCCTGCCAGCCTGGACACAGCGTCTGCCGCTGTCCGAGCAGGGCCTGGCCTGGCTGATGCCTTCCGTTGTAGCGCTGGTTCTGGCGATTATCTGGGACCGTGCGGCAGGGCGTCAGGTGACATCCAACGCCCATTAATCAACGGCAACAAATTGTTTAACCACGGGGCTTAAGGCCCCGTGGTTTTTTGTTTTTTTCGTGTTGAATGGCAAGATTTTAATGGAAAGCACTAACAAACTTAAACGTGGATTGAGCACCCGCCACATCCGCTTTATGGCGCTGGGCTCGGCTATCGGCACCGGTCTTTTTTATGGCTCGGCAGATGCCATCAAAATGGCCGGTCCAAGCGTTCTGCTGGCCTACATCATCGGCGGCGTGGCGGCCTATATCATCATGCGTGCGCTGGGGGAGATGTCGGTTCACAACCCGTCTGCCAGCTCGTTTTCACGCTATGCACAAGAAAACTTAGGCCCGCTGGCCGGGTTTATCACCGGCTGGACTTACTGCTTCGAAATTCTGATTGTCGCCATTGCCGATGTGACGGCGTTTGGCATCTATATGGGGGTCTGGTTCCCCGCCGTGCCGCACTGGATCTGGGTACTGAGCGTGGTGCTGATCATCTGCGCCGTCAACCTGATGAGCGTGAAGGTGTTTGGCGAGCTGGAGTTCTGGTTCTCCTTCTTCAAGGTCGCGACCATTATTATCATGATCCTCGCCGGTTTCGGCATCATCATCTGGGGTATCGGCAACGGTGGGCAGCCAACCGGCATCCATAACCTGTGGAGCAACGGCGGCTTCTTCAGCAACGGCTGGCTCGGGATGGTCATGTCGCTCCAGATGGTCATGTTCGCCTATGGCGGTATTGAGATTATCGGCATCACCGCCGGGGAAGCGAAAGATCCGGAGAAGTCCATTCCGCGCGCCATCAACTCGGTGCCGATGCGTATCCTGGTGTTCTACGTGGGCACGTTGTTTGTGATTATGTCCATCTACCCGTGGAACCAGGTGGGCACCAACGGCAGCCCGTTTGTCCTGACTTTCCAGCATATGGGCATTGCGTTTGCCGCCAGCATTCTCAACTTTGTGGTACTGACCGCCTCGCTGTCGGCCATCAACAGTGACGTGTTCGGCGTGGGTCGTATGCTGCACGGCATGGCGGAGCAGGGCAGTGCGCCGAAGGTGTTTGCCAAAACGTCGCGTCGCGGCACCCCGTGGGTAACGGTGCTGGTCATGACCGTGGCGCTGCTGTTCTCGGTTTACCTGAATTACATCATGCCGGAGAACGTCTTCCTGGTGATTGCGTCACTGGCGACCTTTGCGACGGTGTGGGTGTGGATCATGATCCTGCTGTCGCAGATTGCGTTCCGTCGCCGCCTGTCGCCAGAAGAGGCCAAAGCGCTGAAGTTTAAAGTGCCGGGCGGCGTGCCAACGACCATTGTCGGTCTCATCTTCCTGGTCTTCATCATTGGCCTGATTGGTTATCACCCGGATACCCGTATTTCCCTGTACGTGGGCTTCGCGTGGATCGTCCTGCTGCTGGTGGGCTGGATGTTTAAATGTCGCCGCGATCGTCAGCTGGCGGAAGCACAGTAAGGTAAAAATGCCGGGTGGCGCTGCGCTTACCCGGCCTACACTCCCTTTTGCCCTTGAAAAAATCTCCTCCTCCGTTCTCCTCCCCCAATAATCCCGAACACGATGAGCTATCTTTAATCACCCTGTGGCAAGGTGACGTCAATTTCATCAAAGGGGATTCGTGATGTTAAACGCCTGGCACCTTCCGGTTGCCCCATTTGTTAAGCAAAACAAAGACAACCTTGTGATTACGCTCTGGCTGGCAGGGGACAATCAGCCTGAACGCGTGACCCTGCGCGCCGAAGTGGATAACGAAGAAACGTCGCTGAAAATGCACAAAGTGCGCAGCCAGCCGCAGCCGGGCGTCACGGCGTGGCGGGCAAATATCGATTTGCGCAGCGGGCAGCCGCGTCGCCGCTACGGCTTCAAGCTGCTGTGGAACGACCGGCAGCTGTGGTTTACCCCGCAGGGCTTCAGCCGTTTTCCTCCGGCCCGGCTGGAGCAGTTTGCCGTGGATCACCCGGATAACGGCCCGCAGTGGGTTAACGATCAGGTCTTTTACCAGATTTTCCCGGACCGCTTTGCGCGCAGCGAAAAGCGCACCGCCGATCAGGACAAGGTTTATTACCATCATTCGGTCGGTCACGACATCATTCTGAAAAAATGGGACGAGCCGCTGACCGCCCAGGCGGGGGGATCGACCTTTTACGGCGGCGATCTCGACGGTATCAGCGAAAAACTGCCGTACCTGAAAACGCTCGGCGTCACGGCGCTGTACCTGAACCCGGTGTTTAAAGCGCCAAGCGTGCACAAATACGATACGCAGGATTATCGCCACGTTGACGAGCAGTTTGGCGGTGACGAGGCGCTGCTGCGGCTGCGGCACAACACGCAAAAAGAGGGTATGCGCCTGATCCTTGATGGCGTGTTCAATCACAGCGGTGATTCTCACGCGTGGTTTGACCGTCATAATCAGTCGATGAGCGGCGCATGCCATAATCCGGACTCACCGCAGCGTGACTGGTACAGTTTTGATGAGAATGGCCGCGCCCTGGACTGGCTGGGCTACCCGAGCCTGCCGAAGCTCGATTTCCAGTCGCCATCGCTGGTGAATGAGATCTACGGCGGCGACGACAGCATCGTGCGCCACTGGCTGAAAGCGCCGTGGAGCATGGACGGCTGGCGGCTGGACGTGGTGCATATGCTGGGTGAAGCAGGCGGGGCGCGGAATAACCTTCAGCATGTCGCCGCCATTACCCGGTCGGCAAAAGCGGTCCGGTCGGAAGCATTCGTCTTCGGGGAGCACTTTGGCGACGCGCGTCAGTGGTTGCAGGCTGATGCAGAAGACGCGGCGATGAACTATCGCGGCTTCACCTTCCCGCTGTGGGGTTTCCTCGCTAACACCGATATCTCTTACG
Source organism: Enterobacter cloacae complex sp. P18RS (assembly GCF_014982105.1). NCBI lineage: Bacteria > Pseudomonadati > Pseudomonadota > Gammaproteobacteria > Enterobacterales > Enterobacteriaceae > Enterobacter > Enterobacter cloacae complex sp. P18RS. Next base: position 374,296 of record NZ_JADCKV010000011.1, on the reverse strand, counting down.
ATCCGCAGCATATCGACGCCGAAACCTGCATGGCGTGGATGGAAAACTATCGCGCTGGCCTGTCGCATCAGCAGCAGCTGCGGATGTTTAACCAGCTCGACAGCCATGATACCGCGCGCTTTAAATCATTGCTGGGTAAAGATGTGGCGCGTCTGCCGCTGGCAGTGACCTGGCTCTTTACCTGGCCGGGCGTACCCTGCATCTACTATGGCGATGAAGTGGGGCTGGAGGGGAATAACGATCCGTTCTGCCGTAAAACCTTCCCGTGGGAGAGTGAAAAACAGGATCAGGATCTGCTCAGCCTGTACCAGCGTATGGCGACGCTGCGCAGGCAGAGTCAGGCCCTGCGCTACGGGGGCTGTCAGGTGATGTACGCCCACGATAACGTGGTGGTGTTTGTCCGCGTCTATAACCAGCAGCGTGTGCTGGTGGCGATCAACCGGGGCGAGGCGTGTGAAGTGGTGCTGGAAGATTCACCGCTGCTGGCCGGTAAAACGTGGAAGATCAAAGAGGGTAAAGCGACGTTCCAGGAGAGCGTGCTCACGCTGCCCGCGATTTCCGCTGCGGTCTGGTTCGGCAGCTAAGCGCAGGCAGAATGGTTTTCACCTTTTAAGATGGCGCAAATGCAACGATTTGTGTCAATCTTAGCGGATCGTTTACGGTGAAGGTGGAAACATGGACGAGCTTTACATCCTTGGCTGTTTGTTCCTGGTTTTTGCGCTGGTCGTGGCACCCGTGCTCGCGGTGATAGGTTTTAACCGAAGCACGGCGGCGCGGCAGGAGATCGCCCGGCTTCGCCAGCGCATTGAGGCGCTTGAGCAGCGCGGTGTCACTGAGAAAGCGCCGGAGCCGGTGCAGACCGCCGCGCCGGTGGAGACGCCAGCGTCGGTGGCAGAAGCCGTTACCGCACCTGTCGATCCCTGGCGTCCCGAACCGCCCGTCACTGAAGCAGAACCAGCGCTTGTACCGGCGGCAAAACGGCCTTCCGCCTTTGGCGGCATCCTGTCCTCGCTGACGCGCTGGTTTATGCAGGGCAATCCGCTGGCAAAACTGGGGATTGTACTGCTCTTCCTCGGCCTCTCTTTCCTGCTGCGCTATACCGTTGAACATTCACTGTTTCCGCTTGAGCTGCGTCTTGCCGCCACGGCGCTGTTTGCCATGGTTCTGCTGGCCGTTGGATGGCGGCTGCGGCACAGGCAGCGGATCTACGCGCTGATCCTCCAGGGCGGGGCGACCGGCGTGCTTTATCTAACCGTCTTTGGCGCATTCCGGCTGTGGCAAATGCTGCCGATGACGCTGGCGTTTGCGCTGCTGGTGGTGATTTGCGCGGCGAGCGTCGGGCTGGCCGTGCTGCAAAAGGCGCTGAGCCTTGCCATGCTGGCGAGCCTCGGCGGATACCTTGCGCCGCTGCTGTTGTCTACCGGAGGCGGCAGCGTTGTGGCGCTGTTCTCCTTCTATCTCCTGCTTTCCATCGGCATTCTCGCCATCAGCATCAGGCAGCACTGGCGCGAGCTCAACCTGCTCGGGCTGCTCTTCACGTTTGGCGTTGGCGGGGTATGGGGGCTGAGCGACTACCAGCCTGAAGACTATGCTATCTGTCAGCTGTTCCTGATTGCCAATACGCTTATTTTTGGCGTGTTTAGCGTGGCGCTGTCGCTGCGGGCGCAGGAAAAAGGCAAACAGATTATTGACGGCGCACTGCTGTTTGCTCCGCCGCTGATTGGTTTTGGGATGCAGTATGGCATGACGTCTCACTGGACGTACGGCCCGGCGCTCAGCGCGCTGGGCTATGGTGCGTTTTATCTCTCACTGGCGTTTCTCGCACTGCGACGCTATCCGTCTGTCGGGCGGCCACTGGTTATGGCGGCGCTGGCGATCGGCGGCGGGTTTGCCACGCTTGCCATACCGCTGGCGCTTTCAGCGCGCTGGACGGCGATGGCCTGGGCGCTGGAAGGGCTGGGTATTCTCTGGCTGGGCGTGCAACAGCAGCAGCGGCGCATGAGCTATAGCGGGACGGCGCTGCTGGTGCTGGCGCTCGGCAGCGCGATATGGGCGCAAATGGACGGCGTCACCTCGTTGAGCCTGCTGCTTATTTTCGCAGTGCTCAGTCTTTGCTGGCTGGCTGCGGCCTGGCTGTGGCAGAAAATCGCACAGCCGGGCAGTTGGGCATTGCTGGCCGGTGGGCTGCTGTTCTGGTTAGTGGCGCTGCTGGGCGCGTCGCAGTTGTTCCTGAAGCAGGAGTTATCGGTTCTGGCAGGCGTAATGGCGCTGACGGCGGCGTCGGCCTGGGGATGGCGGCAGGCTGCCGCTCGTCTGGCGTGGCGGGAGCTGGATGCCAGCAAATGGCTGCTGTGGCCGGTGATGCTGCTGATGGTGCTGTATCAGATCTGGCAACAGCAAATCCTGGCGGCCGGCTGGGCAAATCTGGCCTGGGCTATTGCGCTGCCTGCCGCCCTGATGCTGCTGCGGCGCGACGAAGATAAACTTCTGCCGCGCATCTCAATGGGACTGCATCTGTCGCTGGTGTGGACGATTTTACTCGCCATAGCCGCCGAGCTTTACTGGTTTGCCCGCTCCCTGCCGTGGGGCATGACGGCCTGGGGAAGCGGCATTGCGATGGCTGTTGGCGGTGGGGTGATTATGGCGCTCTCCGCGGCTGTACGGCGTCGCGGGTGGCCGTTCCGGGTATGGCCTGCGCTCTACGCCTGCCTTGCCGCGATCCCTGTGGTTGTGGCGCTGGTGGTATTGCTGGTCGTGACCAATTTGCAGGACGGTGTGGTCTATCAACAGACATGGCTGCCGCTGGTGAACCCGCTTGAGGAAGGGGCGGCGTTCGCGCTGCTGGGGCTGGTGGTGTTTTATCGGGAAGTGGATCGCTACTATCCGGCATCGCTTGCGCAGTCCCGTCCGTGGCCCGCCGTTGTGCTGATGGCCCTGGGTTTCTGGTGGCTTAACGGCGCATTGCTGCGCGCGCTGGCGTGGTACGGCGAGGTGGCCTTGAATATGGAGTCGTTGTGGCATTCGCGGCTTATCCAGACCACCTTTGCCCTGTTCTGGATGTTGTGCGCGCTGGTGGTCATGATCCGCGCCACCCGTCACGCCTCCCGTCAGCAGTGGCTTGGCGGTGCGGCGCTACTGGGGGTGGTCATGCTCAAACTGATGCTGGTGGACAGCGCGGGCGGTGGCGGCCTGGCGCGCGCCGTCGCGTTTATTGGCGTGGCGATCCTGGTCCTGATTGTGGGCTATTTCTCGCCGCTACCGCCTAAAGCAGGAGAAAAAAAATGAAATGGATGAACGCGGTTGTTTGTGCGGCACTGCTGGCCGTGGCCGGTCCGGCATTCAGCGAGGGCGCGCCAGCGGAATCCCCGCGGGATTATGCCTATGGCCTGTCCCTTGATACCTCTGCCTCTTCGCCGTGGTATCGGGTCATGCTGCCGCTGGCGGTTTATCAGCAGAGCACATCGCCCGATCTGCGCGACGTGCGCGTGTTTAATCAGTCGGGCGAGCCGGTACCGTTCAGCCTGGTTACCACGACGCGTCCGCAGCCGGCACCGACCACCACGGCGCTGCGCCTCTTTGCGCTTAACGCCTCGCCGGGCGGAGAAGAGGACAGCGGCGATAAAATTATGCTACGGGCCAGAAACGGCGTGGAAATTGTGCTGGAAGGGCAACACGCGGCGGCTGCCGGACAGCACTATCTGCTGACCCTGCCGGAAAACGCGACGGAGGTTCCGCTCTCTCAGCTCCAGCTTTTCTGGGACACGCCGCAGGGCTCGTGGCAGGGGACGGCATCGGTCTATTACAGCGAGGATCTGAAAAACTGGTATACCCTGCGCGAAGAGATGCCCCTGCTGGACGTGATGAGTGGACAGGATCGCCTGAAGCTCGACCGCATCGATACCGATCTGGTGTTATCGCCTGAGGCGAATCGTTATCTGCTGCTGGTGCTGAACACGGGGCGTTCTGCCCTGACGTTAACCGGCGTCAACGCGATTAACGCGACTGCACAGCCGGAATCTGAGCACATTAGCCTGGCGGGAGAGGGGGAGCGGTTATCCGAAAGCGAAGCCGTGTGGCGCTGGAAACATCCGCAGCCTCTGAGTGCGATCGGCTTCATGCTGAATGGCGACGGTGTTCTCCCGGCAGAAATAGCCTGGCGGGAGGCGGATAAGGATCGGTGGCATATGCTGAAAAAAGAGGTGATCTACCAGCTCGGCGGCAAAACGTCTGAACCTGTTCCGCTCCCTGGAGGGCTGGTCGAGGCGGTAAAAATCAAGACCCTCAATGCGCGTTTGCCTGAGAACCTGCCTGGCGTGACCGGGCAACGCGTGCGCTACGATCTGGTGTTTAACGCGCAGGGGAAGGGGCCGTACCTGCTCGCGTGGGGGAACGGGGCTGCGAAACCGGCGAGCGTGGAGACGGATATGCTGATCCCGACCGAACTGCGTAAAACCTACGATCTGGCAGCCCTGCCGATGGCGGATACGCTGGAACCTGTCCCGCTGGGTGGCGAGGCGCGTTTAACCGCGACGTCTGCGGCTGAGCAGGAAAGCAGAATGAAAACGCTGATGGTCTGGGGCGTACTGATTGCGGGGGTGATGGTGCTTGCGGGTATGGCATGGCGCATCTGGCGCGAGGTAAAAAAAGACGGCGCAGCATAAGCCATAAAAAAACCCGCGTATTCGCGGGTTTTTTGGTAAACCGTGCCGATTACAGGCTGGATACGTTCTCAGACAGGTATTTAGCTACGCCGTCTGGGGAAGCCGCCATACCTTCTTTACCTTTTTCCCACTGAGCCGGGCACACTTCACCATGCTCTTCGTGGAACTGGAGCGCGTCAACCATGCGCAGCATTTCGTCGATGTTACGACCCAGCGGCAGATCGTTCACAACCTGGTGACGAACGATGCCGTTCGCGTCGATCAGGAAAGAACCACGCAGTGCAACGCCAGCGTCCGGATGTTCGATACCGTAAGCCTGCTGGATTTCGCGTTTGATGTCCGCAACCATCGCGTATTTCACTGCACCGATGCCGCCGTTTTCGACAGGGGTGTTACGCCATGCGTTGTGTACAAATTCAGAGTCGAAGGAGACGCCAACCACTTCCACGCCACGCTTCTGGAATTCTTCGTAACGTTTGTCGAACGCGATCAGCTCAGACGGGCAAACGAAAGTGAAGTCCATTGGCCAGAAGAACAGAACGGTCGCTTTACCGTTGGTGTGCTGTTTGAAGTTGAAGTTTTCAACGATTTCACCATTGCCCAGAACGGCGGCAGCTGTAAAATCCGGAGCCGGACGAGTTACCAGAACCATATGATTCTCCTGTAGATACTAAGGTTATTTGGAACGCAACGCGGGCCAGTATAGAGGCAGTACGGGAATAAGACAAAGAGGTGGTAACAATCGTTCCACCAGCTTTTACCTATCAATCGAACCGACTTCACAGTTCTTTATTTTTCGCCTGCGTCATCATACGCGGGTAGAACTGCCAGAAGCGGGTTTCCAGCGCATCATAATGTTCATCCAGGTCATGCCATGAGTCGCGCAGCGCGTCCAGACGCGGTCGACGGCTCGCCATGCCGTTCAGGACGTTCTGAATGAAATCCATCTCGCGGTATCGCTCCAGCCAGCGTTCAGACCAGAGATAGTTATTCAGATTCACAAAGCGCGGCGGGGAGTCCGGCAAAATGATCGACACCTGCGCGTGGGCGTAGCGCACAAACTCAGGCAGCGACATATCAGGCGACAGCCGGGACCAGTGGCGCGACAGGAAATGATCCCACATGACGTCGAGCGTGATCGGCGCCACGCGTCGGGTTTCGGGGCGGAACCAGGCTTTGGCTTCCGTCACTTCCGGCAGGTTATCGGTCAGCACGTCGATGCGGCGGTGCATAAAAATCCCGTCGACAACCTCAGGGGAGTACGCTTCCGCGGGGTTGCCGCGTACAAAATCGGCCAGCAAATTGCCGGAGAGGGAGCTGTCCGCGAGATGAGCGAGATGCAGATGAGCGAGAAAATTCATGCGTTTTCGTTGTCCGGTGGCGGCTAGTTGTTGCAGCAAAAGGGTGTGAGCACTAGACTATGCCGCCTGTTTTTAAGTCACGAGTATACGTCATGCGCGTCGCCGATTTCTCCTTTGAACTACCTGAATCCCTGATTGCTCACTACCCCATGCCTGAGCGTAGCAGCTGTCGCTTGCTGTCACTGGACGGGCCAACGGGCGCGCTGAAGCACGGTACTTTTACCGATCTGCTCGACAAGCTCAACCCTGGCGATCTGCTGGTCTTTAACAATACCCGCGTGATCCCGGCGCGTCTGTTTGGCCGTAAAGCCAGCGGCGGTAAGATTGAGGTGCTGGTCGAACGTATGCTCGATGATAAACGTATTCTGGCACATATTCGCGCCTCTAAAGCGCCGAAGCCGGGCGCTGAACTGCTGCTGGGGGATGACGAGAGCATCAAAGCGACCATGACCGCGCGTCACGATGCGCTATTTGAAGTGGAATTCAACGACGAGCGCACGGTGCTCGATATCCTCAACGCCATCGGCCACATGCCGCTGCCGCCGTATATTGAGCGCCCGGACGAAGAGGCCGACCGCGAGCTGTATCAGACCGTCTACAGCCAGAAGCCTGGCGCGGTGGCGGCGCCAACGGCGGGCCTGCACTTTGATGAACCGCTGCTGGAAAAGCTGCGCGCGAAAGGCATTGAGATGGCGTTCGTGACGCTGCACGTTGGTGCAGGCACCTTCCAGCCGGTGCGCGTGGACAGCATCGAAGACCACATCATGCACTCTGAGTATGCCGAAGTGCCACAGGAGGTTGTGGATGCGGTGCTGGCGGCGAAAGCGCGCGGTAATCGCGTCGTGGCCGTCGGTACAACGTCGGTACGTTCCCTTGAGAGCGCTGCGCAGGCCGCGAAAAGCGAGCTGATTGAGCCGTTCTTTGGCGATACGCAGATCTTTATCTACCCGGGCTATCAGTACAAAGTCATTGATGCGCTGGTGACCAACTTCCATCTGCCTGAATCGACGCTGATTATGCTGGTTTCCGCGTTTGCGGGGTATCAGCATACGATGAACGCCTACAAGTCTGCGGTAGAACAAAAATATCGCTTTTTTAGCTACGGTGACGCGATGTTTATCACGTACAATCCGCAGGCTTTGAATGAGCGTGTCGGGGAATAAGTCCGCGGCACCGTATTACAACGTTGGACTGTTTTTCTGACGTCGGAGAAAAAATGAAATTTGAACTCGATACCACCGATGGCCGCGCGCGTCGCGGTCGTCTGGTGTTTGATCGCGGCGTGGTAGAAACCCCCGCGTTTATGCCTGTGGGCACGTACGGCACCGTAAAAGGAATGACGCCGGAAGAAGTTGAAGCCACTGGCGCACAGATTATCCTCGGCAACACCTTCCACCTGTGGCTGCGTCCGGGCCAGGAGATTATGAAGCTCCACGGCGATCTGCACGATTTCATGCAGTGGAAAGGCCCGATCCTCACCGACTCCGGCGGTTTCCAGGTCTTCAGCCTGGGCGATATCCGTAAGATCACTGAGCAGGGCGTACACTTCCGTAACCCGATCAACGGCGATCCAATCTTCCTCGATCCGGAAAAATCCATGGAGATTCAGTACGATCTCGGCTCCGATATCGTAATGATCTTCGACGAATGTACGCCATACCCGGCGGACTGGGACTACGCCAAGCGTTCCATGGAGATGTCCCTGCGTTGGGCGAAGCGTAGCCGCGACCGTTTTGACGCCCTGCAAAACAAAAATGCGCTGTTCGGCATTATTCAGGGCAGCGTTTACGAAGATTTACGCGATATCTCGGTTAAAGGTCTGGTAGAGATAGGCTTTGATGGCTACGCTGTCGGCGGTTTGGCTGTGGGTGAGCCGAAGGAAGACATGCACCGCATTCTGGAGCATGTCTGCCCGCAAATCCCGGCGGATAAACCACGATACCTGATGGGTGTGGGTAAACCAGAAGATCTGGTGGAAGGCGTACGTCGCGGCATTGATATGTTCGACTGCGTTATGCCAACCCGAAACGCGCGTAACGGTCATCTGTTCGTTACCGATGGCGTGGTGAAAATCCGTAACGCGAAGCATAAGAGTGACACCAGCCCGCTCGATTCCGAGTGCGATTGCTATACCTGTCGCAATTATTCTCGCGCGTATCTGCATCATCTCGATCGTTGCAACGAGATTTTGGGGGCGCGTCTCAATACCATTCATAATCTTCGTTATTATCAGCGCTTAATGGCTGGTTTACGTAAGGCTATCGAAGAGGGTAAATTAGAGAGCTTCGTGACCGATTTCTACCAACGTCAGGGGCGGGATGTTCCACCGTTGAACGTTGATTAATTTTAATAATGAGGGAATTTGAATGAGCTTTTTTATTTCTGATGCGGTAGCAGCAACGGGTGCACCAGCGCAGGGCAGCCCGATGTCTCTGATTCTGATGCTGGTTGTGTTCGGTCTGATCTTCTACTTCATGATCCTGCGTCCACAGCAGAAGCGTACTAAAGAGCACAAAAACCTGATGAACTCCATCGCGAAGGGCGATGAAGTCCTGACCAATGGTGGCCTGGTGGGTCGCGTAACCAAAGTAGCGGAAAACGGCTACATTGCTATCGCCCTCAACGACACCACTGAAGTGGTTATCAAACGTGACTTCGTAGCTGCCGTTCTGCCGAAAGGCACCATGAAGGCGCTGTAATCCCAACTTTTCCCAAAGGGAACTGCCGTGTTAAACCGTTATCCTTTGTGGAAGTACATCATGCTGGTCGTCGTGATTATCGTCGGCCTGCTGTACGCGCTTCCCAACCTGTATGGTGAGGATCCGGCCGTTCAAATCACTGGCGCGCGCGGTGTCGCCGCCAGTGAGCAAACGCTGATCCAGGTCCAGAAAACGTTACAAGAAGAAAAAATTACCGCTAAGTCTGTGGCACTGGAAGAGGGCGCAATTCTTGCTCGCTTCGACACCACCGACACGCAGCTCCGCGCACGTGAAGCGCTGATGGGCGTGCTGGGTGATAAATATGTCGTGGCGCTTAACCTTGCTCCTGCAACCCCACGCTGGCTGGCTGCGCTGAACGCAGAGCCAATGAAACTGGGTCTTGACCTGCGTGGCGGCGTTCACTTCCTGATGGAAGTGGATATGGATACCGCGCTCGGCAAGCTACAGGAACAGAATATCGACAGCCTGCGCAGCGATCTGCGCGATAAGGGCATTCCGTACACCACCGTACGTAAAGAAGATAACTACGGCCTGAGCATCACGTTCCGCGACAGCGCGGCACGCGATCAGGCTGTGACGTATCTGTCTCAGCGTCACCGCGATCTGGTGATCACCTCTCAGGGCAGCAACCAGCTGCGTGCGGTAATGACCGACGCGCGTCTGAGTGAAGCACGTGAATACGCCGTTCAGCAGAACATTAACATTCTGCGTAACCGTGTAAACCAGCTGGGCGTGGCTGAGCCACTGGTACAGCGTCAGGGTGCTGACCGTATCGTGGTCGAACTGCCGGGTATCCAGGATACCGCCCGTGCGAAAGAGATTCTGGGCGCGACGGCGACCCTGGAGTTCCGTCTGGTTAACTCCAATGTCGACCAGGCTGCTGCGGCTTCAGGCCGTGTGCCGGGCGATTCTGAAGTGAAACAGACCCGCGAAGGCCAGCCTGTTGTGCTGTACAAACGCGTGATCCTGACCGGTGACCATATCACCGACTCCACTTCAAGCCAGGATGAGTACAACCAGCCGCAGGTTAACATCTCGCTGGATAGCGCAGGTGGCAACATCATGTCTAACTTCACCAAGGACAACATCGGCAAGCCGATGGCGACCCTGTTCGTGGAGTACAAAGACAGCGGTAAGAAAGACGCCAATGGCCGTGCCGTGCTGGTGAAAGAGGAAGAGGTGATTAACATCGCCAACATCCAGTCTCGTCTGGGTAACAGCTTCCGTATTACCGGTATCAGCAACCCGAACGAAGCGCGTCAGCTCTCTCTGCTGCTGCGTGCCGGTGCGCTGATTGCGCCAATTCAGATTGTTGAAGAACGTACCATCGGTCCAACCCTGGGTATGCAGAACATCAAACAGGGTCTGGAAGCGTGTCTGGCCGGTCTGGCGGTGTCCATCATCTTCATGATCTTCTTCTATAAGAAGTTCGGCCTGATTGCGACCTCCGCGCTGATTGCCAACCTGGTGCTGATCATCGGTATCATGTCCCTGCTGCCGGGGGCGACGCTGACCATGCCGGGGATTGCGGGTATCGTTCTAACCCTTGCGGTGGCGGTCGACGCCAACGTACTGATAAACGAACGTATCAAAGAAGAGCTGAGCAACGGTCGTTCTGTACAGCAGGCGATTGAAGAAGGCTACAAAGGGGCGTTCAGCTCCATCTTCGATGCGAACGTAACAACACTGATTAAGGTTCTTATCCTGTATGCAGTGGGTACTGGCGCGATCAAAGGCTTTGCGATTACTACCGGTATCGGTGTCGCAACGTCGATGTTTACCGCTATTGTCGGCACCCGTGCCATCGTGAACCTGCTGTACGGCGGCAAGCGCGTCAAAAAGCTGTCTATCTGAGGAGTGCGTTGTGGCACAGGAATATACTGTTGAACAATTGAACCACGGCCGTAAAGTCTGGGACTTTATGCGCTGGGACTACTGGGCCTTCGGCATTTCAGGTTTTCTGCTGATCTTGTCCATCGTCATTATGGGCGTGAAAGGCTTTAACTGGGGTCTGGATTTCACCGGTGGTACGGTGATCGAAATTACCCTGGAAAAACCGGTCGATATGGACCAGATGCGTGAGTCTCTGCAAAAAGCGGGCTTTGAAGAGCCGCTGCTACAGAACTTCGGCAGCAGCCGCGACATCATGGTGCGTATGCCGCCGGTACACGATGCCAACGGCAGCCAGGAGCTGGGCAGCAAGGTCGTCCAGGTTATTAACGAAACGACCAGCCAGGATGCAACGGTTAAGCGTATTGAGTTTGTCGGCCCGAGCGTTGGTGCTGACCTGGCGCAGACCGGTGCGATGGCGCTGCTGGTGGCGCTGATCTCGATCCTGATTTACGTCGGTTTCCGCTTTGAGTGGCGACTGGCGGCAGGCGTGGTTATCGCCCTGGCGCACGACGTGGTGATCACCATGGGCATACTGTCTCTGTTCCACATTGAGATTGACCTGACGATTGTGGCATCCCTGATGTCCGTTATCGGTTACTCACTGAACGACAGTATCGTGGTATCTGACCGTATTCGTGAAAACTTCCGTAAGATCCGTCGCGGCACGCCGTACGAAATCTTTAACGTGTCGTTGACCCAGACGCTGCACCGTACGTTGATCACCTCCGGCACCACCCTGATGGTGATCCTGATGCTGTTCCTGTTCGGTGGCCCGGTGCTGGAAGGCTTCTCGCTGACCATGCTGATCGGTGTGTCTATCGGTACGGCCTCGTCTATCTACGTCGCGTCCGCACTGGCGCTGAAGCTGGGCATGAAGCGCGAGCATCTGATCCAGCAGAAAGTCGAGAAAGAAGGGGCGGATCAGCCGTCCATTCTGCCGTAAGAGTCTTATGTAGTATCGAAATCCCGGCCTGTTGGCCGGGATTTTTTTTGTCTGCATCTCACAAACACTCCTGACAGTATGCTGTCAGGAGCCCTGTCGTAGACTCCTTCTGAACCCTAACAGCAGGCAGGAGGACGTATGAAAAGTGTTATTAACTGGTTTGAAATTCCGGTCGCCGATATGGATCGCGCCATCAAATTTTATGAGTCGGTGATGCAGGTCGCGCTGCGGCGCGAGAAGATGGACGTGGCTGATCTGGCGATTTCCGCCCAGCGCGTGCTGGCGCTGCATTATCGTGATGAGGCCGGGCAGTTAACCTGGCGTGAGGTGCAGCCGCTTGGGCTGTTCTTCTGGGGGGAGCACTGGCTGTTGGCTGCGTGGTGCGAGCGACGCGATGACTACCGCTGTTTCCGGCTCGACCGATGCCTCAATATTGTGCAGACGGAGAGGCGGTTTAGCGAGAGTGCGGACAGGTCATTGGCAGATTTTTTGCGCAAGGTGAGGCAGTAAAAAGCCGGGGGGCGGCTACGCCTTACCCGGCCTACATTCGGATCGTAGGCCCGGTAAGCGTAGCGCCACCGGGCGGAATCCGCACTGATTAGAAGTTGTAACCCACGACCAGGTAACCACCCCAACCGGTAGAGCGAACGCTGAAGTCGCCGTTGCCAAAGTTCAGGCTGGCGTCGTCGTTCCACTGGCCACCGTTGTGCCAGTAACGCGCAACAACAGAGTAGTGCCAGTGATCGTAGTTCAGCGCCAGGATGTGGCTGGACGCGATGGAGTCGTTAGTGCGCGCTTTTCTGCCGTTCAGGTCGCGGAAATCGTTATCGCCCAGGTCTGAACCCCAGTCAAAGTTGGTGAAGCCGATATAGCTCAGGTTGCCGCCCCACAGTTGGGTAATTGGCACGAAGTATTTCACTTTGAAACGGTAGCCGTCCCACTCGTTCTCGTTCGCGGCGCCGTAGTTCTGCCACTGGTATTTTGCGTAGACGTTCATGGACAGGCTCATCGGCAGGCCAGTCTCAATGTCTGTACCCAGACCCATGTACCAGGTGCTCTGGCGACCGGACTTGTTGCGACCCATGTCGTAGATGTAGTTGTTTGCGAAATACCACTCTTTGAACGGACCAAACGCCAGACTGGTACCGGTCAGTTTATCAATGGAGAAGCGGGGTTCGATCTCCATGAACAGTGGGGAACCGTGGTTCCAGATACCTTTCGCGTCGGTGTTACCGCCGAAGAATACCGGTGCGTCCATGTAGCCATAGAAATCAAACCAGTCTTTTTTAGCGAATGCTTCGTACTCGAGGTAGGTATCGTTACGGATCTGCGGTCCGAAACGGGTATGGTAGCTGCCTACAACGTTAACGCTCTGATGCCACCAGTCGGAGAGGTATTGTGGTTTGTCGTTTTCCGCTGCGTTAACAGTGAAAGAGGTGGAGAGTGCCAGAACTGCACCGGCTGCGAGTAATGTTTTTTTCATAATCATGCCACTGATTGAAATTCCCTTCCGGGAGTGAAAAATGCGCGAATTGCGTTTCTAAATATTTCGTATTTCTGCGGAGCCTATTATAGGAATCCTTGCTCACAAAAATATGTGTTGTTTCACATATCTCTCACATACGTAATCGATTGCGTTCACGTTTGCGTACTTTAGACGGGCGGGATTGTAGCGGCAATCATTTATGTTGCCAATCCATACGAAATGTAAATGTTAGCGGAGTGACATTTCACTCCGCTAGAAGGGCGGGTTATTGCGCGGCGGGTTGAATGTCGTGAATACGGATAAAGCCCAGCTGTTCTGGGGTCAGTCCGCTCAGCTGGAGCGGGATATCAACATCGCTCGGCGCCAGCGTGCTGGCGGGGGCGGTGAAGAGCTGATTCTTCACGTTCACTTCCTGATAGCTCTCCGTGGTGCCCTGAATCTGGCCCCACTCTACGGTGCCGCTGAACGCGGGAAGCGGATCGTTGGACTCACCCTGAATGCGTAATGTTGCGCGAGTACCATCGGCATTCGCTGCAACATTCACCACAGACATCTTTAGCGTGCCAATCTGGCTGTTCAGACGCGCGGGCGTGTTTGCACCTGGCAATAAATAAACGCCATTGCTGGATTTGGCATTTAGCGCGTTCTGCTGGGTGATCTTCACGGTTTCTTTGTTAAGTTTGTCCATCGCCACGTTAAGCGTATTCACGCTTTGTTTCATCTCACGGACTTCGCTTTGCTGTGCGCAGGCGCTGAGCGTGAACAGGCTCCCCACCAGCACTATTTTCAGGTAACGTCTTGTCATTGCGTTTAATTCCTTGAAATCACAGATTGCTGCAATGGTAGACAGGATAGTGCCGTCAGGCATAGATCCTTTGTCTCAAAAAGCTCTTCCTTTGTTGTCGGGCCAGTTCAGGGTAAAATAGAAATCAGTTAACCAGATAACAGGGACATCGTATGCATTGCCCATTTTGCTCCGCTGTGGATACCAAAGTCATCGACTCGCGTCTTGTAGGCGAAGGGTCTTCCGTGCGTCGTCGTCGGCAGTGTCTGGTGTGCAACGAGCGTTTTACCACCTTTGAGGTGGCAGAGCTGGTAATGCCGCGCGTGGTAAAAAGTAACGATGTGCGCGAACCGTTCAATGAAGAGAAACTGCGTAGCGGGATGCTCAAGGCGCTGGAAAAACGGCCCGTCAGCTCCGATGATGTCGAAATGGCGTTAAACCATATTAAATCTTATCTGCGGGGGTTAGGCGAGCGCGAAGTGCCGAGCAAAATGATCGGCAATCTGGTGATGGAACAGCTGAAGAAGCTCGATAAAGTCGCCTATATCCGCTTTGCCTCCGTTTACCGCAGCTTCGAAGACATCAAAGAGTTTGGCGAAGAGATCGCCCGCTTACAGGATTAAGCCCATGCACGATGAGATGTACATGGCGCGCGCCATGAAGCTGGCGCAGCGCGGTCGGTTTACCACTCACCCTAACCCCAATGTCGGGTGCGTCATTGTTAAAGATGGCGAGATCGTGGGGGAAGGTTTTCACTACCGCGCAGGCGAGCCGCATGCTGAAGTGCATGCCCTGCGCATGGCAGGTGAGAAAGCGCGTGGCGCGACGGCCTATGTGACGCTGGAGCCATGCAGTCATCACGGACGTACGCCGCCGTGCTGTGAGGCGCTGATTGCGGCGGGCGTCTCGCGCGTTGTCGCCGCCATGCAGGATCCTAATCCGCAGGTGGCGGGCCGCGGGCTGTATCGTCTGCAACAGGAAGGCATCGACGTCAGCCACGGCCTGATGATGCAGGATGCCGAAAACATCAACAAAGGCTTCCTGAAGCGTATGCGCACCGGCTTCCCGTTTATCCAGCTTAAGCTTGGCGCGTCACTGGATGGCCGCACGGCGATGGCGAACGGCGAGAGCAAGTGGATCACCTCGCCGCAGGCAAGGCGCGATGTGCAACGTCTGCGCGCGCAAAGCCATGCTATTCTCACCAGCAGTGAAACGGTACTGGCTGACGATCCGGCCATGACCGTGCGCTGGGAAGAGCTGAATGCGGATACGCAGGCGCTCTATCCGCAGGAGAACCTGCGTCAGCCGCTGCGCATTATTGTTGATAGCCAGAACCGCGTGACGCCGGAGCACCGCATCGTGCAGCAGCCGGGTGAAACCTGGATTGCCCGCACCAAAGAAGATACGCGCGAGTGGCCGGAAGGCGTGCGCAGCATTATGGTGCCGGAACATAACGGGCATCTCGATCTCGTGGTGCTGATGATGTTGCTCGGCAAACAGCAGGTCAACAGCATCTGGGTTGAAGCCGGTCCGACGCTCGCCGGCGCACTGCTTCAGGCGGGGCTGGTGGATGAGCTTCTCGTCTACGTTGCGCCTAAACTGTTAGGTAATGACGCGCGCGGCCTGTTTGTGCTGCCCGGCCTTGAAAAACTGGCCGATGCGCCGCAACTCTCATTCAGTGAGATTCGTCCGGTAGGCCCGGATGTCTGCCTCCATTTAACGACAGCGTAATTGCTCCTGAAATAGGGAAGCAGTGCGCAAAGTATTATGATAAAATCCGCCCCCCTGCGGGGCCAAATGAACCCGTAAAGGAAGAGTATGAACATTATTGAAGCTGCTGTAGCTACCCCGGACGCTCGCGTCGCCATCACCATTGCGCGTTTCAACAACTTCATCAACGATAGCCTGCTGGAAGGTGCGGTTGACGCCCTGAAACGTATCGGCCAGGTTAAAGATGACAACATTACCGTCGTTTGGGTACCAGGTGCTTACGAACTGCCACTGGCAGCGGGCGCGCTGGCGAAAACCGGTAAATACGACGCGGTGATTGCGCTGGGTACCGTTATTCGTGGCGGCACTGCGCACTTCGAATACGTTGCGGGCGGTGCAAGCAACGGTCTGGCACACGTTGCACAGGATGCTGAAATCCCTGTCGCGTTCGGCGTGCTGACCACCGAAAGTATTGAACAAGCCATCGAACGTGCTGGCACTAAAGCCGGTAACAAAGGTGCAGAAGCTGCACTGACCGCGCTTGAAATGATCAATGTATTGAAAGCCATCAAGGCCTGATTTTTTTGTAAGGGGAATTCCGTGAAACCTGCTGCTCGTCGCCGCGCCCGTGAATGTGCCGTCCAGGCACTTTACTCCTGGCAGTTGTCCCAGAACGACATCGCTGATGTTGAATACCAGTTCCTGTCAGAACAGGACGTGAAAGACGTTGACGTTCTGTACTTCCGTGAACTGCTGTCGGGAGTGGCGACTAATAGCGCGTATCTCGATGGTCTGATGAAGCCATACCTGTCCCGTCTGCTCGAAGAGCTGGGCCAGGTCGAAAAAGCAGTGTTGCGTATCGCGCTGTTTGAGCTGTCTAAACGTGATGATGTGCCGTACAAAGTGGCTATCAACGAAGCGATCGAACTGGCGAAAACCTTCGGCGCTGAAGACAGCCACAAGTTTGTTAACGGCGTGCTGGATAAAGCCGCACCTGCGATCCGTCCCCACAAAAAGTGATCCGCAAACCGGAGTCTTGCATTGCCTTTTTGGCAGTGCGGCTCCGGTTTTTTTATTTAATTTGCTGAGGCATAACGTATGGCATGCGGCGAATTCTCCCTGATTGCCCGTTATTTCGACCGTGTCAGAACCTCTCGTCTTGATGTTGAAACCGGCATTGGCGATGACTGCGCACTTCTCAATATTCCCGAAAAACAGACGCTGGCAATCAGCACCGACACCTTAGTGTGTGGGCGTCATTTCCTGCCGGATATCGATCCTGCCGATCTGGCGTATAAAGCGCTGGCGGTGAACGTCAGCGATCTGGCGGCAATAGGCGCCGACCCGGCCTGGCTGACGCTGGCTCTGACCCTGCCGGAGGTGGATGAAGCCTGGCTTGAAGCCTTCAGCGATGCCCTGTTTGAACAGCTGAATTATTACGATATGCAGCTGATTGGCGGTGATACCACCGCCGGTCCGCTGTCCATGACCCTGGCAATCCACGGCTATGTGCCTGCCGGGCGCGCGCTGAAGCGCTCGGGTGCAAAACCAGGCGACTGGATCTACGTGACCGGTACGCCGGGCGACAGCGCGGCAGGGCTGGCGATCCTTCAGAACCGTTTAACGGTTGAAGAGGCTGACGATGCGGCGTATCTGGTGAAGCGCCATCTGCGGCCAACGCCGCGTATTCTGCACGGTCAGGCGCTGCGCGAGCGGGCCAGTTCGGCTATCGATTTGTCTGACGGGCTGATCTCCGATCTCGGCCATATCCTGAAGGCCAGCGGCGTGGGCGCACGCGTTGACCTGGATCTGTTCCCGCTGTCGGAGCAACTGCTTCGCCATGTCGAACCTGAACAGGCGCTGCGCTGGGCGTTATCCGGTGGAGAAGATTATGAGCTGTGCTTCACCGTGCCTGAGCTGAATCGCGGGACGCTGGATGTGGCGCTAGCGCATCTGGGGGCGAAATTTACCTGCATCGGGCAGGTAATGCCGGAAAGTGAAGGGTTGCTGTTTGTCCGCGACGGCGCCCCGGTTACGCTTGACTGGAAAGGGTACGATCACTTTGGGTGAGTGTTTTGCCGGGTGGCGGCTTCGCCTTACCCGGCCTACGATCGCACTTTATTTGTAGGCCGGGTAAGCGCAGCGCCACCCGGCAAGTGTTTACTTAAACCCTACCACCGGATGCTGCTGATACGGCGTCTCCAGCTCGGCAATCTGCTCCGGCGTCAACGATAAGTCCACCGCACTCAACAACTCATCCAGCTGTTCTTCCCGCGACGTGCCCACAATCGGCGCGGCGACACCGCGCTTGCTCAGCAGCCACGCCAGCGCCACCTGCGCGCGCGTTGCACCGATATCGTCGGCGATCCCGGCTAAGCGTTCGGCAATTAACGCATCGCTGGCTTCTGTATCGTCATACAGGTTTTTACCCACTTCATCCGATACCAGCCGGGCGGTAGTTTCCCCCCACGGACGGGTTAACCTTCCGCGCGCCAGCGGGCTCCACGGGATCACCGCCACGCCTTCCCGGTAGCAGAGCGGCAGCATCTCGCGCTCTTCTTCCCGGTAAATCAGGTTGTAGTGATCCTGCATAGTGACAAAGCGCGCCCAGCCGTGCTGCGCCTGGAGATCGAGCGCCTGGGCAAACTGTGAGGCATGCATGGACGATGCGCCGATGTAGCGCGCTTTACCGGCTTTCACAACGTCGTTCAACGCTTCAAGCGTCTCTTCGAGCGGGGTGTTGTAATCCCAGCGGTGGATTTGCAGCAGGTCGACGTAATCCATGTTCAGGCGTCTGAGGCTGTCATCAATGGAACGCAGGATCTGCGCGCGAGAAAGGCCTTCCGCCAGATCGCCTGACGGGTAGTACACCTTAGTGGCGACCACAACGTCATCACGACGGGCAAAATCTCGCAGGGCGCGGCCCACAATCTCTTCGCTGCTGCCGTCTGAGTAGCTGTTGGCGGTATCGAAGAAGTTGATGCCGCCGTCAATGGCGCGCTTGATGATAGGGCGGCTGCTCTCTTCCGGCAGCGTCCAGGCATGATTTCCCCGGTCAGGCTCGCCAAACGTCATGCATCCCAGGCAAAGCCGGGACACCTTAAGGTCCGTTTTTCCTAATGTCGTGTATTGCATGGTTCCGCTCCTGCTGTTTAAACAATACGTTTAAGCATAGCAGGAGCAGAAAAGGGGAGGGATCAGGCCAGCCAGGTGCGGATTTTAGCTTCGATACCGGCGGCGTCCAGACCAATGTCGGCGCGCGCCTCATCCTGGGTGCCTTGCGGGATGAAGTGGTCAGGGAGGCCGAGATTAAGCACCGGAACGGCTTTACGGTTCGCCATAAGCACTTCGTTCACGCCGCTACCCGCGCCACCCATGATGGCGTTCTCTTCCAGCGTGACCAGAACGTCATGGCTTTCCGCCATGCTCAGAATCAGAGATTCATCGAGCGGCTTCACGAAGCGCATATCGACCAGCGTCGCATTCAGGTTTTCAGCGACTTTTGCCGCTTCCGGCATCAACGTACCAAAGTTCAGGATCGCCACTTTTTCACCACGGCGTTTCACCAGACCTTTACCGATATCCAGTTTTTCCAGCGGCTGTAATTCAACGCCAAGGGCATTACCGCGTGGATAACGTACCGCGCAGGGGCCGTCCTGATAGTGGTAACCGGTATACAGCATCTGACGACACTCGTTTTCGTCGCTTGGCGTCATGATCACCATATCAGGGATGCAGCGCAGGAAGGAGAGATCAAACGCGCCCTGGTGCGTCTGGCCATCAGCCCCCACAATGCCCGCGCGATCGATAGCAAACAGCACCGGCAGCTTCTGAATGGCAACGTCATGGATAACCTGATCGTAGGCGCGTTGCAGGAAGGTAGAGTAGATCGCTACCACCGGCTTGTAGCCGCCAATCGCCAGGCCCGCAGCAAAAGTTACCGCGTGCTGCTCGGCGATAGCCACGTCGAAATACTGGTCCGGGTATTTTTTGGAAAACTCCACCATGCCGGAGCCTTCACGCATGGCAGGCGTCACCGCCATCAGCATGTTGTCTTTCGCCGCCGTTTCGCACAGCCAGTCGCCAAAGATTTTTGAGTAGCTTGGCATCCCGCCGCTGCTTTTCGGCAGACAACCGCTGGTATGGTCGAACTTAGGCACCGCGTGGAAGGTGATCGGATCTTTTTCCGCCGGTTCGTAACCACGCCCTTTTTTGGTCATGATATGCAGGAACTGCGGGCCTTTCAGGTCGCGCATGTTTTTAAGCGTCGTCACCAGGCCCAGCACATCGTGGCCGTCCACCGGGCCAATATAGTTAAAGCCCAGCTCTTCGAACAGCGTACCCGGCACGACCATGCCTTTGATGTGTTCTTCGGTACGCTTAAGCAGCTCTTTAATCGGCGGTACGCCGGAGAAGACTTTTTTACCGCCTTCACGCAGTGAGGAGTAAAGCTTGCCGGACAGCAGCTGCGCCAGATGGTTATTCAGCGCGCCGACGTTCTCGGAGATCGACATTTCGTTATCGTTGAGGATCACCAGCATGTCCGGTTTGATATCGCCCGCGTGGTTCATGGCCTCAAAGGCCATCCCGGCGGTGATCGCCCCGTCGCCAATCACGCAGACGGTGCGGCGTTGTTTATTCTCTTTTTCGGCGGCAACGGCAATACCAATGCCCGCAGAAATGGAGGTGGAAGAGTGGCCGACGCTTAACACATCATATTCACTCTCGCCGCGCCACGGGAACGGGTGCAGGCCCCCTTTCTGGCGAATGGTGCCAATTTTATCGCGACGTCCGGTCAGAATTTTGTGCGGATAGGCCTGGTGGCCTACATCCCAGATCAGCTGATCGAACGGCGTGTTATAGACGTAATGCAACGCCACGGTCAGCTCAACCGTGCCAAGTCCGGAGGCGAAGTGGCCGCTGGAGCGGCTAACGCTGTCGAGCAGGTAGCGACGCAGCTCGTCACACAGCTTCGGCAGACTCTCTTTCGGCAACAGACGTAACTCCTGAGTGGAGTCAACTAACGCCAGTGTCGGGTATTTGGCAATATCAAAACTCATCAAAGGCTCATCGAGATTTATAGTTTATTTATCACGCTGGATTATGTAGTCCGCTAGCGCTTCCAGTGCCGAGGTATCCAGCGATTGCGCGGCCAGCTCATTCAGCGACCGGCGGGCATCGTCTATCAGATCCCGGGCTTTACGTTGGGCATGCTCAAGGCCCAACAGGGCGGGGTAGGTACTTTTGCCAAGCTGCTGATCCGCACCCTGACGTTTTCCCAATGTTGCAGTATCGCCCACCACATCCAGAATGTCATCCTGAACCTGGAATGCCAGACCGATACTTTCTGCGTATCTGTCCAGAACCGGCAGGGCTTTACGCCCGCGTTCACCCGCGCTCAGCGCGCCCAGGCGAACGGCTGCACGAATCAGTGCGCCCGTTTTGTGACGGTGGATGCGCTCCAGCTGTTCCAGAGTAACCTGACGACCTTCAGCCTCCAAATCCAGCGCCTGGCCGCCGCACATCCCGGCGACGCCGCTGGCCATTGCCAGTTCGGACACCATTGCCAGACGATCGCGATCGCTCACCTCAACCATCGGCGCATCGCTCAGAATGGAGAAGGCCAGGGTTTGCAGCGCATCCCCCGCCAGAATGGCATTCGCTTCGCCAAATTTGATATGGCAGGTTGGCTGACCGCGACGCAAATCGTCATCGTCCATGGCCGGCAAATCATCGTGGATCAGCGAATAGGCGTGGATACACTCCACGGCGGCTGCCGGGGCGTCCAGCGTGTTATCGCTGATACCGAACATATTGCCCGTGGCATACACCAGGAACGGACGCAGGCGTTTACCCCCCAAGAGTGCGCCATAGTGCATGGCTTCAACCAGTGGAGTGTTCTGAAAAGGCTGCGGCTCAATGAATCGGCGCAGCGCATCGTTGGCGCGGATGACGCGCGCCTGAAGCGCGTTGGAAAAATCCATTTACTCGGCGTCCGGTGTGAATGGCGTGGTTTTAGCGTCTTCGCTGTCGGAAAGCAGGATCTGCACACGCTGCTCGGCCTGCTGGAGTTTTACCTGCCCCTGGCGCGCGAGCTGCACGCCGCGTTCAAATTCGTTGAGCGCGTCTTCCAGCGGGAGATCGCCACTCTCAAGACGGGTAACGATCTGCTCCAGTTCACTCAGCGCAGTTTCGAAACTGGCCGGTGCGTCGTTTTTCTTCGGCATAGTGAATTGACTCTTAAATTTTTCGCCCTGACATGGTAACGGACTCGGGGCAATTATCAAATAACGCGAGTGGCGCGATGGTGGTATACTTGCGCGCCTGGATGCAGCCACGGGTGTGGGCTGCTGTATCATTTTCCACTACAAGCCTTTATAAGCTTGCCTAAGAAACATTGCCGCCATGAAGTTTATCATTAAATTGTTCCCTGAAATCACTATCAAAAGCCAATCCGTGCGTTTGCGCTTTATTAAAATTCTCACCGGGAACATTCGTAACGTATTAAAACACTACGACGAAACGCTCGCCGTGGTGCGTCACTGGGACCATGTAGAAGTCCGCGCGAAAGACGAAAACAAACGTCTTGATATTCGCGACGCGCTGACCCGTATCCCGGGTATTCACCATATTCTGGAAGTGGAAGACGTTCCCTTCACCGATATGCACGATATCTTCGAAAAGGCGTTGGTGCAGTACCGCGACCAGATCGAAGGGAAAACGTTCTGCGTGCGCGTGAAGCGCCGGGGTAAGCATGAGTTTAGCTCTATTGAGGTTGAGCGCTACGTCGGTGGTGGTCTGAACCAGCACGTTGAAACGGCGCGCGTGCGCCTGACTAACCCGGACGTCACCGTTAATCTTGAGATCGAAAACGATCGCCTGCTGCTGGTCAAGGGCCGTTACGAAGGTATTGGCGGTTTCCCTATCGGCACTCAGGAAGATGTGCTGTCGCTGATCTCCGGTGGTTTCGACTCCGGCGTGTCCAGCTATATGCTGATGCGTCGCGGCTGCCGCGTGCACTACTGCTTCTTTAACCTGGGCGGCGCGGCGCATGAAATCGGCGTACGTCAGGTGGCGCATTACCTGTGGAACCGCTTCGGCAGCTCTCACCGCGTGCGTTTTGTGGCGATCAACTTTGAGCCGGTGGTCGGCGAAATCCTCGAAAAAGTGGACGACGGCCAGATGGGCGTGGTGCTGAAGCGTATGATGGTGCGTGCGGCGTCCAAAGTGGCTGAGCGCTACGGCGTGCAGGCGCTGGTCACCGGTGAAGCGCTGGGGCAGGTCTCCAGCCAGACGCTGACTAACCTGCGTCTTATCGATAACGTGTCTGATACGCTGATCCTGCGTCCGCTGATCTCTCACGATAAAGAGCACATCATCGATCTGGCGCGTAAAATAGGTACTGAAGATTTTGCCCGCACCATGCCGGAATATTGCGGTGTGATCTCAAAAAGTCCAACCATCAAAGCGGTGAAGGCGAAGATCGAAGCGGAAGAAGAGAACTTCGATTTCAGCATCCTGGAAAAAGTGGTGGCGGAAGCGTCCAACATCGATATCCGTGAGATCGCTCAGCAGACCGAGCAGGAAGTGGTTGAGGTGGAGACGGTCAGCGGCTTCGGTGCTAACGATACGATTCTGGATATCCGTTCTGTTGATGAGCAGGATGACAAGCCGTTGCAGGTGGAAGGCGTCGAGGTGGTTTCGCTGCCGTTCTACAAGCTGAGCACCCAGTTTGGCGATCTCGACCAGAGCAAAACGTATCTGCTGTGGTGCGAACGTGGGGTCATGAGCCGTTTGCAGGCGCTGTATCTGCGTGAGCAGGGCTTCGCGAACGTGAAGGTGTATCGCCCGTAGTTTCTCGCCCGGTGGCGCTTCGCTTACCGGGCCTACGGTACCGTGCATTTGTAGGCCGGGTAAGGCGTAGCCGCCACCCGGCTTTTTTATGCACTACTCTTCATAGTAATTATAAATCCCCGCCGCCATCACCAGCGATGACGCCACTTCGTACGCTTTTTCGCGCCCAACCAGCAGGTCAATTATCTTCAGGCCAAAATCAATGGCAGTGCCCGGCCCCTGGCTGGTGAGCAGGTTAACGCGCGGATCCCAGACCACGCGTTTATCCACCCACTGGTCTTCCGGAATTGTGTCCTTCAGGCCAGGGAAGCCTGTCATATTGCCGATGGGGAAAATGTCGTGCGGAACCAGCACCGTACCCGCGGCCGCACAGATTGCCGCGACGATACGCCCGGAAAGATGAAACTGACGAACGGTTTCAACCAGCAGCGGGCTGTCGCGGAAACACTCTGCACCCTTCAGCCCACCCGGCAAAACGATCATGTCGTAATCACCGTCCGCCACCTGTACAAGCGGTGCATCCGCCAGGATCTTCACCCCACGCGAGCAGGTAATCGCCAGACTTCCGTCGCTGGCGACGCTGGCGGTAGTAACCTTAATACCACCACGCACCATCAAATCAATGGTGGTGACCGCTTCTGTCTCTTCGCTACCAGGGGCGAGGCATACCAGTGCCGATGCGCTCATACTCACTCTCCTTTCGTTTTACTAACTCAAACAGACGGCTGTTTTCCGCAACGGTAATACCGTGTGCCCGGGCGCGTTTTAACAGATAACCGGTAATGTAATCAATTTCGGTATGCCGCATAGCCCGGATATCCTGCAACATTGAGGAGATATTTTCTGCCGTACTCTCAATGACCTGGTCGACATAATAACGTAAATCGGACTCTGAGGTGTGGTAGCCTTCGCGTTCAATGACGGCGGCAACTTCCCGGCAAATCAGCGCTACCCGATCGGGGTGCTGGCGCAGCTCACCGTTAGGGCAATCCAGCAGGGCGGTCAGCGGATTGATCGCGCAGTTCACCGCCAGTTTGCGCCACAGTTCCGCGCGAATGTTATTGTGCCAGGCGACGTCAGGCAGCGTGCTTTGCAGGGTATCCGCAAGATAGCTGTAATCGCCGGGCTGTTCACGCGCAGGACCGATATGGGTGATACCACTGGCAACATGGATAATGACGTTACCGTCGCGACGTGCCGCGTGGGTGGTTGTCCCCATCAGAAGCGGTTGCCGGACAGATTTAAGCTCTTCAATGGTACCCATACCGTTGTGAATCAGCAGGATTGGCGTGCGTTCAGGTAACTGGGCGGCCAGGCTTTTCACCGCATCGGAGACCTGCCAGGCCTTCAGCGTGACCAGCAGCAAATCACTGGTGGCAAGAAATTCCGGATCGTTTGCCGTCAAAGACTCGTTGAAAATTGAACCGTCTGTACCAATTACGTTCACACTGCAATAGGGCTGGGGAATTCGCAGCCAGCCCTGAACGTCGTGTCCCTGTTTGCATAGCGCTGTAAGCCAGAGTTGGCCAAGGGCTCCGCATCCAAGCACTGTTACTTTCATCGTTCCTCCTCACCTGCAACGGCGCCAGGTGCTATGACGCTAAGTATAGCGCCATCAGCTAAGCTTCTCGTTATGCCTCGTTGCGGGTATTATGCAACGCAACAAAAATGAAGGGAGAAGAAAAGATGCCATCTTTCGATATTGTTTCTGAAGTTGATTTGCAGGAAGCGCGTAACGGCGTAGAAAATGCTGTCCGTGAGGTTGAGTCACGTTTCGATTTTCGTGGCGTTGAGGCGAACATTGAACTGAACGACGCGAACAAGACGATCAAAGTCCTGAGCGAGTCTGATTTCCAGGTCAACCAGTTGCTGGATATCCTGCGCGCCAAGCTGCTCAAGCGCGGCATTGAAGGGACCTCACTCGATGTACCGGAAGATTTTGTTCACAGCGGCAAAACCTGGTTTGTGGAAGCGAAGCTGAAGCAGGGGATTGAGAGCGCGGTACAGAAAAAAATCGTTAAGCTTATCAAAGACAGTAAGCTCAAAGTGCAGGCGCAGATCCAGGGTGAAGAGATCCGCGTGACCGGAAAATCCCGTGATGACCTGCAATCCGTGATGGCGCTGGTGCGTGGCGGCGATCTCGGTCAGCCATTCCAGTTTAAAAACTTCCGCGATTAAGACAATCATGCCCGGCTAAACCGGGCATTTTTTCAGGCCTTCAGCGCCTGCTCCACCTCAAAGCGGTTAGTCACTTTGCTGTCAATTTTGACATACGCACTGCGCTCTTCCGGGACAATCAGCACTTCGCTCACGCCCTCTGTCGCTTCCAGACGCTGTTTTAACGCGTCACCGATTGCCACGTCATCGGGAATTTCTACCCGCAGGCTACTTACATAGCGCGGCTCTTTCATGGTGCTGGCAACAAACAGCCAGAGCATCGCCAGCAGCGCACCGGCGAGGAAAACGGTCTGGGAGTCAAACAGACCGTCCACCCAGCCGCCGAGCGACCCGCCGATCGCCACGCCGAGAAACTGGCTGGTGGAGTAAATGCCCATCGCGGTGCCTTTGTATCCTGCCGGAGACTCTTTGCTGATAAGCGACGGCAGCAGGGCTTCCATCAGATTAAACGCCAGGAAGAACAGCTGTACGCCGGCGATCAGTTCCCAGAAATGCGGGCCAGCGCCCCACAGCACAATCTCGGCAATCAGCAATAACGCCACGCAGCCCACGAAGACGCGTTTCATTTTGCGCTTCACTTCGGCGTAAATAATGAAGGGCACAACGGAGACAAACGAGATCAGCATTGTGACCAGATAAATTTTCCAGTGCTCTGCCGCCGGGAAACCGGCTGCGGCAAGTTGACCGGGCAGGGCGACGAAGGTGGACATCAGCAGAATGTGCAGGCACATAATGCCGAAGTTCAGCTTAAGCAGGCGCGGCTCGGCGATGACTTTGCTGAAGCAGCCTTTCACCATCCCGGATTCACGGTTGAGGACGTGGTTTTTACTGTCAGGCACAACCCACAGCGTGAGTGCGATCCCAATGGTCGCCAGCACCGCAATCATCCAGAACAGGGCGTGCAGGCCGAGCGCATGAGTGATAACAGGCCCCAGCACCATGGCAATGGCAAACGTGACGCCGAAGCTGACGCCGATAAACGCCATGGCTTTGGTGCGGTTTTGCTCGCGGGTTAAGTCTGACAGCAGCGCCATCACGGCGGCGGCAATCGCCCCGGAACCTTGCAGGGCGCGCCCAAGAATAATTCCCCAGATGGAGTGGGAGAGGGCGGCGATGATGCTGCCAAGTACAAACACCAGCAGCCCGCCGACAATCAGCGGTTTGCGACCTACGCGGTCGGAGAGCAGGCCAAAGGGGATCTGGAATATCGCCTGCGCCAGGCCGTAGATACCAATCGCCAGACCAATCAGCGCTTCGCTGGCACCCTGTAACGCCATGCCATATGTGGTCAGAACGGGCAGGACCATAAACATGCCAAGCATCCGCAGCGAGAAAACAGTCCCTAAACCCCAGGTCGCACGCAGTTCGCCTGGCGTCATTTTATAATCGTTCATTACCACCTCTACCAAAAAGCAGGCCATAGTTTAGGCGGGGTGATAAGTGCGGTAAATAGGTGTTTGTTTAAGAGATATTACGAGGGTGTGATAAAAGCACCCCCGGATAAAAAATTACGCCTCGACGCGCAATCCGTAGCTTTTGAATTTCTCAAGAACAATGGCAATTTCATCGTCACTGAGTACCGGAACGGGATCTACTATCGCCAGCGTGGCCAGGT
The DNA here is from genome assembly GCF_014982105.1 of Enterobacter cloacae complex sp. P18RS. NCBI lineage: Bacteria > Pseudomonadati > Pseudomonadota > Gammaproteobacteria > Enterobacterales > Enterobacteriaceae > Enterobacter > Enterobacter cloacae complex sp. P18RS. The sequence goes on along the minus strand of NZ_JADCKV010000011.1, from coordinate 347,091 downwards.
AGAGTTTTGCCAGCACCTCTACCTCCTGCGCCAGCCACAGTGCCTTTTCAAGATTTTCTTCGCAGGTTATCAGGCCGTGGTGCTGTAATAGCGTCGCTTTGCGATTGCGTAATGCGACCGCGACATGCTCTGACAGCGCGCGCGTCCCGAAGGTCGCGTAAGGGGCGCAGGGAATGGAGTTTCCCCCGGCGGCGGCAATCATATAGTGAATAGCAGGAATGGGGCGGTTCAGTATCGAGACGGCGGTACAGTTAACCGCATGGTTATGGACGACGGCGTTAGCATCCGGGCGGGTCTGATACACAACCTGATGAAAACGCCATTCGCTGGAGGGCAGTTTATCTTCTTCGTGTCGCCCCTGTGCATCTACATAGACGATACTCTCTTCGGTCAGATGCTCGTAGGGAATTCCGGTCGGCGTAATCAGCATGCCGTCGCGATAGCGAACGCTGATATTGCCGGCGGTGCCCTGATTTAACCCCATGCGGGTCATCTCAAGGCAGGTGTCGATAATGTCTCTGGCTAATCGGGCTCGTTCCATTTTTTATTCTCCGGGTACAGTTTTATTTTTACTGGCGGGAACGTTTGACCAGCTTCATATCGACTTTCGCCGTCTCGTTGACCGCTTCGCCGTCGATGGCTCGCTGCATCAGTTCAAACGCTTTTTCCGCCCAGGTATCTTCATCCTGCTGCATGGACCAGACGCTGTTAGGCAGGAACCCCAGCATGGGATGCTCATCGAAGGTGCCGATATTGATGTGTTGGGGCACGGTGCCGGTACGCGTCCGCAGGGCTTCAATTGCCCCTTCCAGAACGGGTAACGATGAGGCGATAAACGCCTGCGGAACACCCTGGCTGTCGATAAGCGAATCCATCAGGGCATATCCGCCCTCCGGCGTATTGTCCGGCCCTTCGATGACCCACTCGCGATGGTGAATACCGGCTGTTTTCAGGGCCTGTAAGTAGCCGTTCAGACGGTCCGTAATGCTGGGCAGTGCGGTATCGCCCACAAGGAACCAGAGCGGCGTTTTTTTCTCTGCCAGCATGTTGCGGGCCAGTTCATCCCCCCCGGCCTCGTTATGACTCTCAACCAGCGCGTTGTCAGTAAAGCCAAAATCCCGGTCGAGGAGCACCAGTGGTTTTTGGATCTGCCGCAAATGATGCTGCTGGTTTTCCAGCGTCGAGGGAACGATAAACAAGCCGTCCACGTTGCGCGCCATCAGGGCTTTGACCAGCTTGTTTTCGTAATCCACATCGTTGTAAGTACAGCTGATCATCAGCTGGTAGCCCGAACGGCGGCAGCGCAGTTCGAGTTTCTCGGCGAGCGTTGCAAAGAACACGTTCGAGATGTTGGGTACGATGAGTCCCAGCGTCTCGGTTTTGTTTAGCTTAAGACTGCGCGCCGAATGGTTGAGGGTATAGCCGAAGCGCTCGACGTGTTCATTAATTCGGGACTGTGTTTTCACGCTGATCCGATACTGTTCGGCTTTCCCGCTCAGTACCAGCCGCACGGTGGTGACGGATAAATTCAGATCCTTCGCTATCTGTTCAACTGTTTTGGCCATCGCTACGCCTCAATCCTTAACGTACGTAAAAAACTGCTGATAAAGCATACGCATCCTGCCATTACATTTCCTGTTGCATCAGGAGATTAAGCGCCTGCTGCTGGGTCCACAGCATCAGGTACGCCTCATATTTTTGCCTGTGGAAAGCCGCGGTTTCCGGCCGACGGGTGATGATGTCGCCGGCTTTGACCATTTCCCGGGTGGCATCGGTGAGCGTTGCCCATGCACCGCTCGCCACAGCGCCGCAAATGGCCGCGCCGAGAGTGACGGCATCTTCTTCGGCTAAGAGATGAATATCGCAGCCCGTGGCATCGGCATACTCCCGCAGCCAGAGCCGGTTATGGGTGGCTCCTCCACAAATGACAATGCGCGAGAAAGTGTGCCCGTGATGTTTCAGGGTATCCATAATATGTCGTGTGCCATAGGCTATGGCCTGTAGCGTGGCCAGATAGAGCCTCGCCAGCGCACGTTCACCGGTTTCTAATGTCAGACCAACCACGCTGCCCCGCGCATCCGGACGCGAACGCGGCGAGCGGTTGCCGTGGTGATCGGCCAGAATGTGCAGGTTGCGGGTGGGATATTTTTCTTCCTGTTCAAGCGCGGCTACCCAGTCGTTGAGCAGCGCCACCGGATGGCGTTGCGCCGCTTCTGCTTTTGCAAACAGGTCTGCGCTGGCTCCGTGCCCGCGCAACGTCCAGTCGACCAGCGCCCCGGCAGCACTTTGCCCGCCTTCCGTCAGCCAGTAGCCCGGCAGCATGGCGCTCCAGTAAGGCCCCCAGACGCCGGGCGTATGGATCTCCGTCTGACTGGCAAGCATATGGCAGTTCGAGGTTCCGCTGATGAGCGCCAGCGTGCCCTCCGGGTGTGAGCCCGTCAGCGCCACGCCACCCGCGTGGGCATCGATCATGCCGCTTGCCACAACCACCTCTTCGGGCAACCCCAGAGCTTGCGCTGCCTGTGGGCTGAGTTTCCCGACGCATTCAGCGACGTCCAGAATAGTATCGGGAATTTTTGTCAGTAAGGTCTCCAGCCCCACCTCCCTGAGCAGCGATTCGCTGAACTGCGCCTCATGCGCAAGGTAGTTCCATTTGCAGGTGAGGGTGCACAGGCTGGCGGCGTCCTGGCCCGTCGCTTTCCAGACCAGAAAATCGGCAAGGTCGAAAAAGCGCCAGGCCTGATTCCATGTTTCAGGATGATGTCGCTGCAACCACAGCAGTTTTGGCAGTTCCATTTCAATACTCACCTCGCCGCCCACGTAGCACAGGGCAGGATCGCGTGTGGCATTGATGCGAACAGTTTCTTCGTGAGCACGATGATCCATCCACATAATGATGTCCTGCGATGCCGGACTGTCGGGGGACACGCTCAGGCCGTTACCCTCAGCATCCAGCGCGACCAGCGAGCACGTGGCGTCGAAGCCAATCGAACGAATGGCGTCGGGTGAGATCCCAGAGGAGTCGACGGCTTCCCGCACCACCGCGCAAACCTGCTGCCAGATCTCCGCGGAGGACTGTTCCACGCGCGCGTTGCTGGCGTGAAACTGCGAAATCGGACGGGTCGCGAAGCTCAAACGCTCGCCTTGCGCAGAGTAAAGCCCAGCACGAACGCTGGCTGAACCCACATCGACCCCGAGGAAATAGCCGTCACTCATCATAAACTTCCTTATTTTTTACCAAACGGATGTAACAGTTTATCAATTTCAGGGGTGTTGATATTCTGCGCATTGACATATTTCACTGGAATATCTATTTCCTTAGCCACCGTCTGTCCGGAAATCACCGCGTTCAGCGCCTTTATGCCCTGATAACCAATCTGGTACGCGTCCTGCACCACGAAGCCCTGAATCACGCCGTTTTTGAGGAAGTTAATGATGGCTTCGGTGCTGTCAAAACCGATGACTTTCACTTTGCCCTTCAGATTCTGGCTGTCGATAGCGTTCGCAACGCCCAGGGTTGAGCCTTCGTTGGTGGCATAAATACCGGCGATATCCGGGTTGGCCTGAACCATATCAATGGTTTTATCCATCGCCTTTTGCGGGTCGCCATCGCTATATTGCACCGGCAGTACCTGAATATTCGGGTACTTCTCTTTCATTCGCTCGCTGAATCCTTCAGAGCGCTCAATGGCGGACGTCGTTCCGGCTACGTGGGCGATAATACCCACTTTCCCCTTCTGGCCTACCTGCTCCGCCAGCGCATCCGCAGCCTGTGCGCCCGCCTTACGGTTATTGGTGGCGACAAAGCTGGCCGGGATATCGGAGTTCACGCCCGAGTCGAAGGTCACCACTTTGATCCCCCGGCTGTTGGCGGTTTCGACCAGCGGGGCAAGGGCGTTTGCATCAAGCGCGGCCAGCAACAGGCCGTTTGGCTTTTGTGCCATGGTGTTTTCGACTAACTGGATCTGCTCGGCGATTTGCGTTTCATCGGCAGGGCCAACGTAGCTGGTTTTGTCACCCAACTCTTTTGCGGCAGCTTCCGTCCCCATTTTGACCGTCTGCCAGAATTCGTGCTGGTAACCTTTACTGACTACCGGCAGGTTTAAATCTTTTGCCAGCGCGCTGCTGGACAGGATGGCAACGAGCGACAGGGCGCTCAGGATATGGCTGGTTTTCATTATTTTGCTCCGTTGTAGGGTTGGCAGGGCTTGTTGTATCGAGAACCTAACGCATTCTTTTACGTAACGTGTCCAGGTAGACGGCGGCAACGACGACCACGCCCATCGCCACCATCTGCCAGAACTGGGACACGCCCATGAGATTGAGGCCGTTTTTCAGCACGCTCATAATGAACGCGCCTATGATGGTGCCGCCAATCGTGCCCACGCCGCCCATCAGACTGGTACCGCCGATCACTACCGCCGCAATGGCTTCCAGCTCATAACCCACGCCTACGGTTGGCTGGCCTGAATTGAGACGAGAGGCGAGGATCACCCCGGCCACGCCGGTTAACAGGCCGCATAAGGCGTAAACGAAAATTTTCACGCGCTGGACTTTAATCCCGGAAAGATGTGCCGCCGTTTCATTGCTGCCGACAGCGTAGATATAGCGGCCCATCACCGTTTTCTTCAGGATCCACATGGCGATCAGTGCCACGATGACCAGGTAGAACACCGGGTAAGGCAGGACGTCGAACAGGCGACCCTGCGCTAGCAGCTTGAACTGCGGGTAGTCAGAAAAATAAATCGCGCGGCCATCGGTCATCACCATATTGATGCCGCGTACCGACATCATTAAGCCGAGGGTGGCAATAAACGGTGGTATGGTCATTTTGGTGACCAGAAACGCGTTCACATAGCCGCAAAGCCCGCCGGCGAGCACGCCTGCCAGAATACAGACCGGCAGCGGCATACCAAACCCGGCGGCGATGCCCACCGCAACCCCTGAGAACGCCACCACCGATCCGAGCGACAGGTCGATCCCGGCGGTAATAATCACAAAGGTTACGCCAATGGCCATGATGCCAATCACCGCCGTTTGCAGGGCGATAGTCATGATATTTTCAGTATTAAAGAAGAACGGTGAGCTGAAGCTGAAAAACAGAACCAGCAATACCAGGCTAAAAAGAGGCGCCAGACGCATCAGGAGCGCTTTATTTATTTTCATCGTATGACTTCCGCTTTGCGGCGATGGAACGGTAACGGACATGATTAATCCTCCAGCGTGGCGTATTGCATGATTTTTTCCTGGGTGGCGTGCTCAGCCTCTATTTCGCCGGCAATGTGGCCGCTGCGCATCACAAGTATGCGGTCGCACATTCCTAATACTTCCGGCAGTTCGGATGAAATCATGATGATCGATTTACCTTTAGCGACAAGGCGGTTCATTAGTTCATAAATTTCCAGCTTAGCGCCAACATCAATTCCCCGGGTTGGCTCATCAAAAATTAAAATATCGGTATCTTTACAGACCCAGCGGGCAATAATGATCTTCTGTTGATTACCGCCGCTTAAATTCAGTGCCGCCTGTTCCAGATGCGGCGTTTTTATTCGCAGCGCATCCACCAGTTTCTGGCTGGACTCCCGGCAGCGTTTTTCATCGACATTACCCGCGGCGCCGGCGTAGTCCGGGTAATTGCCGAGCATAATGTTCATCTCAACGGAAAGGCCGAGGGCGAGTCCCTCTTTTTTGCGGTCTTCTGTTAAATAGCTGATGCCTTTCTCAATGGCGTCAGCCACGTCTTTAATCCGTGTGGGGGTGCCGTTCAGCGTCAGGGTACCGGCGTCGATCGCATCGGCGCCAAACAGGGCCCGGCCCAGTTCCGTTCGGCCTGCGCCCATTAAGCCAGCGAGGCCGAGGATCTCACCGCGCCAGAGGGTAAAGTTGATGTCGTGCAGTACACCATTTCGCGTCAGGCCATTCACCTCCAGCACTTTTTCTCTGCGCTGATGCGGCGGGCGTTTTGGGTAGATGTTATCGAGATTGCGGCCAACCATCATGGCGATAAGCTCGCCGATCTGAACCGTTTCATAATCTACGGTGGCGATGTATTGTCCGTCGCGCATGACGGTCGCGCGATCGGCGATCAGCGCCAATTCTTCCAGACGGTGCGAGATGTAGACTATCCCCGTGCCCTGAGCCTTGAGCATCCGCGTGACGTCAAATAAACTCTCGATTTCACTTTCGGTCAGCGCGGCGGTGGGTTCATCCATGATTAGCACTTTGGCATTGACCGAAATCGCTTTGGCAATTTCCACCATCTGCTGCTGGGCTACGGTTAATTCACTGACGCGGGCGTCCGGGGCGATTTTTAAATTCAGCGTGTGCAGTATTTTCTCAACCGCCTGTCGCTGGGCGCGTTTATCTAACTGCCAGCGACTATTTTTGCAGAATTCACGGCCAATAAAGATATTCTCTTCCACGGTTAAATCGGGAAAGAGATTAAATTCCTGATGGATAATCGTAATACCTGCGTGCTGAGCACTTAGCGGATCGCTGAATGATACGGATTGCCCTTCAAAGCGAATTTCACCGGAATCGGGTTGGTAAACACCGGATAATATTTTCATCAGCGTCGATTTGCCGGCACCGTTTTCACCTAACAGGGCATGAACTTCGCCGCGGCGTAAATCGAAATCAACCTGATTCAGCGCCAGCACGCCGGGAAAGCGTTTGGTGATGCGCGTCATCTGAATAAGAGTCTCTGACATTGCAAAATTCCTGTGTTGGAAAGGCAATGAATCACAAGCCACAGTGATTTAGTTATTAAGCTAACTCGACTTAGCTTTCGTCCTTAAAAGCTATTTTAGGGTCATAATTTAGCCAAATCATTTGTATTCAAATTGTGACGTCGTGCAAAGGTATTTTGTTATTTAATTGAATTTAAACGGTATGTTTAGTTTTTGCTGAATCGTAATACCTGACGCTGATCGAATTTTGACCTCTCATCGTGAAACTGCTCACAGATTCTGCACATTTATCTTGTCTCATTTTTAGTGAGAACCCTAAGCTAATTCGAGTTAGCAAATTTCACCGCTTTCCGTTCACGGTGCTGCCCGGGCGCTTTTTCACGGCTATGCCCCTGAGACGGATAGGTTAACCAACGTGAGGAAGGGCTATGAAAACGATAAAAGCGTTACCCCGGATTGGCATTCGACCTGTTATTGATGGCCGCCGAATGGGCGTACGCGAGTCTCTGGAAGAGCAGACCATGAACATGGCGAAAGCCACGGCGGCGCTACTCAGTGAAAAATTACGCCACTCCTGCGGTACGCCCGTAGAGTGCGTAATTGCCGACAGCTGCATTGCCGGAATGGCGGAATCCGCCGCTTGCGAAGAGAAGTTCAGCACGTGCCACGTTGGTCTGACGATCACCATCACCCCCTGCTGGTGTTACGGGAGTGAAACCATTGATATGGATCCGCTGCGCCCGAAAGCGATCTGGGGCTTTAATGGCACCGAGCGTCCGGGGGCGGTATACCTCGCAGCGGCGCTGGCAGCGCATAACCAGAAAGGGATCCCGGCGTTTTCCATTTACGGCCACGATGTACAGGATGCGGGCGACGAGACCATCCCGGCAGACGTTGAGGAAAAATTGTTGCGCTTCGCCCGGGCGGGCCTGGCGGTCGCCAGCATGAAGGGGAAAAGTTATCTGTCCGTGGGCGGTGTCTCAATGGGGATCGCGGGCTCGATTGTCGATCACAACTTCTTTGAATCCTGGCTGGGGATGAAGGTGCAGGCGGTGGATATGACCGAACTGCGTCGCCGCATCGATCATAAGATTTACGACGAGCAAGAACTTGAGCTGGCCCTGAGCTGGGCGAAGGCACATTTCCGTTTCGGCGAGAATAAAAACGCAGAGCAGTATCGTCGCAATGAACAGGAAAATGCCGCGATCCTGCGGGAGAGCCTGCTAATGGCGATGTGCATCCGCGACATGATGCAGGGCAACCCTAAACTCGCTGCGATGGGCCGCGTGGAGGAATCGCTGGGCTATAACGCCATTGCGTCCGGTTTCCAGGGGCAGCGCCACTGGACGGATCAGTATCCAAATGGCGATACCGCAGAGGCGCTGCTGAACAGCTCTTTCGACTGGAACGGTATTCGCCAGCCGTTGGTAGTGGCGACGGAAAATGACAGCCTTAACGGGGTAGCGATGCTGTTTGGGCATCTGATGACCGGCACCGCGCAGATTTTTGCTGATGTACGCACCTACTGGTCGCCGGAGTCGGTTGAGCGTGTTACAGGCCAGAAGCTCACTGGACGGGCTGAGCACGGCATTATTCATCTGATCAACTCCGGCTCGGCGGCGCTGGACGGTACAGCGGAGCAGAAAGACGCCGAGGGGAAACCGACCCTGAAACCACACTGGGACATTACTGAGCAGGAAGCCAGCGCGTGCCTGGCCGCAACCCACTGGTGTCCGGCGGTGCATGAATACTTCCGCGGGGGCGGTTTCTCATCAAACTTCCTCACCCGGGGTGGCGTGCCATTTACCATGACCCGCGTAAACCTCATCAAGGGTGTGGGTCCGGTATTACAGATAGCGGAAGGCTGGAGTGTTGAGCTGCCGGAACACGTACATGACATTCTGAATAAGCGCACCGATTCAACCTGGCCCACCACCTGGTTTGCCCCACGCCTGACCGGTAAAGGCCCGTTTAGCGACGTCTATTCAGTGATGGCGAACTGGGGCGCTAACCACGGGGTATTAACCGTCGGGCACGTCGGCGCTGATTTCATCACCCTGGCGTCCATGCTGCGCATCCCTGTATGCATGCATAACGTACCGGAGGCGCTGATTTATCGGCCGACGGCCTGGGGCGCTCACGGTATGGATCCGGAAGGGCAGGATTACCGCGCCTGTGAAAATTACGGACCGTTATACAAACATTAATCCGGCCTGCCAGCCTGCTCCGGCGGGCTGGCAGCCTGTGGGGACCGCGATGAAAAAATGTTTTCTGGTTCTCGATTGTGGCGCGACGAACGTGCGCGCCATTGCGCTGGATCCCGAAGGGAATATTGTGGCGCGCGCCGCGGTGGCGAACGAAAGCGAAAGCGCCGCTGAAAATCCGGCCTGGCACCAATGGTCGCTCGACGCCATCATGCAACGGTTTGCCGTCTGTTGTCAGAAAATCAGCGCAGCGCTGAGCGAGCATCAACTGTGCGGAATGAGTGTGACGACCTTTGGCGTGGATGGCGCACTGGTAGATGAGCGGGGAGAACTGCTTTACCCGATCATCAGCTGGAAGTGCCCGCGAACCGTGCCGGTGATGGAAGCGGTTGCCCGTTCATGCTCCCCGGCAGAACTACAGCAGATCACCGGCGTTGGGCAGTTTAGTTTTAACACGTTGTATAAGCTAGGCTGGCTTCAGGACAACCATCCCGATCTGTTACAGCGTGCTCACGCCTGGCTTTTTATCTCCTCGCTAATCAACCATCGTCTGACCGGAAAGATGACGACCGATCTCACGATGGCCGGTACCAGTCAGATGTTCGATCTGCATCAGCAGCGCTTCAGTGAAACGATCTTAAGCAAGATCGGCGTGCCTCATTCCCTTTTCCCGCCGCTGGTTTCCCCCGGAGAAAGGATTGGTGAATTGCGGCCCGACGCTGCATCCAGGCTCGGATTGCCTTGCGGTGTGCCGGTGATCTCCGCCGGGCACGACACGCAGTTTGCCCTTTTTGGCGCCGGGGCGGGAATTAATGAGCCAGTTCTCTCTTCGGGTACCTGGGAGATTTTAATGGCGCGCACCACGCAGGTTGATACCGCTTTGCTGGGGCAATACCCGGGCGCAACCTGCGAACTGGATAGCCGGACGGGGCTCTATAATCCGGGAATGCAATATCTGGCGTCTGGCGTACTGGAGTGGATCCGCGCGCTGTTCTGGTCGCCTGATACCGACTGGGACACTATTCTGGCTCAGGCGGCGGCAATTCCGAACGGCGCGGATGGCGTCACGATGAATACCCAACTGCTCGATTCTCCACTCGCCGGCTGGCAGGGCGTTACGCTCACCACAACGCCAGCCCATTTTTACCGCGCAGCCCTGGAAGGACTCACGGTGCATCTGCAAGAAAAATGCCTGGCGCTGGAGGCGATCGCGCAATTTAAGGCGCGTGAACTCCTGCTGGTGGGGGGAGGTAGCCGCAATATGCTGTGGAATCAGCTCAAGTCCAATGCGCTTGGGATCCCGGTGAAGGTTCTTGAAGAGGCTGATACGACCGTGCTGGGGGCGTCTTTGTACGGATGGTGGGGCGTCGGAGAAACGGCCAGCGCTGAGGCTGCTCGCGATCGGGTCCACTATCGTTACCGTTATTTCTATCCTGAGGAGCAACCTTGTGCTTAAAACGATATCCCCTCTGATTTCACCCGAGCTGCTGAAAACGCTGGCAGAGATGGGTCATGGTGACGAGATTATTTTTGCAGATGCTCACTTTCCCGCGCATAGCCTGGGGCCAAAGACGATCCGCGCAGATGGCCTGCTCATCAGCGATTTGCTGGCCGCGGTGATACCGCTGTTTGAACTGGACAGCTATGCGCCACCGCTGGTGATGATGGCCCCTGTCGACGGGGATACGCTCGATATACAGGTAGAAGCGCGCTATCGCAACGCACTCTTTGGTGAGGCGGAAGGGGAGGGGGTTACGCGTATTGACCGTTATGCGTTTTATGCGCGGGCACAGAAAGCGTACGCCATCGTGGTGACGGGCGAGACCGCGAAATACGGCAATATACTGTTAAAGAAAGGGGTTACGCCGTACCAATAAAAAACGCCGGGCTAAACCCGGCGTTTTTACATCAGCCTTCTTACCAGACGTAAGTCAGCAGGTTTTGTGAATCAGGCACCATGAAGTCTACGGACATCATCACGGACAGGGAGGTGATGGCGACAATCGAGAACACAAACAGCTTGCGTGCCCAGACTTTGTCATCTTCCACTTTGTAACCGCGCAGGGCCATGCCGAGCCACCAGACGCTCACCGCAGCTGCTACCACCAGATATTTATATCCGGCGTAACCGCCCAGAGAGAGCATCAGCGTTGCTACGGCAAAAGCGATGATGTAGAGCGTGATGTGGTTCTTGGCAACCGAAATGCCTTTCACGACCGGCAGAACCGGAATGTTCGCCGCCTGATAATCCTTAAAGCGGAAAATCGCGATGGCGTAGGAGTGCGGCATCTGCCACAGGCTAAAGATAGCCAGCAGGATGAGCGCACCGCTGTCGAACTCGTTCGTGACGGCGCAGTAGCCAATCACCGGCGGCGCCGCGCCGGAGAGAGAACCAATCAGCGTGCCGTAGACGGAGTGACGTTTCATATACAGGCTGTAGACGCCCACATACACCACGAACCCCATCACCCCCAGCCAGCAGGCCAGCGGGTTAGCACCAAACCACAGCAGCATAAAGCCAGCAATACCCAGCAAGGTGGCGTACACCAGCGAGACGGAAGGAGCAATCAGGCCTTTAACCAGCACCCGATTTTTGGTCCTTTCCATCTTCTTGTCGATATCCATGTCGATGTAGTTGTTAAATACACAACCGGACGCAACCACCAGTGACACACCGACCAGCGTGTAAATAAAGAGGGTGTAATCAATGCTGCCTTTAGAGGCCAGCAGGAACCCTCCGATTACGGAGATCAGGTTGCCAAAGATGATGCCTGGTTTCGTGACTTGCAGGTATTGCTTAAACATACTCGCCGCTCTTAGTGAACCATCATGTTGTAGTTAAGGTTCCACATAATCCAGATGGAACCGACTACCAGGATAGCGATGATAATCACGGTAAAGATAAAGGCCGTCATGTTCCAGCCTTCATCGGACTTGGTGTTCATGTGCAGGAAGCAAACCAGATGCACCAGAATCTGAATCACCGCGGTCACCAGGATTGCGCCCAGGATAACCGGCTTAGATGCAGAACCGTTCATCACCATCCAGAACGGGATCACCGTCAGAATGATCGACAGGATGAAACCTGTCATGTAGGTTTTTACGCTGCCGTGGGAAGCGCCATGATCGTTAGAATGACTCATTACATCGCCCCCATCAGATAGACAACAGAGAACACACAGATCCATACCACGTCCAGGAAGTGCCAGAACAGGCTCAGGCACATAATACGGGTACGGTTAGTACTGGTCAGGCCGCGACGGGAGATCTGGAACATCAGCACCGCCATCCAGATCAGACCCGAGGTCACGTGCAGACCGTGGGTGCCTACCAGCGCGAAGAACGCTGACAGGAAGCCGCTACGATCCGGGCCGAAACCTTCCATGATCAGGTGATGGAATTCATAGATTTCCATCCCGATAAAGCCAGCACCAAACAGCCAGGTCAACGCCAGCCAGGAGACAACCTGGCTCTTGTTGTTTTTGTACATGGCGATAGCCGCCATGCCGTAGGTGATGGAGCTGAATAACAGCAGTGCGGTTTCAACCAGAACGAACGGCAGTTCAAAGATGTCCTTACCGGTCGGGCCGCCCGCTGTGCCGTTCACCAGAACGGCATAGGTTGCGAACAGACAGCAGAACAGGATGCAGTCGCTCATCAGGTAGATCCAGAAACCGAAGACTTTCGTCGGTCCTGTATCATGGTGCGCATGTTCATGCGCGTGGGCAGTTGAGTGCGCCAGAGTATCAGTTGCCATTTTTCAGCCCCGCTTTAGAAATCTCGTCAAAATGCTGGTTTTCCAGCTTTTCAACTTCACGGACTGGTACGTAGTAGTCCACGTCCTCGTCAAAGCTCTTCACAATCCAGCTGATTACGATGCCAGCGAAGCCAACAATCGCCATCCACCAGATGTGCCAGATCATTGCGAAACCAAATACCGTTGCGAAAGCGGCAATGACCATGCCCGCGGCGCTGTTTTTCGGCATATGGATCTCTTCGTAATGCTCAGGTTGCTTGTACGCTTCACCTTTTTCTTTCATTTCCCAGAATGCATCACGCTCGTGAATGTGCGGCACTACGGCAAAGTTATAGAACGGAGGCGGAGAAGAGGTCGCCCACTCCAGCGTACGGCCACCCCATGGGTCACCGGTCAGGTCGCGGTTCAGGTTACGGTCACGGATAGACACGTAGTACTGAATCAGCTGGCACAGAATACCGCAGGCAATCAGCGCTGCGCCGCCCGCTGCAACCATCAGCATTGGGTGGAACTGCGGATCGATCTGCTGGCTCAGACGACGGGTCATCCCCATGAAGCCCAGCACGTACAGCGGCATAAACGCCACGAAGAAGCCGATGATCCAGAACCAGAACGCGCGTTTACCCCATTTTTCGTTCAGGGTGAAACCGAACGCTTTTGGCCACCAGTAGGTCACACCAGCGAAGCAGCCGAAGACCACGCCACCGATGATAACGTTATGGAAGTGCGCAATCAGGAACAGACTGTTGTGCAGAACGAAGTCAGCACCTGGTACCGCCAGCAGTACGCCGGTCATCCCACCTACGGAGAAGGTCACGATGAAGCCGATGGTCCACAGCATAGCTGAGTGGAACACGATACGACCCTGGTACATGGTGAACAGCCAGTTGAAGATCTTAACCCCGGTCGGGATCGCGATAATCATGGTGGTAATACCGAAGAAGGCGTTTACGTTGGCACCCGCACCCATGGTGAAGAAGTGGTGCAGCCAGACGATGAACGACAGGACGGTAATACATACGGTTGCCCACACCAGAGAGGTGTAACCAAACAGGCGTTTGCGCGAGAAGGTTGCCGCGATTTCGGAGAACACACCGAACACCGGCAGAACCAGGATGTACACTTCTGGGTGACCCCAGGCCCAAATCAGGTTGATGTACATCATCATGTTGCCACCCATATCATTCGTGAAGAAATGGGTACCCAGATAGCGATCCAGGGTCAGCAGCGCGATGGTGACGGTCAGAATTGGGAACGACGCGATAATCAGGACGTTGGCGCACAGAGATGCCCAGGTAAATACTGGCATCTTGAACATCGTCATACCTGGTGCACGCATCTTCAGGATGGTCACGAAGAAGTTAATACCGGTCAGGGTGGTACCGACACCGGAGAGCTGAAGCGCCCAAATCCAGTAGTCAACGCCCACGCCCGGACTGTACTCAATTCCCGACAGCGGCGGGTAGGCCAGCCAGCCAGTCTGAGCAAATTCGCCCACACCCAGTGACAGGTTAACCAGGATAACGCCGACAACCGTGAACCAGAAGCTCAGGTTGTTCAGGAACGGGAACGCAACGTCGCGCGCGCCGATTTGCAGCGGAACGACCACGTTCATCAGACCGATTACCAGCGGCATCGCCACGAAGAAGATCATGATAACGCCGTGGGCGGTAAAGATCTGATCGTAGTGGTGCGGTGGCAGGAAGCCGGCTTCGCCCGCAGACGCAAGCGCCTGCTGGCTACGCATCATGATTGCATCCGCAAAGCCACGAATTAACATGACGATACCGACGATGCAGTACATGATACCGAGTTTTTTGTGGTCAACCGAAGTCAGCCACTCATTCCACAGGTAGCTCCACTTACCGAAGTAAGTGATCAGGCCAACTAAGGCCGCGCCACCAATGATAATTGCAGCCACCGTAACCATAATAATCGGTTCATGGTAGGGCACTGCATCCAGTGTCAATTTTCCGAACATTTTCTTCCTCGGCCCCTTAGTGAGCGGTTTCCGCGTGGCTCATGTCCATGCCTTCCATACCCTGGTGCGTGTTGTGCTCGCCTTCAGGCTGGGTCATGTCCATGCTCATGCCGTGATCCATAAATTTGCCAATAACGTCTTTGAACAGATTCGGTTTCACGTTAGAGAAGTACTCCACCTTGTTGTATTCGCTAGGTGCAGCCACTTTTTCGAACGCCGCCATGTCAGACATGGTGTTTGGAGACTGCTTCGCTTTTGCAACCCACTGGTCGAAAGTCGCGCGGTCTGGCGTAGCGATAGCTTTGAACTTCATACCCGAGAAGCCCGGGCCACTATAGCTGGCGGAGATACCGTCGTAGGTGCCTGCTTCATTCGCGATCAGGTGCAGGTTAGTCTGCATACCGGCCATCGCGTAAATCTGGCTGCCCAGACGTGGGATGAAGAAGGAGTTCATTACGGAGTTGGAGGTCACTTTGAACTGAACCGGAGTGTTCGCCGGGAAGGCGATTTCATTCACGGTAGCAATGCCCTGTTCTGGATAGATGAAGAACCATTTCCAGTCCATGGAGACCACTTCAATGGTAATAGGTTTTTCATCGTGAACCAGCGGTTTGCTCGGCTCAAGTGCGTGAGTGGTTTTCCAGGTCAGTACAGCAAGGAACAGGATGATCAGAATAGGTACCGTCCAGACCACAGCTTCCACTTTATTGGAGTGTGACCAGTTAGGGCTATACTTCGCATCTTTATTGCTCGCACGATACTTCCAGGCGAAACCAACAGCCATCAAGATGGCAGGAATAACCACAATCAACATCAGGCCAAAAGCCGTCAGTATCAATGAACGTTGTTCCAGTCCAATCTGTCCTTTGGGGTCTAGTAGTGCAGAATCGCAGCCACTGAGTAATACAGTGCCTGCGAATAATGACAACCATCCCAAACTTTTATTGTATTTCCTGAGTCTCATTTAACGACCTCAATTCCACGGGAGTCTGGTGGCGTTTAAAGTGTGGGGGCATTTTACGGGAAGGTTACATTACTGTAAACATCATTAGCCCTGTGTCAGGAAGGTGTTACCGGGTTCTGCCGCACATGTCACAAGTGTTGCAAATTATGTCGCGTTTTCCGGGGGAAGCCGCACGGAGCGGGCGTTATAACGAAAGGGTGCCCCAGCATACCGCAAAAGGGACAATTGGTATAACCATTGTGAAAAATACACAAATAATTAACAATTAATTATCAATAAAAAGACAACTAAAAAACGAAAATTCAATCTTTCGAATGCTGAATCGTTTAACGGAAAATAGCGTAGCGAAATAAGCTCCAATAATTTCCGAATGCTATCCCGCACAAAACAACAAATATTTTTTTTGCCGATGGCGGTTATTTCGCCGTTATAATTTCGTGTCGTTATTACAACGGGAAATAACCTTTCGCTTTTTACTTCATGTCATCTGCGTTTTCCGCAATGACATGAAATCCAGCATCCCACCGGTCAGGATACCCACGATGGCGAGTAACACCCCTGCATCAAGCAGCTGGGTTTCAAACGGAAGCGACAAGGTGGTCGTCGCATTCAAGATGAGTACCGCGAGCCACACTACCAGCGCAAGACAACCAGCCATCAGCAGACGCAGGGCAAACCGATAGGCAGCCTGATATTCCGTGCGCGGCATGAAGTGTTCCGTCCGCTGGGTATATTCCAGCGTCTGGCGACAGACCAGCAGCAATAAAATCCCCGGCACCGCCGCCACCACCGAGAAGAGATAAAACGTCGGCCAGCCGTGAGCTTCAACAAACCAGCCCGCGACGGGGCCAACGTATACGCGCCCGACGGCAGAAAGGGCAGACAGTAGCGCAAATTGGGTGGCGGAAAATGACTTATTGCACAGCGTCATCAGCAGGGCGACAAATGCCGCAGTACCCATACCGCCACACAGGTTTTCAAAGAATACCGCCGTCGCCATGCTGATCATATGCTTGTCGGTGATCGACAGCAGCCAGTAACCGGCATTCGATGCGCCCTGAAGGATGCCGAAGATCAGCAGAGCGCGGAACAGCGTCAGGCGCTGCATCAATACACCGCCGTACAGCGCGCCGACGATCGTGGCAAACAGTCCCAAGGTTTTGTTTACCACGCCGACTTCGCCCGCATCAAACCCGACGCCGCGGATCAGGAAGGTGGTGGTCAGACTCATGGCGAAAGCGTCGCCAAGCTTATAAAGGACAATCAGCAGCAGGATCAGCCAGGCATTATTGCGACCAAAGAAATCTCGGAGCGGTGCGGCGACGGCCTGCTCCAGCGAGCGGGGGACCGGAATCACATCGCTCGGTTCAGGCGCGAATAGCGTGGCAATAATGCAGGGGATCAGCAGAGCGGCCATCAGCCAGTACATTCCCTGCCAGCCGAGATAGCGGTCGGCAAGCCAGAGGGCCAGCCCGCCGGAAACCAGCATACCCAGGCGGTAGCCAAGCACGCTGATTGCCGCACCGGCGCCACGCTCTTCCGCTGGCAGGACGTCCGTCTTCCAGGCGTCAAAAACAATGTCCTGCGAAGCGGAGCAGAAGGCGATCACCACCGCAAGCGCGGCCATCCAGCGCAGCTGTGTTGACGGCTCAAGGAAACCCATTGCGGCAATGGCCAGCAACAGCAGCACCTGCGTCATCACTAACCAGCCGCGACGGCGCCCGAGGAACGGTGGGGTATAGCGATCCATCACCGGCGACCACAGGAACTTAAAGACGTAAGCCTGGCCGACGAGCGAGAAGAAACCAATGGTTTTAAGATCGATGTTCTCAACCGTCATCCACGCCTGTAACGTGCCGGAGGTGAGCGCAAGGGGTAAACCGGAGGCGAAACCAAGGATCAGCAGAATAGCTGATTTCGGTTGCTGGAAAATACGTAAGTAGTGACTGGACATGTTCTTATGAACTGACCCGGTGAAGCACCGGGTCAGTCAGCAGGATTAACGGGCGTTCTGCTTGATGAAGTCGTGAATGCTGGTGTCCTGTGCCATGTCGGCAATGGTGTCAGTCAGCACACTGTTAACCGCGTCAGCGATATTTTTGTTGGAGGCCTGGAATGCGCCTTCAACGGAATAGCTTGCACGGTAGTTTTTGTTCATTTTATTGCCGTTCTTCGCGGTAGCAATGATGGCGATATCGGCTTTGGTCGCAATGTTGTAGCGAACGTTACCCTGGGAGACGTCAGCGTACAGGTTGTTCACGATGATTTGCAGATCAACCGCGCCGCTTGGGCCAATCATGTATCCACGGGAGGTCATCTGTTTTTCCAGCACTTCCTGCAACAGGAAGCGCAGGTCGCGGGAGGCGGTCAGCGTGACCTGCTGGTTGTCGCGAGTCACTTTCGCCAGCGCCTGGTCCTGACGCTGATCGGCGCCATTAATGCTGACTGTGACGCCCATCAGGCTTGGATCCTGCTGAGGCAGGGTAATTTTTGGTGAAACGTCAATGGTCGTCGGCGGAGTCGCGCAGCCGGCGAGCATAAAGAGTGCTACCAACGGAAAGAAGAGTTTTTTTAACATTTTCGGGTTCTCAACGAATCGTAAGCAAAGAGAGAAAAATTGCCGCCATCATAACATCGCTAACGGCCAGGGGAAGTGGTCAACGCATGTAAATTCATCGCCTTGTCCGAAAACTGACCACCTTTCCGCTTTTCTCTGCCTGTAAGTGACAAAACGTATGAACCTCATAGTGAACTTCATTCGTTTGGATGAGAAAATCAGACGAAAGCTAAATATTTGTTGTCAAGGTGTAATGGAACCGGTAAAAGCGGCTAATATTTAAAGGGATGGGTGACACCTTAGCGTTGTCGGAGGAGTGATTTCATGATGATACGTGAACAGATAGAAGAAAAATTAAGGGCAGCGTTCAACCCTGTGTTTCTCGAAGTTGTCGACGAAAGCTATCGTCATAACGTGCCGGCAGGTTCTGAAAGCCACTTTAAAGTGGTTCTGGTCAGCGATCGCTTCACGGGAGAACGTTTCCTGAACCGACACCGCTTGATCTACAGCACCTTGACGGAAGAACTCTCCACAACCGTACATGCGCTGGCGCTGCATACCTACACCATTAAGGAATGGGAAGGGCTACAGGATACGGTATTCGCATCACCGCCTTGTCGGGGTGCAGGCACCATCGCCTGATAAATCGGATTTGCAACCGCCGGAGTTTTTCCAGTATGTTGCTTACAGATTTCGTCAAAACGGCCTTCGGGCCGTTTTGTTTTGTCTGAGTTTTGAGCGGATGGCGCGTTTTTAAGGCTAAAAATAGCCTTAAAGTGTGAAAAAAGCCGCAGCAACATGCTCCAACCGTTCTCGACTCACCTAAGTGATGCCGCTATAATGCCGCGTCTTATTGAATGTCTTCGGGATGATTCTGGCGACAGGGAATGTGAATCTGCACATAAGAGAGCATCCCGGTATAACAGACAGATTCAGAGTTGACCGAGCACTGTGATTTTTTTGAGGTAACAAGATGCAAGTTTCAGTTGAAACCACTCAAGGCCTTGGCCGCCGTGTAACGATTACTATCGCTGCTGACAGCATCGAAACTGCTGTGAAAAGCGAGCTGGTCAACGTAGCAAAAAAAGTACGTATTGACGGCTTCCGCAAGGGCAAAGTACCAATGAATGTTGTTGCTCAGCGTTATGGCGCTTCCGTGCGTCAAGATGTGCTGGGTGAACTGATGAGCCGCAACTTTATCGACGCGATCATCAAAGAAAAAATCAATCCAGCCGGCGCGCCGAACTACGTTCCAGGTGAATACAAGCAGGGCGAAGACTTCACCTACTCCGTAGAGTTCGAAGTGTACCCGGAAGTTGAGCTGAAAGGTCTGGAATCTATCGAAGTTGAAAAACCGATCGTTTCCGTGACTGACGAAGATGTTGACGGCATGCTGGATACCCTGCGTAAGCAGCAGGCGAACTGGAAAGAAAAAGAAGGCGCTGTTGACGCGGAAGACCGCGTAACCATCGACTTCACCGGTTCTGTAGACGGCGAAGAGTTCGAAGGCGGTAAAGCGTCTGACTTCGTACTGGCGATGGGCCAGGGTCGTATGATCCCAGGCTTCGAAGACGGTATCAAAGGCCACAAAGCGGGCGAAGAGTTCACCATTGACGTGACCTTCCCTGAAGAATACCACGCTGAAAACCTGAAAGGTAAAGCAGCGAAGTTCGTTATCAACCTGAAGAAAGTGGAAGAGCGCGAACTGCCAGAACTGACTGAAGAATTCATCAAGCGTTTCGGCGTGGAAGATGGTTCTGTTGCGGGTCTGCGTACCGAAGTGCGTAAAAACATGGAGCGCGAGCTGAACGGCGCTGTACGTAACCGCGTGAAGTCTCAGGCGATTGAAGGTCTGGTGAAAGCGAACGACATCGACGTTCCTGCTGCCCTGATCGACAGCGAAATCGACGTTCTGCGCCGTCAGGCTGCACAGCGCTTCGGTGGCAACCAGCAGCAAGCGATGGAACTGCCACGCGAGCTGTTCGAAGAGCAAGCGAAACGTCGCGTTGTTGTCGGCCTGCTGCTGGGCGAAGTGATTCGTACCCACGAGCTGAAAGCTGACGAAGAGCGTGTGAAAGGCCTGATCGAAGAGATGGCTTCTGCATACGAAGACCCATCAGAAGTGATCGAGTTCTACGGTAAGAACAAAGAGCTGATGGACAACATGCGCAACGTCGCACTGGAAGAGCAGGCTGTTGAAGCGGTACTGGCGAAAGCGAAAGTGACCGAAAAAGAGACCTCTTTCACCGAACTGATGAACCAGCAGGCATAATTTCGCCCCGACGGTTTAAAGTTTGAACAAAAAACCCGTTGCCCTCCGGCGACGGGTTTTTTTTATCACAGCTTTAGTCCTGGAAGGGTGCTAAAACGCCCTTTCAGTGTTAGCGTTACAACAAAACGTTGTTATGCTTGAAATAGGGCATGACGACCCCCATTAGTATGTAATCACGATGATTGAGACTGGCTGATAATCCGTCCATAAGGTTACAATCAGTACAGCAGGTGTTTTCAATTTTGAACCAGGAGACGGAAATGTCATACAGTGGCGAACGAGATAACTTTGCACCCCATATGGCGCTGGTGCCAATGGTTATTGAACAGACCTCACGCGGTGAGCGTTCTTTCGATATCTATTCCCGTCTGCTCAAGGAACGCGTTATCTTTCTGACCGGCCAGGTGGAAGACCATATGGCTAACCTGATCGTGGCGCAGATGCTGTTCCTGGAAGCGGAAAACCCGGAAAAAGACATTTACCTGTACATCAACTCGCCAGGCGGTGTGATTACGGCGGGCATGTCAATTTATGACACCATGCAATTCATCAAGCCGGATGTCAGTACCATCTGTATGGGGCAGGCGGCATCCATGGGTGCTTTCCTGTTAACCGCAGGGGCGAAAGGTAAGCGTTTCTGCCTGCCTAACTCCCGCGTGATGATTCACCAGCCGCTGGGTGGTTACCAGGGCCAGGCGACGGATATTGAAATCCACGCCCGAGAAATTCTGAAAGTAAAAGCGCGCATGAATGAACTTATGGCGCAGCATACGGGTCAACCTCTCGAGCAGATCGAGCGCGATACCGAGCGCGATCGCTTCCTCTCTGCACCAGAGGCAGTTGAGTACGGCTTAGTCGACTCCATTTTGACCCATCGTAATTGATGCCCGCGACGCGAGTGTGCCGCTATACTAAGGTAGGGCGGCACGTTGCCTGTAAGCAGCTTGCGTCTGAGAATGGCATTTGCGTCGTCATGTGCGGCACATAGAACTTAAAAAGAGGTTTGGACTCATGACAGATAAACGCAAAGATGGTTCGGGCAAACTGCTGTACTGCTCTTTTTGCGGCAAAAGCCAGCATGAAGTGCGTAAACTGATTGCCGGGCCGTCCGTGTATATCTGCGACGAATGCGTCGATTTATGTAACGACATCATTCGCGAAGAGATTAAAGAAGTCGCGCCGCACCGTGAGCGCAGCGCGTTACCAACGCCACACGAGATTCGCCACCACCTGGACGACTATGTCATTGGTCAGGAGCAGGCGAAAAAAGTGCTGGCGGTGGCGGTATACAACCACTACAAACGTCTGCGTAACGGCGATACCAGCAATGGCGTAGAGCTGGGCAAAAGTAACATTCTGCTGATCGGGCCTACGGGTTCTGGTAAAACCCTGCTGGCGGAAACGCTGGCGCGCCTGCTGGATGTTCCGTTCACCATGGCGGATGCCACCACCCTGACCGAAGCCGGTTATGTGGGTGAAGACGTTGAAAATATTATCCAGAAGCTGCTCCAGAAGTGCGATTACGACGTACAGAAAGCCCAGCGCGGGATCGTCTATATCGATGAGATCGACAAAATCTCCCGTAAATCAGACAACCCGTCGATCACCCGTGACGTCTCAGGCGAGGGCGTGCAGCAGGCGCTGCTGAAGCTGATCGAAGGTACGGTTGCGGCTGTTCCACCGCAGGGTGGGCGTAAACATCCGCAGCAGGAATTCTTGCAGGTTGATACCTCCAAGATCCTGTTTATCTGTGGTGGTGCGTTTGCAGGCCTGGATAAAGTGATCTCTCACCGTGTGGAAACCGGCTCCGGCATTGGTTTTGGCGCAACGGTGAAAGCCACGTCTGAAAAACCAAACGAAGGCCAGCTGCTGGCGCAGGTTGAACCGGAAGATCTGATCAAATTCGGTTTGATTCCGGAATTTATCGGCCGTCTGCCGGTTGTGGCGACCCTGAACGAACTGAGCGAAGACGCGCTGATTCAGATCCTGAAAGAGCCGAAAAACGCGCTGACCAAGCAGTATCAGGCGCTGTTTAATCTGGAAGGCGTTGAGCTGGAATTCCGTGACGAAGCACTGGACGCGATTGCCAAGAAAGCGATGGCGCGTAAAACCGGTGCCCGTGGCCTGCGTTCTATCGTAGAAGCAGCATTGCTCGACACGATGTACGATCTTCCTTCTATGGAAGACGTTGAAAAAGTCGTGATCGACGAGTCCGTCATTGGTGGCCAGTCCAAGCCGTTACTGATTTACGGTAAACCGGAAGCGCAGCAGGCATCTGGCGAATAATTCACCATTTCATACAATCAGTTAATCAAAAAGGGGGGATTTTATCTCCCCTTTACTTTTTCCGTATTCATGGCGTTGAATGTATGGGAAACATCCCCATATACTGGATTACATTTTAATGGTTGTGTGAAGCACAGTTACATGACCAGTTTACCTGGCGGACACTAAACTAAGAGAGAGCTCTATGAATCCTGAGCGTTCTGAACGCATTGAAATCCCCGTATTGCCGTTGCGCGATGTGGTGGTTTATCCGCACATGGTCATACCCTTATTTGTAGGGCGGGAAAAATCTATCCGTTGCCTCGAAGCCGCCATGGATCATGATAAAAAAATCATGTTGGTCGCGCAGAAGGAAGCATCAACGGATGAGCCGGGTGTAAACGATCTTTTCACCGTCGGGACCGTGGCCTCTATTTTGCAGATGCTGAAGCTGCCAGACGGCACCGTGAAGGTGCTGGTGGAAGGCTTACAGCGTGCGCGTATTACCACTCTGTCAGACGATGGCGAGCACTTCTCTGCGAAGGCGGAGTACCTTGATTCACCGGAACTTGATGAGCGCGAACAGGAAGTGCTGGTACGCACCGCGATCAGCCAGTTCGAAGGCTACATCAAGCTGAATAAGAAAATCCCACCTGAAGTGCTGACGTCGCTGAACAGCATCGACGATCCTGCACGTCTGGCGGATACCATCGCTGCGCACATGCCGCTGAAGCTGGCTGACAAACAGTCCGTGCTGGAAATGTCCGACGTTAACGAACGTCTGGAATACCTGATGGCGATGATGGAGTCTGAGATCGATCTGCTCCAGGTTGAGAAGCGCATTCGCAACCGTGTCAAAAAGCAGATGGAAAAATCGCAGCGTGAGTACTATCTGAACGAGCAAATGAAAGCCATTCAGAAAGAGCTCGGCGAGATGGACGATGCGCCGGATGAAAACGAAGCGCTGAAGCGTAAGATCGACGCGGCGAAGATGCCGAAAGAGGCGAAAGAGAAAGCCGAAGCTGAGTTGCAGAAGCTGAAAATGATGTCTCCGATGTCGGCAGAGGCGACCGTCGTGCGCGGCTATATTGAGTGGATGGTACAGGTTCCGTGGAATGCCCGCAGCAAGGTCAAAAAAGACCTGCGTCAGGCGCAGGAAATCCTCGATACCGACCACTACGGCCTGGAACGCGTGAAAGACCGCATTCTTGAGTACCTCGCGGTACAGAGCCGTGTGAACAAAATCAAAGGTCCAATTCTGTGCCTGGTAGGGCCTCCAGGCGTGGGTAAAACCTCTCTGGGCCAGTCCATCGCCAAAGCGACCGGACGTAAGTATATCCGTATGGCGCTGGGCGGCGTACGCGATGAAGCGGAAATCCGCGGTCACCGCCGTACCTACATCGGTTCTATGCCGGGCAAGCTGATCCAGAAGATGGCGAAAGTGGGGGTTAAAAACCCGCTGTTCCTGCTCGATGAGATCGACAAAATGTCTTCGGACATGCGTGGCGATCCGGCGTCGGCGCTGCTGGAAGTGCTTGATCCAGAACAGAACGTGGCGTTCAGCGATCACTACCTGGAAGTGGACTACGACCTGAGCGATGTGATGTTCGTGGCGACCTCCAACTCCATGAACATTCCGGCCCCGCTGCTGGACCGTATGGAAGTGATCCGTCTCTCCGGTTATACCGAAGATGAGAAGCTGAACATTGCTAAGCAGCACCTGCTGCCGAAACAGATTGAGCGTAACGCGCTGAAAGCCAACGAGCTAACCGTCGAGGACAGCGCGATTATTGGCATCATTCGCTATTACACCCGTGAAGCGGGCGTTCGTAGCCTCGAGCGTGAGATCTCTAAGCTGTGCCGTAAGGCGGTGAAACAGCTGCTGCTGGATAAGAGCCTGAAGCACATTGTGATTAACGGCGACAATCTGCATGCTTACCTTGGCGTTCAGCGCTTCGACTACGGTCGTGCGGACAACGAAAACCGCGTTGGTCAGGTGACCGGTCTGGCATGGACGGAAGTGGGCGGCGATCTGCTGACCATCGAAACCGCCTGTGTCCCGGGCAAAGGCAAGCTGACCTACACCGGTTCACTGGGTGAAGTGATGCAGGAGTCCATCCAGGCGGCGCTGACCGTGGTGCGCGCGCGCGCGGAAAAACTGGGTATCAACCCGGATTTCTACGAAAAACGCGACATTCACGTTCACGTTCCGGAAGGGGCGACGCCGAAAGATGGCCCAAGCGCGGGTATTGCCATGTGTACGGCGCTGGTTTCCTGCCTGACAGGGAACCCGGTTCGTGCTGATGTGGCCATGACCGGTGAAATTACGCTGCGTGGTCAGGTACTGCCTATCGGCGGGTTAAAAGAAAAACTGCTGGCGGCACACCGCGGTGGGATCAAAACCGTATTGATCCCTTACGAAAATAAACGCGATCTGGAAGAGATTCCGGACAACGTTATTGCCGATTTGCAGATCCATCCGGTGAAACGCATTGAGGAAGTTCTGACTCTCGCACTGCAAAATGAACCGTCCGGAATGCAGGTTGTAACCGCAAAATAGTGACCTCGCGCAAAGAGCGCCAATAAAAACAAGGCTGGTAAGTCATTTCGTACTTGCCAGCCTTTTTTTGTATAGCTAATTTAGATTGCTGATTGGGTTAGCCATCAACAACGGGTGTTGTAAGGTCATAGCAGGACTGATATAACTGCTGCGCGGTCGCGCTGTGAAGGATTCAGGTGCGATATAAATTATAAAGAGAGGAAGAGAACAGTGAATAAATCTCAACTGATTGACAAAATTGCTGCGGGTGCTGATATTTCTAAAGCAGCAGCGGGACGTGCTTTAGATGCTTTAATTGCTTCTGTTACTGAATCTCTGCAAGCTGGGGACGACGTTGCACTGGTAGGCTTCGGTACTTTTGCGGTTAAAGAGCGTGCAGCCCGTACTGGCCGCAACCCTCAGACCGGTAAAGAGATCACCATTGCTGCCGCTAAAGTGCCGGGTTTCCGTGCAGGTAAAGCGCTGAAAGACGCAGTAAACTGATTGCTTTCCCGCTCCAGGGAAGCTGAAAAGTACAAGGGCGCATCGTTTGATGTGCCTTTTTTGTTTGTCCAGACCTGATTTGTGCGAGTTTATGCGAGTTGTGGGCTGACAATTGCCCTGTTTTCTTGTCACAATACGCCTTTACGCGCGACGGTCAGGATTTTCCGTCAGCGTCAGGTAACCAGTCACCTACAGCGGAGTGTTGTTACACCATGATGGACAGCTTACGCACGGCTGCTAACAGTCTCGTGCTCAAGATTATTTTCGGTATCATTATCGTGTCGTTCATATTGACCGGTGTGAGTAGTTACCTCATCGGCGGTGGCGCGAACTACGCCGCAAAAGTGAATGGCCAGGAAATTAGC
Source organism: Enterobacter cloacae complex sp. P18RS (assembly GCF_014982105.1). Taxonomy (NCBI): domain Bacteria; kingdom Pseudomonadati; phylum Pseudomonadota; class Gammaproteobacteria; order Enterobacterales; family Enterobacteriaceae; genus Enterobacter; species Enterobacter cloacae complex sp. P18RS. The sequence continues at coordinate 320,994 of NZ_JADCKV010000011.1, read as the reverse complement.
CGTGGGCAGTTCGAGAACGCTTTTGCTGGTGAACGTAACCGCATGCAGCAACAGCTGGGCGACCAATACTCTGAACTTGCAGCCAACGAAGGCTATATGAAAAACCTGCGTCAGCAGACGCTGAACCGCCTTATCGACGAAGCGCTGCTGGATCAGTACGCGAAAAGCCTGGGTCTGGGCATCAGCGATGAGCAGGTTAAAAAAGCCATCTTCTCGACGCAGGCTTTCCAGTCTAATGGGAAGTTCGACAACGCGCGTTACAACAGCATTGTTAACCAGATGGGTATGACGGCTGACCAGTACGCTCAGGCGCTGCGTAACCAGTTGACCACGCAACAGCTGATCAACGCGGTGGTGGGCACCGATTTCATGCTGAAAGGCGAAACTGAAGAGCTGGCGGCACTGGTGGCGCAGCAACGCGTGGTGCGTGAAGCGACGATTGATGTCAACGCACTGGCAGCGAAACAGCAGGTTAGCGACGCTGAAGTTAATGCTTACTACGAGCAAAACAAGAACAACTTCATCTCTCCAGAACAGTTCCGCGTAAGCTATATCAAGCTGGATGCAGCTGCGATGCAGGAAAACGCGACTGACGCCGAGATCCAGTCTTATTACGACCAGCATCAGGATCAGTTCACTCAGCCGCAGCGTAACCGTTACAGCGTGATCCAGACCAAAACGGAAGCAGAAGCGAAAGCCGTGCTGGACGAGCTGAACAAAGGCGCTGATTTCGCCACCTTAGCGAAAGCAAAATCCACCGACATTATTTCTGCCAAAAACGGCGGTGATATGGGCTGGCTGGAAGAGTCCACTACCCCGGACGAGCTGAAAAATGCAGGCCTGAAAGAGAAAGGCCAACTGTCTGGTGTAATCAAATCCTCCGTTGGTTTCCTGGTGGCGCGTCTGGACGATGTTGTGGCGGCGAAAACCAAGCCGCTGGCTGACGTTCGTGATGATATCGCTGCGAAAGTGAAGCAGGAGAAAGCGCTGGACGCCTTCTATGCTCTGCAACAGAAAGTGAGCGATGCCGCAAGCAACGACAACGAATCACTGGCGGGTGCTGAGCAGGCTGCTGGCGTTAAAGCGGTTGAGACGGGCTGGTTCAGCCACGAAAACCTGCCGGAAGAACTGAACTTCAAACCAGTTTCAGATGCCATTTTCAATGGTGGTCTGGTCGGTGAGAACGGTACGCCGGGCAGCAACTCAGACATCATTACCGTTGACGGTGACCGTGCGTTCGTACTGCGCGTCAGCGAGCACAAAGCCGAGGCAGTGAAGCCCCTGGCGGAAGTGAAAGATCAGGTGGTGGCGCTGGTCAAACACAACAAAGCGGCACAGCAGGCAAAACTGGATGCAGAGAAAATTCTGGCCGATCTGAAAGCCGGTAAGAACGATGCGCTGAAAGCGGCTGGCCTGAGCTTTGGCGAAGCAAAAACGCTGAGCCGTACCGGTCAGGATCCTGTCAGCCAGGCGGCGTTTGGCCTGAGCCTGCCGGCGAAAGACAAACCTGTCTTTGGCACCACGACCGATATGCAGGGTAACGTGGTGCTTCTGGCGCTGGATGAAGTAAAAGCCGGTACGCTGCCAGACGCGCAGAAGAAGGCCATGGTTCAGGGAATTACCCAGAACAATGCCCAGATTGCTTTCGAAGCGATGATGAGCAACCTGCGTAAAGAAGCCAAAATCAAACTGGGTGATGTGGTCACTCAGGAGCAATAATTACGTATCTGCTCGCAGATTTTAGTAACGCTCTGCAAAAACTAAAGGCCGCTTTCGCGGCCTTTTCCATTTCTGCAATCTGTTGTTTGTCCCTGTTTTCCCGTGCGGTTATCGTGGCGTGGCTGTCAACAAACAAGGAGAAAACAGCATGAAATGTGGAATCAAAGCACTGTTAATTACACTGGCTATTGCCACTTCCGGGATGAGTGCGGGCGCGCTGGCGGCGTCCCCCTCGGTTAAAGCGCAGGCTGCACAAAACCAGGCCGATGCAACGTCACAAGGTCATGTTAAAGCCAACGCGACGGCCAGCACGAAAGGCATTGAGGACGAGGGTACGCGGGTCAGTATCAATACTGCCTCTGCGGACGATCTTGCCCGCGTTATGAATGGTGTGGGTCTAAAAAAAGCGCAGGCCATCGTCAGCTATCGTGAAGAGTATGGCCCTTTCAAAACCCTTGACGATCTCAAGCAGGTGCCGGGTATGGGCAGCGCGCTGGTTGAGCGCAATCTCGCACACCTGACGCTGTAATCGCGTAATCACTTGCACTGCGGCAAAAATTTGCCAGGATAAAGAGGTCATACCAGTTATGACCTCTGAACCTATAACAACGAAAGGCTATTGCGCTATGCAGACACAAATCAAAGTCCGTGGTTATCACCTCGATGTTTACCAGCACGTCAATAACGCCCGCTACCTTGAATTTCTTGAAGAGGCGCGCTGGGACGGCCTGGAGAACAGCGAAAGCTTCCAGTGGCTGACCGCACACAACATCGCGTTTGTGGTCGTCAATATCAACATTAACTACCGCCGCCCGGCTGTGCTGGGGGATGTGCTCACCGTGACCAGTGAGGTCCAACAACTGAATGGCAAAAGTGGTGTATTGAGCCAGGTCGTTACGCTGGAGCCAGAAGGGCAGGTGGTGGCCGATGCGCTGATCACCTTTGTCTGTATCGATCTCAAAACCCAGAAAGCGTTGCCGCTGGAAGGGGAGTTGCGCGAAAAGCTGGAGCTGATGATCGCGTAAGAAATGTTCAGGAATAACTGTGCTGTCGACACTTACCGTTCGACAGCACGGTCAGGTAGCCCTTATTTCAGCCCGGTCTTTTTCTGCATCGCGGCCATCACGCCCGCTTTATCCGCAAAATAATGATTCAGACCGTTCGCGCGCAGGTTACAGGCGGCACACTGCCCGCAGCCGTCCCCTTTAATGCCGTTGTAGCAGGTCAGGGTCTCGTTGCGAACAACATCCAGCTTGCCCCAGTAGTCGGCCAGGGCCCAGGTTTCAGCCTTATCCAGCCACATCAGCGGCGTTTCGAAGCGGGTCTCTTTTGCCATTCCCAGATCGACAGCGTGATTGAGTGCTTTCACGAATTCATCCCGGCAGTCCGGGTAGCCAGAGAAGTCGGTCTCACATACGCCCGTGATCACCGCTTCGGCTTTCACCTGGTAGGCATAGATCGCCGTCAGGGTCAGGAAGAGAATGTTGCGGCCCGGTACGAAGGTGTTCGGAATGCCGCTGGCATCCGGTTCGTAATCAGGCACCGGAATGCTGTCGCGGGTGAGGCTGCTGACGGCCAGTTCATTTAACAGCGTCACGTCCAGCACTTTATGAGCGCGGGCGCCCAGTTTGAGAGCCAGTTCACGAGCGACATCGATTTCAGCGCGATGACGCTGACCATAATCAAAAGTGACGCAGTGCACTTCATCATACTGGTGAAGCGCCTGAATCAGGCAGGTGGTGGAATCTTGTCCTCCGCTGAACACGACGACGGCACGTTTCATAGATCATCTCGACAGTTACAGTAAAAGCGTCATGTTAACGCCTGGCTAAAGCGGCGACCAGCTTCTTCACGCGTTTGGGGGAGGAAGCCAGGCTTCGGTGAAGTCAAACCAGCCGCGAGTGTTAAGGCGTATGCCGTTGACGCCCGGAGGCGCGCTGATTTGATACTGGTAGTTAAAGAGCGGCGTCAGGACGGCTGACTCCATTAACCGGCTGAATATAGCCTGAAGTCCTGCGTGTCGGTCACGCTCGTCGGCCTGCGTCTGCACCGCATCCAGCGTGGCCTGCAAATGGGCGTATGCCGGTGCGCTCAGCAGATGTGGCCAGAGCGCATCGCAGCGGAGCCACTGCTCAAGCGTGTACGCTGGCGCTTCGCCAATCAGTCTGTCTCCCATCATGATGTCTGCATCGGCAAGCTGCTGGCACCCGTCCCACGTTTTGGCGTCGTGAAAGATGACGGTCAGTTCACAACCCTGCCGCGCAAGGTATGCTTTTAACTGGCTGGCCATGGTGTGAAGCTCAACCGGCAGGTGGTAGACCAGCGTCAATGCCTCTGGCAGCGCAACGTCGGTTAAATCAGGCCATTGGGGGATCGCCCAGCCGGGAAGCAGTTCCTCGGTAGGGGTGATGAGCCCTTCGTTCAGGGGAAGCGTGTGCAGCAGCGTTGAGAGATGAATGATATTAATCAGCCGCTTTGCCTGAAGTTCGCTCAGACGCGGGCTCTGTTTCAGCGTGAGGTAGCAGAAACCCAGACTGGTGCTGTTACTCACCAGCCGCAGGCTGGCCAGTTCGTCGGCCTCGCCAATGGCGATTTGCACCGGGTGGCGACAGCTGGTGCCCAGACTGTAGTCAAAAAGCTGGGGCGTGATCCAGTACTCGATAGCCTTAAGCAACGGATGGCCAAGGTGATACTGCTCGTGGCTTTCCAGACGCACCAGTTCAGGCTCAAAAACGCTCAGCCGGAAGGGACCGCTACCCACCACGGGGTAATCGGGATGCGCCAGACGGCTACAGTAGGTTGCCAGCCTGTGCGCCAGCCAGTAGTCAGGTTGATGGAGAATAAACGTCAGGCACTGCGGATGCGTGGTTTCGATACGTAAGACGCTGCGGAAAAGCGTGCCCAAGCCGGGCTGCGATAACAGCGCCGTCAGGCTTTGCCGGAGCTGTGCCGTCTCTATTTTATCGCCGTTATGCCAGTGCAGGGTGGAGCGAATGTAGAAATGCCAGCGCAGGCCGTCAGCGGAGATTTCCCAGTGATGCGCCAGATCGCCCGTGGGTTCACTGCTGGTACCATTAAAACGCGTCAAACCTGAGAATACCTGTCCCGCCAGATGCTGCTCCGCCCGGCCAGGGAGAAACCCCGGCTGAAGCGGCTCCAGCGAGCGATAGTAGGGAATACGCAGCGTCGGCGTATCGTTCTGCCACTGCCCGCCCATAAACGGATGCAGCAGCGATCGCAAATCTTCAGGCGCGAGCTGGGCCAGCTCCAGCGCGTTGTGCTGCTGTCCACTTTTCAGGGCCTCTTCCATCATCGTATTACGCAACGAGTCCGGGGTGACGTGAAAGCGTAATTCCCCACGCTTACCTCGTCCGGAGCGGGCGTGCCAGCTTAGCCAGCCCGCCTCCTGCGCCTGGCGCAGCAGGGTGCGAACATGTCGCTCGCTGCAAAAGCAGCGGCTGGCAAGTTCACTGATGGTAACCTGCTGCGGTGCGCCGGCGGAGGGGTGCCACAGACGCTGATACTGGTTAAGACGATTAAGCTGGCGCATGAAAAACCCGGAACAATAATTATCATCTATTCACTATTACTTCCGTATATCTCACGTAATACTGATGCACAAGTTAACCGCATCACATTTCGGGAGTAATTATGGCTCGGCTCGCTGCATTTGATATGGACGGCACGCTGTTAATGCCGGATCACCGTTTAGGGGAGAAAACCCTGAACACACTTAAGCGCCTGCGCGAGCGAGAAGTTACCCTGACGTTTGCCACTGGTCGTCATGTGCTGGAGATGCGCCATCTGCTGGGGACATTTGCCCTCGATGCGTTCCTGATCACCGGCAACGGGACGCGCATTCACTCCGTCAACGGCGATGTGCTGCACCGTCAGGATCTGAACCCGGAAGTGGCGGACATTGTCCTGCACAGCACCTGGGATACGCAGGCCAGCGTGCATGTTTTTAACGATGAAGGCTGGTTTACCGGGCGTGAGATCCCGGCCTTGCTGCACGCTCACGTTTACAGCGGCTTTAAATATCAGCTTATCGATTTGCGCCGCATTCCGGCACACAAGGTGACCAAGATCTGCTTCTGTGGCGATCACGACGATCTCTGCCGCCTGCGTATTCAGCTTAACGAGGCGCTGGGCGACCGGGCGCACCTGACCTTCTCGGCGGTGGACTGCCTTGAAGTGCTGCCGGTGGGCTGTAACAAAGGATCTGCGCTGGCGGTGCTGAGCGATCATCTGGGGCTGACGATGCAGGACTGTATGGCCTTTGGTGACGCCATGAACGACCACGAGATGCTGAGCAGCGTGGGTCGTGGACTGATTATGGGGAACGCGATGCCGCAACTTATCGCCGCGCTCCCGCATTTACCGGTTATCGGACACTGTCGTAACGAAGCGGTGTCCCATTTTTTGACGCATTGGCTGGACAAAAATAACCTCCCATATTCCCCCGAATAGTGAGACCCTTCCAGCAAGCCAGGCTAAAGCCTGGCTTTTTTTTATTTCACCAGCTGCGAAATCTGCGCTTTCCACGGTTCTACATCGCCAATAGTTGCCTGCACCCATTCTGCGTTGTAATAGGTGTCCAGGTAGCGCTCCCCGCTGTCACACAGCAGCGTGACGACAGAGCCGGTACGGCCTTCTTCGCGCATCCTCGCGGCCAGCTGTAGCGCGCCCCACATATTGGTGCCGGTGGAAGCCCCGACTTTACGGCCAAGCTGTGTCTCCAGCCAGTGCGCCGTCGCGACGCTGGCGGCGTCCGGCACGCGGAGCATCTCATCCACAACGTCCGGAATGAACGAGGGTTCGACGCGCGGGCGACCAATCCCTTCGATCTTGCTCCCCACGGGGCTGCGCAGGCTGGCATCGCGGGATTGCCAGTAATCGAGGAACACCGAGTTTTGCGGGTCAACCACCATCAGCTGCGTATCATAACCCTGACAGCGGATATAACGTCCGATGGTGGCGGAGGTTCCGCCCGTGCCCGCGCTCATGACAATGTAAGAGGGAACAGGATGCGGCTCGTGGGTCATCTGGCGGAAAATGCTGTCCGCAATGTTATTATTGCCGCGCCAGTCGGTGGCGCGCTCGGCGAAGGTAAACTGATCCATATAGTGACCATTCAGCTCGCGGGCCAGCATTTCGGAGGCCGCATAGATTTCGCAGGCGCTTTCCACAAAGTGGCAGCGTCCGCCGTAAAATTCGATCTGTTCGACTTTACGTTTCGCCGTGCAGGAGGGCATCACGGCGATAAACGGGAGGCCCAGCAGGCGGGCAAAGTAGGCTTCGGAGACGGCAGTTGATCCGGACGACGATTCAATAATCGTGGTGCCTTCTTTGATCCAGCCGTTACATAAACCGTATAAAAAGAGTGAACGCGCCAGGCGATGCTTCAGGCTGCCGGTAGGATGGGTGCTTTCATCCTTCAGGTAAAGCTGAATGCCGGGAAATCCAGGCAGAGGCAGGCGGATCAAGTGGGTGTCTGCCGAGCGCTGATAGTCGGCATTTATTTCGCTGATGGCATGTTTAACCCAGGTGCTATTCATCGTAGTTATCCGTTTGTCATTTTGTGCCCAGCATAGCGAAAAGCACAGAAAAAATTGTTGCTATCTGACCTTTAAAATAGAATGTAAGGAGAATAATTTTCTCTTCGAGGTGGCTATGTTAGATAAAATTGATCGTAAGCTGCTTTCTTTGCTGCAAAGCGACTGCACCCTCTCTTTGCAGGCGCTGGCAGATGCCGTTAATCTGACCACCACACCGTGCTGGAAGCGCCTCAAGAAGCTGGAAGATGATGGCATTCTGCTGGGACGCGTGGCGTTGCTGGATCCCGAAAAACTGGGGCTTGGACTGACCGCCTTCGTCCTGATAAAAACGCAGCATCACAGTAGCGAATGGTACTGCCGCTTCGTCACCCAGGTTTCCGACATGCCCGAAGTGCTCGGCTTCTGGCGCATGGCGGGGGAATACGACTATCTGATGCGCGTTCAGGTGGCAGACATGAAGCGCTACGATGATTTCTACAAGCGGCTGGTCAATAGCGTACCAGGCTTGTCCGATGTCACCTCCAGTTTCGCCATGGAACAGATTAAATACACCACAGCGTTACCCATTGAATAACTTCTTAAAATACCTTCAGGAAAAGACCGCGTGCGATTATTTGCCCAATTAAGCTGGTACTTTCGTCGGGAGTGGCAACGCTACCTCGGCGCGGTGGCCCTGCTTATTATCATTGCCATTCTGCAACTGATCCCGCCCAAAGTGGTGGGTTACGTCGTGGATGGCGTTACGGAACAACATTACACCGCCGCACGGGTGATGATGTGGGGCGGTACGCTGGTGCTGACGGCCGTGGTGGTTTACCTGCTGCGTTATGTCTGGCGCGTGCTGCTGTTCGGCGCGTCCTATCAGCTTGCCGTTGAGCTGCGCGAGGACTTTTACCGCCAGCTGAGCCGCCAGCACCCTGAGTTTTATCTGCGTCACCGTACCGGGGATCTCATCGCCCGCGCCACTAACGATGTAGACCGCGTGGTGTTTGCCGCCGGTGAAGGGGTGCTAACGCTGGTGGATTCCCTGGTGATGGGCTGTGCGGTACTGATTGTGATGTCTACGCAAATTAGCTGGGAGCTCACGCTGCTGGCGCTGCTGCCGATGCCGCTGATGGCGCTGGCAATTAACCGCTACGGCGAGCAGCTCCATGAACGCTTTAAGCTGGCGCAGGCGGCGTTCTCGTCGCTGAACGATCGCACCCAGGAGAGCATGACCAGCATCCGCATGATCAAAGCGTTTGGTCTGGAAGACCGCCAGTCCGCGCTGTTTGCCGCCGACGCCGCCGATACCGGCGCGAAAAACATGCGCGTGGCGCGTATTGATGCCCGTTTCGATCCGACAATTTATATTGCGATTGGCATGGCGAACCTGCTGGCAGTGGGCGGCGGCAGCTGGATGGTGGTGCAAGGCACGATGACCCTCGGGCAGTTAACCAGCTTTGCGATGTACCTTGGGCTGATGATCTGGCCGATGCTGGCGCTGGCCTGGATGTTTAATATCGTTGAACGCGGGAGCGCCGCTTACAGCCGTATCCGCGCCATGCTGGCGGAAGTGCCGGTCGTGAACGATGGCAGCGAGCCGGTGCCGGAAGGTCCGGGTATTCTCAAGGCTGATATCCGCGCCTTTATCTACCCGCAAACGGAACATCCGGTGCTTGAGAACGTCAGTTTCACGCTGCGTCCTGGTCAGATGCTGGGCATCTGTGGCCCGACGGGTTCCGGTAAAAGCACCATTCTGTCACTGATTCAGCGCCATTTTGACGTGAGCGAAGGCGATATCCGTTTCCACGACGTCCCTCTGCCACGTCTGCTGCTGGATGACTGGCGCAGCCGCCTGGCGGTCGTCAGCCAGACGCCGTTTTTGTTTTCAGACACCATTGCCAACAATATCGCGCTCGGGTGTCCGACGGCGACACAGGACCAGATCGAGCACGTGGCGCGTCTGGCCAGCGTCCACGAGGATATTCTGCGCCTGCCGCAGGGCTACGACACGGAAGTGGGAGAGCGGGGCGTTATGCTCTCCGGCGGACAAAAACAGCGTATCTCTATTGCCCGCGCGCTGCTGCTGGACGCTGAGATCCTGATACTGGATGATGCGCTGTCCGCGGTTGACGGGCGTACTGAACATCAAATTTTGCATAACCTTCGCCAGTGGGGAGAGGGGCGCACGGTCATCATCAGCGCGCACCGTCTGTCGGCCCTTACCGAAGCCAGTGAAATTCTGGTGCTTCAGCACGGGCATATTGCTCAGCGTGGTCAGCATGAGCAGCTCGCCGCGCAGACCGGATGGTATCGGGATATGTACCGCTATCAACAGCTTGAAGCCGCGCTGGATGAGGAGGTCGCCGATGCGTAAGTTTGGACAGATGTGGCCGACGTTAAAACGGCTGCTGACCTATGGCTCGCCGTGGCGCAAACCGCTTTCCATCGCCGTGCTGTTGCTGTGGATCGCCGCGATTGCGGAGGTGACCGGTCCGCTGCTTATCAGCTATTTCATCGACAATATGGTGGCGAAAAACTATCTGCCGCTGGGGCTGGTGGCGGGGCTGGGCGTGGCGTATGTCGGCCTACAGCTGACGGCGGCGGGGCTGCACTATGCGCAGTCGCTGCTGTTTAACCGGGCCGCCGTGGGCGTGGTCCAGCAGCTACGCACGGATGTGATGGATGCCGCGCTGCGCCAGCCGCTGAGCGAGTTTGATACCCAGCCGGTCGGACAGGTTATTTCGCGCGTCACCAATGACACCGAGGTGATCCGCGACCTCTATGTAACCGTTGTCGCAACGGTTCTGCGCAGTGCCGCGTTAATTGGCGCGATGCTGGTGGCGATGTTCAGCCTGGACTGGCGTATGGCGCTGGTGGCGATCGCTATTTTCCCGGCGGTGCTGATTGTGATGGTAATTTACCAGCGCTACAGCACGCCGATTGTTCGTCGCGTGCGCGCTTACCTCGCAGATATCAATGATGGCTTCAACGAAGTGATCAACGGCATGAGCGTTATCCAGCAGTTTCGCCAGCAGGCGCGTTTTGGTGAGCGAATGGGAGAAGCCAGCCGCTCGCACTATATGGCGCGGATGCAGACGTTACGGCTGGATGGCTTCCTGTTACGCCCGCTGCTGAGCCTCTTCTCTGCGCTGGTGCTGTGCGGGCTGTTGATGCTGTTTGGCCTGACGACGCGCGGAACCATCGAGGTGGGGGTACTGTACGCATTTATCAGCTACCTTGGACGCCTTAACGAACCGCTGATTGAACTCACCACGCAGCAATCGATGCTGCAACAGGCAGTGGTCGCGGGCGAACGTGTATTCGAGCTGATGGACAGGCCGCGTCAGACCTATGGCGATGACGAACGCCCGCTGGAAAGTGGATCCATAGCGTTTGATCATGTCTCGTTTGCCTACCGCGACGACCAGCTTGTCTTGCAGGATATTAACCTCGAGGTACCGTCGCGCGGTTTTGTCGCCCTGGTTGGGCATACCGGTAGCGGCAAAAGCACGCTCGCCAGTTTGCTGATGGGCTACTATCCGTTGACGCAGGGGGAGATCCGTCTGGACGGACGGCCGCTTGCCGCGCTTAGCCACAACGCGTTACGTAAGGGCGTCGCGATGGTGCAGCAGGATCCGGTGGTACTGGCGGATACCTTTTATGCCAACGTGACGCTGGGACGACCTTTCACGCCTGAGCAGGTATGGGAGGTGCTGGAAACGGTACAGCTTGCGGATCTGGCGCGCGGGTTAAGCGAGGGGATCCATACCCGGCTGGGTGAGCAGGGCAATAATCTCTCGGTCGGGCAAAAGCAACTTCTTGCGCTGGCGCGCGTGCTGATTGAGACGCCGCAGGTGTTAATTCTGGATGAAGCGACCGCAAGCATTGACTCCGGTACCGAGCAGGCGATCCAGCAGGCGCTGGCTGCCGTGCGGGATCGCACTACGCTGGTGGTAATCGCCCACCGCCTCTCAACCATCGTCGATGCCGATACCATTCTGGTGCTGCACCGTGGCCAGGCCGTTGAACGGGGGACGCACAGAGCGCTGCTTGAGGCAAAAGGACGCTACTGGCAGATGTATCAGTTGCAGCTGGCAGGCGACGAACTGGCCGCCAGCGCGCGCGAGGAAGAGTCACTCAGCGCCTGATGCACCATAACAAGGCAATGCGCTAACAGACTTAACCGTTGGTGCAAAACTGAAACGCACCCTGCACTGCCATGGTGCGTTTTTTTTCGCCTCTTCCCGGCGCATCCGCGCCGCGGCGCTTTCCTCCTCACCTTTCACTTCTGGCACACCCTTTGCAATATCCCTTTCGTGTTAGCTGCGGCCATTACCGAATTCTGACTGGAGGGGATATATGAAGCTGGTTACGGTGGTAATCAAACCATTCAAACTCGAAGACGTGCGTGAAGCGCTGTCTTCCATGGGTATTCAGGGACTGACTGTCACCGAAGTGAAAGGCTTTGGGCGTCAGAAAGGTCATGCCGAGCTTTATCGCGGGGCGGAATACAGCGTTAACTTCCTGCCAAAAGTGAAGATTGATGTGGCGATTGCCGACGATCAGCTTGATGAGGTGATTGATGTCGTCAGCAAAGCAGCCTACACCGGAAAAATTGGCGACGGCAAAATTTTCGTTGCCGAACTACAGCGCGTCATTCGCATCCGTACCGGCGAATCTGACGAAGCGGCGTTGTAAGTAACTCCTGGCACACAGTGATAGGGATCGAGAAAATGAAGAAAGCAACAATGAAAACAGGTCTGGGTTCGCTGGCACTGCTGCCGGGCCTGGCAATGGCTGCACCTGCTGTGGCAGACAAAGCCGATAACGCCTTTATGATGATTTGCACCGCGCTGGTGCTGTTCATGACGATTCCGGGGATCGCGCTGTTTTACGGCGGCCTGATCCGCGGCAAGAACGTACTCTCCATGCTGACGCAGGTTGCCGTCACGTTCGCGCTGGTGTGCGTGCTGTGGGTGGTTTACGGTTACTCGCTGGCCTTCGGGGAGGGCAACGCCTTCTTCGGCAACGTTAACTGGGCGATGCTGAAAAATATCGAACTGACCGCGGTGATGGGCAGTTTTTATCAGTATATTCATGTCGCGTTCCAGGGCTCATTCGCCTGCATCACCGTGGGGCTGATTGTGGGCGCGCTGGCTGAGCGTATCCGCTTCTCTGCGGTACTGATTTTCGTGGTGGTCTGGCTGACGCTCTCCTATATCCCGATTGCGCATATGGTCTGGGGAGGTGGTCTGTTGGCTTCCCATGGCGCGCTGGACTTTGCGGGCGGTACCGTTGTGCACATCAACGCCGCGGTAGCAGGTCTGGTAGGCGCATACCTGATTGGTAAGCGCGTGGGCTTCGGGAAGGAAGCATTTAAGCCGCACAATCTGCCGATGGTCTTTACCGGCACCGCCATCCTCTATTTTGGCTGGTTCGGCTTCAACGCAGGTTCAGCCAGCGCCGCTAACGAAATCGCCGCGCTGGCCTTCGTGAATACCGTTGTGGCAACCGCCGGCGCTATCCTCTCATGGGTATTTGGCGAGTGGGCCGTTCGCGGCAAGCCATCGCTGCTGGGTGCCTGTTCCGGGGCGATTGCCGGTCTGGTAGGTATTACGCCAGCGTGCGGTTACGTGGGCGTGGGCGGTGCGCTGCTGATCGGTATCGTCGCAGGACTGGCGGGGCTGTGGGGCGTTACCGCACTGAAACGTGTTCTGCGCGTTGACGATCCGTGTGATGTATTCGGCGTACACGGTGTGTGCGGCATCGTCGGCTGTATCATGACCGGTATCTTTGCTGCCCAATCTCTGGGCGGTGTGGGTTACGCAGAAGGCGTGACCATGATGCATCAGGTGCTGGTACAGCTGGAAAGCATCGCGATCACCGTTGTCTGGTCCGGTGTTGTGGCCTTTATCGGTTACAAGCTGGCTGATATGACCGTTGGGCTGCGCGTGCCGGAAGAGCAGGAGCGCGAAGGCCTGGACGTCAACAGCCACGGCGAGAATGCCTATAACGCATAATTTGATTGCTTTGCCGGGCGGCGGCTTCGCCTTACCCGGCCTGAAAAAGCACAATTTGCAGGCCCGGTGAGCGCAGCTCCACCGGGCTTATAACATCACCCGCGATTACGCATCACACCTTCCTGCACGGTAGAAGCCACCAGCACGCCATCCTGAGTGTAAAACTCCCCGCGTACAAAGCCGCGCGCGCTGGACGCAGAGGTACTTTCCACGCTGTAAAGCAGCCATTCATTCATATCGAATGGACGGTGGAACCACATGGAATGGTCAATTGTGGCTACCTGCATCCCTTTTTCGAGGAAGCCCACACCGTGCGGCTGTAGCGCAACCGGCAGGAAGTTGAAATCCGACGCATACCCCAGCAGGTACTGATGCACGCGTAAATCTGCGGGTACGCTGCCGTTGGCGCGGATCCACACCTGACGGGCGGGCTCAGCGGTATGCCCCTTCATTGGGTTATGAAATTCGACCGGGCGGATCTCCAGCGGTTTATCGCACAGAAACTTCTCTTTTACCTGCGGCGGCAGCAGATGCGCGAGAGCGCGGGCAATTTCGGTTTCCGATTTCAGATCGTCAGGCGACGGGGCAGACGGCATCTTTTTTTGATGCTCATAGCCCGGCTCTGGCGCCTGGAACGAGGCGGTCATGTAGAAGATGGGTTTGCCATGCTGGATGGCCGCCACGCGACGGGCGCTGAAGCTTTGACCGTCACGCAGAACTTCCACGTCGTAAACAATCGGTTTAGCGCTGTCACCGGGGCGTAAAAAATAGCTGTGAAACGAGTGCACCAGACGGTCTGCCGGGACGGTCTCCCTGGCGGCATACAGCGCTTGCCCCACGACCTGGCCGCCAAAAACCTGGCGTAAGCCTAAATCCTCGCTCTGTCCGCGAAATAGCCCTTCTTCTATTTTTTCCAGGTTCAGTAATGTCAGCAGATTGTTCAGTGCCTGACTCATAGTGGTCCTCAATAAACGCCGTAGCGAAAGATACGCTGAGTATAACCCAGAAATGAAAGTGGTCCGATGGGTAGAATAATCTTAATATCCGGACGAAATTAGGCATAAATCCGTGATTTGTGCCACACTTGTATTCGTTGTGTGAATAAAACGACATCAGATGGGATCGATCCCGCTGGTGCATTGATGATAAGGAGACTTCAATGAAACTCGTGCCTATGCTCAGTGGTGTAGCAATTGCGGTAGCGTTGTCCGCCTGTGCTGGTAAGAGTGCCGATGTACCGGTGCCAACAGCAAGCGCAAACGGGATTAACACCCTTTCACAGCAAGCTATTCAGCAGCCAAATGTTTCCGGTACGATCTGGATCAAACAGAAGGTTGCGCTGCCGCCGGATGCGGTTTTAACGGTCACGCTGTCTGATGCTTCCCTGGCTGATGCGCCGTCTAAAGTGCTTGCGCAGCGCGCGGTTCGTACAGAGGGTAAACAGGCGCCGTTCAGCTTTGTGCTGCCGTACAACCCGTCTGACGTGCAACCCAATGCGCGTATCCTCCTGAGCGCGGCGGTAACGATCAACGATAAGCTGGTCTTTATCACCGATACCGTGCAGGAAGCGGTTAACAAAGGCGGCACCAAAATCGACCTGACCCTGGTACCGGTGCAGCAAACTGAAGTGCCCGTTGCAACGCAGACCAATCAGCCGACTCTGCCTACACCGCCAACACAGCTGTAATTCTCTCTCGCCCTCTCCATGTTGACGGGAGAGGGCGTCAGTACTCCCAGCGATACTTCTGCATATCAATTTGTCCTGCCCCGGACACCTGCACCCCTTCTGAAAGTAAAGCCTGACGCTGGCGCTGCAAGTCTGGCCCGGTGAGGGAAATGGCGCCATGGCGATTGACGACCCGGTGCCACGGTAACGTGCTTCCTTCCGGTAGCCTCCTCAGCACGCCGCCTACCTGACGCGCCGCGCGCGGAGAACCCGCCAGCCGGGCGACTTCCCCATAGGTCGTGACACAGCCTTCCGGAATCGAAGCCACGATTTGCCACACTCGCTGTGGGAAAGTGTCATGTTCGTCCATTGTTTCTCCTGCGGGAAATCAGCGAAGGGTAATGTTATACGAAGATAAAGAAGATTGTCGGGGCAGTTTGCGCAATAATCCAGCATCCGGTTGCCAGCGGCTTGCAATTGAGGTGCTCCACAGGGATAATGCGCCAGCGCGTTGGTTATCAACGCTCTCAATGGGGGCTCTGTTGGTTCTCCCGCAACGCTACTCTGTTCACCAGGTCAGGTCCGGAAGGAAGCAGCCAGGGCAGACGACGTGGGTGCCGGGATGTAGCTGGCAGGGCCCCCACCCATTTGTGCTTACGCTAAGTCGTATAGCTTAAAACCTCATCTCTTTGCCAACAATCATTCTGATATAGAGCCGATTATATCCGGCTCCCTTAATCGAAGATGACGTTTTCGGTTTAAGTATGGGGTCCAAGGAATCGATCGCCGTTCAGGTGGATCATATGGGTTGGAGCATCAGCTACCCAGACCTCTGTTTCCCAGGATAATTCCATCAGATATTTTGCCATCACTTTCCGGTCAGGGAAGGCTGTAACGTATACCAATCCGGGTTTAGCAGAAGCAAATAATTTTGCTAACTCACCGTGACGCTTTCCATCGACGGGCCCGTGGGAAGTAACTGATTCAATTAAAAGTAACCAGTTGCGTTTTTGCCAATAAAGAACAACATCGGGCAGTTTACCTTTTCGATCAACATTTACTCCCAGTTCCGCAAGTCGGTCTTTTCTAAAATGATCTTCCTTCGCGCCAGTATCTCCGATGTAAATAACTTCTGCTTCAGGAGCGAAACGAGGACCAAACTCAACGATGATATCCTTGATGAGCTGGCTATGCGCACCGGGGCTTAATTCTAATTCAGTACCGTCATTCAGCTTTAATGGCACCATTTCCATTTTTCGCGCCATGGCATACTGCTCAACTAAGGTCGGTACGTTGCCCATATGTTCTTTAAGCGCTGTTTCCCATTTGGCAGAACCATAGTTTAATAACACGGTATGCAGTTCAGGCGCTATCTGATAGCAAGCTTTAGGGGAGTTAACGGGGCGTTCGGGTTTATCCGGATTGTATATAGCTATTCCGCCATCACAAAACTGATGGAGCGTTTGTCGACGAAAGGTTTCACGCGTGTTTGGGGCGTACTCTTTTCCGTAAACGTCTCTACACCAATCCATGATCGGTGTCACACCCAACATTGGGCGTTCAATTTTCTCCCACTCGCCATCAGGATGAAGATCAAGCAATGCGAGCAAAGTTAAAGCCGAACGCTCGTTTATTTGAGCACGAGGCATTCCAAGTTGACGCAACACATCAAGAGCTTGCTCTATTTTTTCCTGTGCTTTCAACGGGTCAGCGATTTTTCCTTTCGTCATAAGATCTAACTCCCTGTTAATAATATCGTCAATTTGGTTCTGTTTAAGCACTTCATCATCGAACTCACTACCCATTTTTCGCAATACTTGCATTGATGGATAATGAATTGATCTTAAATCAGAGGCATTTACCTGAGTATGCCCACCAAACTGACGGTAATACTTATCCAGCAAAGTGCAGTTCAGATAGACATAAAGCCCGCGGGCGAGATCCGCATCCATACCCTTCTTCTGAATATGGAAGACATTGGTTTTATTATCGAAACCGATCAACTCGCCAGGAAGTGAGGAGTCATATAATGTTGCGACAATGCGACGCTTTTCCTCTTTGCTGCTAAATCTTTTTAAAATCAGGAAGTAGCCCTGGTTTTTCCATAACCAGGGACGTGATGATTCGGAAACCCTAATTGCATTAGGCTTTTTCCCATCAAGGGGCCAATTCACTTTGCCGTTCAAATGCTGAGGAAAAAGTAGCGGCACTGACCCGGAATCCATTCTTTCTCTGAGGTCATTTTTAAGGCGAAAGTCAACTACCGGCCCAGTACTAACCTGAACATTAAGCTCGTCCAGAGTTGTTGTAAAAGGGGATAATCTCTCGATTATGTCCTGTTCTCTGGGACTTGCAGCGATATGAATGAACTTTTGTTTGTCTGCTGGGTTAACTATTTTGTCTATCGACACCTTGCGCTGCGTCATATCGGTGGCCGTGATTTGCCCGGATTCTTCATCAAGATGAAAATCTGACGTTGGGCTGGAGGTGATAATAACCTGCCCCTGCGGAACGCCTTTAACACAGTGAATGATGATATTTTCTTGAAGCACTTCATCCTCAGCAAATGCCGCATTACGGGAGTCGAAAATGTGGATGTGCTTGATGGACGTTTCAGAGAGTAAATGCTCACGGAAAGGCTGATAGTAAGGGCCATTACAGAAAGAGCGTGGAATAATTGCCACTAACTCTCCTCCCTTTTTCAGCTGTTTCAAAGCTAACGCCACAAACCCAGAGTATAGGTTGACCGTTTCTATGCCTGCATTGCGTAAAGAGGCCCGGTGAGCGCTCGACGAGAGAATTTTTTTATAAGGGGGATTCATAATCACATGGCTATAAGTCCCTGGCTCTTCACTGGTCGAAATATTTTTAGCCAGACTTGCCTCAAGTATGTAATCTACCTTACTAATTTTATGGGTTAATTTTCCATTTGCAGCCTCATCACAGGCGTTCAGTGTCTTGCTAAGATACGGAAGCATCACTTCTGCAATGTCGATGGCGTCGAGCTCCATCTTGTCGACATCAAGGCGCAACGCTCGTTCTACGAACGCTGCAGAGAGCGACCCCACTCCGCAGCCTGGATCGAGTAGCTTGATGTCACCTTTTATGTCGTCAAACAGGCTTGCCATGAACAGACAAATCGGAGCCGGGGTCATAAACTGACCGAGTGCAGATTTTGTCTTTGGATTTAACAGCTTATTCGCTTCTTTTCTATGCTGATCAGCCAGTTCCAACAAGCGCATCATATTTCCACTAGGTAACAAAAAAGTTCAAATTGCATACTGCTCCTGTGTCATCCGGAACAATATTAAGAGTCAGAATGCGTCACATGCCGACAATGTTACTACAAACAGAGCAGCGATCAGGATATCTTTAGTCCGTCAAAGGCCGCTTTGCCGATCGCCAGCCTAGCCTGCGCCACCGCTAATGGTAAACCCAGCGTCAACAGTCCGTAGCTGTCCAACGGTTGCTTTACCGATTCTGCTATCCTGGCGTGTAATACAGACTTCATTTAACTGAAATAATAATGTCATAAACCTGTAATAATAGACTGTCATTTTATTTTTCGATGCCTTTATTCTGCCATAAGCTAAAAAATATATATCTGGATAACAAACTTATCTTCGTGTATTAAATTAAACACGTGTTCCGAAAGGATGTGACAATCATGGTTACTGCGGTTTTAAACGTTAAAATTGATGAAGCGCTAAAAGAAAGACTTCGCCACTATGCGGAAGACAATAATGAGAATTTAAGCGTGACCACAGAGAAACTGCTGCTGCTGGCATTTGAAGCAGTAGAAGAGGCGGGAGTATCGGAAGAGGATGTTGATAATCAGCATACGGAAGAAGAGAGCGTAACTCCATTTACTCCTAAAGAAATCAAAGCACTACGTAAACTTCTGAAGAAGAGAAAATGAAACAACAACTATCGACTGCCAGTGACTACAACGAGGCCTGCAATCTGTTACGTTCCGGCTACGTGAAACATGTTCGTCTTGGCTGGAATGTAGGAAGTGATGAGTTCTTTCGTATTGCGTCTGACTGGTGTGATACCGGTGCAAAAATAAAGAAAGAAGGGGATAATTTCATTATTTCGCTGAAAGGCTTCCCGATTCCACCTCAACATTAAGTTGTTCTTCATGAAAACTGCTGACTGCATGCGATACAGTCAGCAGTTTTTATTGTTTCTGGCGAATAATTTACACCAGGCTCCGTTTTACTGGCGCTACACTTTTATTTAATGCACGCCACAGCGGTTTGATCCGCAATAATGCCTCTTCAAGTTCTGGTGAACTGAGTGAGAAGGGCATACGCAGGTAGCGGTCAAACGCGCCTGATAGTCCAAAACGCGTGCCGGTGCCCATAATGATGCCTGTCGTTTCGGCGCGTGCCGCCAGCTGTGTCGCCAGCATGCCGGGTAATTCAATCCAGTATGAAAGCCCTCCCTCCGCTTCCTGAAACCGCCATTCGGGGAAATGTTCCCGCAGCATCTGGCCGCAGCGGTCGCGCCGTTCTGCCAGCATTTGCCGCCGGGCAGGCAGGAAGGTTGCACTGTTTTCGATAAGCCACAGCGTGGCCAGCTGTTCCAGCACCGGAGAGCCCAGATCCAGCGTGTCGCGCGTTTGCGCGAGGGTGGCGATAGTGCGTGACGAGGCGCGGATCCAGCCGAGACGCAGCCCACCCCAGAAGCTTTTACCTGCGGAACCCAGCGTCATCACCGTGGCCTCCGGGTTAAAGGCGGCCAGCGGCGGCGGCGGGGGAACATCGAACCAGAGATCGACCATGGTTTCATCCACCACCAGCGTGGTGCGGGTCTGCGCGGCGATGTCGGTTATGGTCTGGCGCGTCACGGCATCCATGCAACGTCCGGTCGGATTATGAAAATCCGGCATCAGATAGGCCAGACGCGGGGCGGTCTGGGCAAGCGTTGCGGCAAAACCGTCGGTATCCCAGCCCGTTTCAGGCAGCGAAACGCCCACGGGCCGGCATAGCGCCCCCTGAATAGCGGCTATCGCCAGCGGGTAGGTGGGATGATCCACCACCACGCGATCCCCGGGACCGGTCATCATTCTTAAGATCAGGGCGAAGCCGCTGACGGCGCCGTTCACTACCATCACTTCGTCTGCCCGGGTGGGCAGACCGCGTGCGGTGTAGCGGGCGGCGATAGCTTCACGCAGCGCCGGAAGCCCAAGCTGATCGTACCCGGTCAGCGCCAGATTCGGCGTGATGGCCGTCAGCGCGTGGGCGTAGGCCTGGTGGATCTCTGGTCCCGCGTTGAGTGCGGCGGTTGAGAGATCCAGCGCCGCGCTGGCAGTAGAAAGCGTGGGCACGGCGCGGCTGTCTGGCAGGATCGCCCGCGAACCGCTGCCGTGACGGCTCTCCAGATAACCCTCTTCCCGCAGATGTGCCAGCGCGCTGCTGATGGTGGTGCGGCTTACGCTCAGAGCGGCGGCCAGTTCCCGCTCTCCGGGCAGGCGCGTGTTTAACGCCAGCCTGCCATCCAGAATTAACAGGCGTAACGCGTCAGCCAGCTGGCGCCACAGCGGGGTACGGGAAGAGGCTTGCTGCCAGTGCCCTAACAGGCGAACCAGAGACTGGCTACCAAAACGACGTGATGACATGTGCAGTCCACTATTTGAAAACTGGACATTAATCATAGTGCCATTTTCACCGAAGATGGAACCTGGTTCTTCGGAGAAGAGAAAATGGTACGTCGTCTGGTACAACTTTATGTCGGTTTAGGCCTGTACGGGCTTTCAACCGCGATGTTTATTCGTTCGGATCTGGGTGTCGACCCGTGGGATGTCTTTCACCTTGGCGTCGCCATCCAGACCGGGATGAGCATCGGCACGGTGATTATTTTAACCGGGGCCGCGGTGCTGCTGCTGTGGATCCCGCTGCGTCAGCTGCCGGGACTGGGTACTATCAGTAATGTGATTTGTATTGGTCTGGCGGCCGATGCGTCAATGGCGCTGATCCCTGAGCTCACCTCGCTGCCCGTGCGCATCACCCTGCTGGTTTCCGGCATTGTGGTTAACGCCCTTGCCACCGGGATGTATATCGGCGCGGGTTTTGGCGCAGGCCCGCGCGACGGTCTGATGACCGGCATACATGCCCGGCTGGGCTGGTCGATCCGCAGCGTGCGTACCGCGATCGAGGTGACCGTGTTGATCGTCGGCTACCTCCTCGGGGGAGCGTTTGGCGTTGGAACCGTACTGTATGCATTAACCATCGGCCCGCTGATCCAGCTCTGTTTGCCGTGGTTTCGTCAGGGACCGCGCATTCAGAAAGCCGCGCGGCCGGAGCGGATTGTTTAATTTTGCGAAGCGCTCACAGGCTATGATGGCGTAACTGTGTCAGAATAGAGACTTCTCTTTTTACGACGCCAGAATGTATGAAAGCGATCACTCTTTATGACGTTGCCCGCGTGGCGGGCGTTTCCTATCAGACCGTTTCCCGGGTGATTAACGACGCAGAACACGTTTCTGCCCGTACGCGGGAAAAGGTCCGGCAGGCCATGGCGGCGCTACACTATGTGCCTAACCGTGGCGCGCAGCAGCTGGCCGGGAAACGTACCCGCACGCTGGGGCTAATGACCAGCGATCTGGCGCTGCATGCGCCGTCGCAAATCGCCTCAGCTGTAAAATCCCGGGCAGTGGAGCAGGGGGCTAGCGTACTCATCTCCATGGTGGAGCAACCCGCGCAGTGTCAGGCTGCTTTGCAGGAATTACTGGCGCAGCGCGTGGAGGCGCTGCTGGTGAACGTTCCGCTGGAAGATGCACAGGCAGAAATGCTTCAGGAAATGGCCTCGCCGACCCCGGTTCTTTTTCTCGATGTTTCCCCCACAGCTCGGGTTAACAGCCTTGTTTTCAATGCCGAACAGGGCGCTGGCCTGGGGGCAGAGCATCTGCTTTCGCTGGGGCACCAGCGAATTGCGCTGCTCGCCGGGCCGGAAAGTTCTGTCTCTGCCCGGGCTCGTCTGGCGGGATGGAAAACCACGCTGGCCCGGGCCGGCGTGGAGGCGTTTGCGGTGGCGCAGGGCGACTGGAGCGCGGCCTCGGGCTATGAGAAAGGGCATCAGCTCCTGGCGGGCGCGCAGCTGCCGGAGGCGATCCTCGTCGCTAACGATCAGATGGCGCTTGGCGTTTTACGCGCCTGTGCGGAAAAAGGCGTTGCGGTACCGGGGCAGATCTCGGTTGTCGGGTTTGATGATACGGCTGACAGCGCGTGGTTTTCACCTCCGCTCACCACCGTTCGGCAGGCGTTCCGCGAGGCCGGTGAGCGCAGCGTGGAGTGGCTGATGGCACCTGCCCATCACGACGAATGCTGGCAGGAACAACTTCCCGTTACGTTGATAGTACGTCATTCCACCGCGCCGCGCGCCGCACAGCAGGCCGATCGTGAAGATCTGGCGCAACAGCTCAGAACGCTGGCGCTGCTGGCGGAGAAACTGGCGCGCAGCTAGCACTTTTGTGATCGTGCTCGCCTGGTGACGATCAAAGTCTTTACCGCCACCGTTTACCAGGGCATGTTGGCTGAAATTGTGAGCGCTTCGCAAAGAGGTTGATATGTCTTCTACATTGCCGCTGACCCTCAGCGCACTTCTGGCGCGTCGTGACTGGGAAAACCCGGGCGTGACGCAGTGGAATCGTCTGGCTACACACGCGCCTTTTCATAGCTGGCGCGATGAAACCTTCGCCCGCGAGGATAAACTTTCGCTAAGCAAGCGTCTGCTTAACGGCGTCTGGCGATTCAGCTTTTTCCCGGCGCCAGAGCAGGTTCCCGAGGCATGGATAACGGACGATCTGGCTGACGCCGTTGGGATGCCCGTGCCGTCGAACTGGCAGATGGAGGGATTTGACACTCCCATCTATACCAACGTCACCTATCCGATAAATGTGAACCCGCCGTATGTTCCGGCTGAAAACCCAACTGGTTGTTACTCGCTCACATTTGAGATGAATGACGCCTGGCTGTGCAGCGGGCAAACCCGCATTATTTTTGACGGGGTGAATTCAGCTTTTCATCTGTGGTGTAACGGCCAGTGGGTGGGCTATTCGCAGGACAGCCGTCTGCCTGCGGAGTTCGATCTCAGCGCGGTGCTGCGACCGGGGCAGAACCGTCTGGCGGTGATGGTGTTACGCTGGTGCGACGGAAGCTACCTGGAAGATCAGGACATGTGGCGGATGAGCGGCATTTTCCGTGACGTCTCGCTGCTGCACAAGCCGGAAACGCGAATTGCCGATTATCAGATCGTGACCGATCTGAATGCCGAATGCGATCGGGCGATACTCCGGGTTGACGTTGCGCTGGAAGGCTCACGCTACGCCGAATGCGAGGTGGCGTTTACCCTGTGGCGTAACGGCGAAGCCTGCGCGCAAACCACGCAGCAGCCCGGATCGGCCATCGTGGACGAACGCGGCAGTTGGGCAGAACGGCTCACGGTGGCGATCCCCGTGAACGCTCCCGCGCTGTGGAGCGCTGAAACACCGGAATGCTATCGGCTGACAATGTCGCTTCGGGATGCGCAGGGTAACGTGCTGGAGACTGAAGCCTGCGATGTCGGTTTCAGACGCGTCGAAATCAGCAACGGCCTGCTGAAGCTTAACGGCAAACCGCTGCTGATCCGCGGCGTGAACCGTCACGAACATCATCCTGAGAAGGGGCAGGTGATGGATGAGGCGACCATGCGCCGCGACATCGAACTGATGAAGCAGCATAACTTCAACGCCGTGCGCTGCTCGCATTATCCGAACCATCCTCTGTGGTACACGCTTTGCGATCGCTACGGCCTGTACGTGGTCGATGAGGCGAATATTGAAACCCACGGCATGGTGCCGATGAGCCGCCTGGCGGACGATCCGCGCTGGTTGCCTGCCATGAGCGAACGCGTAACGCGTATGGTGCAGCGGGACCGGAATCATCCGTCCATCATCATCTGGTCCCTGGGGAATGAGTCCGGGCATGGGGCGAATCACGATGCGCTGTACCGCTGGCTGAAAACCGCCGATCCCACGCGGCCGGTGCAGTACGAAGGCGGTGGCGCCAGTACGGCCGCTACCGATATTGTCTGCCCGATGTATGCCCGCGTCGATCAGGATCAGCCATTCCCGGCGGTGCCAAAGTGGTCGATTAAAAAGTGGATCGGCATGCCGGACGAAACCCGTCCGCTGATCCTGTGCGAGTATGCCCACGCGATGGGCAACAGCTTTGGCGGCTTTGCCAGCTACTGGCAGGCATTCCGCAGCCATCCCCGTTTGCAGGGCGGCTTTGTCTGGGACTGGGTCGATCAGGCGCTGACGAAAAAAGCGGAAGACGGCACGGCATTCTGGGCCTACGGCGGCGATTTTGGCGATAAGCCCAACGACCGTCAGTTCTGCCTCAACGGGCTGGTGTTTCCCGATCGCACTCCGCACCCCGCCCTTTACGAGGCGCAGCGTGCCCAGCAGTTCTTTACCTTTACGCTGGTGAGCACCGCTCCGCTGGTCGTCGAGATCCAGAGCGATTATCTGTTCCGTCATACTGACAACGAGCATCTGCAATGGTCGGTGGCGCGTGACGGTGCGGTGTTGGCTTCCGGCGAAATACCCCTTTCTGTTGCGCCTCAGGAGACGCAGCGCGTTGAGATCCCGCTGCCTGAGCTTGACGCTGAGCCGGGCGAGGTCTGGCTCAGCGTGGAGATCGTTCAGCCGCAGGCCACGCCGTGGTCGCCGCCCGGCCACCGTTGTGCCTGGGATCAGTGGCCGCTCCCGGCTCCGCTGTACCTTGCGCCACCGAAAGCAGGCGGAGCCCCTCCGCAGCTAACGGTGCGGGACGAAGCGCTGGACATCACTCATCGGCAGCAGCGCTGGCAGTTTAGCCGTCTCACTGGAAACCTGATCCAGTGGTGGAACGAGGGCGCTGAAACGCTCCGTTCCCCGCTAACGGATAGCTTCACCCGCGCGCCGCTGGACAATGACATTGGCGTCAGCGAGGCGACCCGCATCGATCCGAACGCGTGGGTGGAACGCTGGAAAGCGGCAGGGATGTATGGGATGTCCGCGCGCCTCCTCCAGTGTGAAGCGGAGCAGCATGCCCGTGAGGTGGTGGTGACCACGCAGCACGTGTGGGAGCATCAGGGTAAAGCGCTGTTTATCAGCTGCAAGCTCTGGCGGATTGATGACCACGGGGTGCTGCACGGTGATGTGCAGGTGACGGTGGCGTCTGACATTCCTGAGCCCGCTCGCGTGGGCCTGAGCGTTATGCTGGCGGATATCCCGGAAACGGTGCGCTGGCTGGGGCTAGGCCCGCTGGAGAACTATCCGGACAGAAAACTGGCGGCGCAGCAGGGGCGCTGGGCGTTACCGCTGGAAGAGATGCAGACGCCGTATATCTTCCCGACGGAGAACGGTTTGCGCTGCGACACCCGCGAGCTGACGTTTGGCTCCCATCAGTTGCAGGGACAGTTCCATTTCTCCCTGAGCCGTTATAGCCAGCGGCAGCTGCATGAGACAACGCATCAGCATTTGCTGCGGGAAGAGGCTGGCTGCTGGTTGAATCTTGATGCGTTTCACATGGGCGTAGGGGGGGACGACTCATGGAGCCCGAGCGTAGCCCCGGCCTTCATTCTGCAAAACCGCCGGCTGCGATACACGTTTAGCTGGCAGCAGAACGGCTGAGCCGACACGTGCGGCCACTACCGTGGCCGCAATGCTTATCTCAGGATCCCGCTTGCGCCGTGAATGCTCATATAAATCCCGACTACCGCGATCAGTGCCGCTGAGATCCACGGCGCCTTGCGCGAAAAGGCGCTAAAGCCGGGCCAGCGCTTCGCCGCATGTTTCATGCTTAATGCGGCAATTGCGCCAGAGGCGACGAGAGTGAGCGCCAGTCCGATACTGAAACTGAACACCAGCGTGGCGCCGAGCGCGAAATGTTTCAGTTGCAGGCAGATCATCAGCACCGTAATGGAGGCCGGACAGGGGATAAGCCCACCGGTCAGGCCGAATAGCGCGATTTGCCCGGTGGTGACCTCTTTACCGTTGAAGCGTCGGTTAATGTCCTGGGCGTGTGCGCGCTGGTGGGCATCCTGCCACTCCTCTTCAACCAGAGGAGACGTGTGGTCGTGATGATGCGCGTGGTCGTGATGATCAAGATGGTGATGATGATCATCATGGTGGTGATGCGGCTGGCTCTCCTGCCAGGTTCGCCACGCCATCCACAGGGCGATCAACACGATCAGAACCCCGGAAATCAACTGAAACCAGGGCTCAGATGTATCTGCGTCCCATCCCCGACCAAACCATAATCCCGCCATCGCAATGATCCAGACGACCGCCGTATGAGACAGCGTTGCGGACAACCCAAGCAACACAGCCTGTTTCAGCGTACCGCGGATCGCCACAATGAAAGCCGCCATCATTGTTTTTGAATGGCCTGGCTCGAGGCCGTGGAGCGCGCCAAGCAGGATGGCGCTGGGGACAAACAGCCAGGCGTTACCCTGCTGAAGAAGAGAAGAAAAAGCGTTCATTGAACATTCCGGGGTGGAAAACATGCCGAGAATACTACTCCCCCCCAGTAGTATAATACTACCCCCCAGTAGAAAAATACCCAGGGGGAGTAGAGCGTGATATGCTTTTTACGCCACCAAAGAGGAGCTAAGCGATGTCACACACAGTTCGTGATAAAAAAAAGTTATTGACCCGCCTGAAAAAAATTCAGGGGCAAAGCGCTGCGCTGGAAAAAATGCTCAACAGCGATCATGAATGCGCCGAGGTGTTACAGCAGCTGGCGGCGATCAGGGGCGCGGTAAACGGTATGATGATGCAAGTAATTGAGGGACATTTAACCGATCACGTGGTGAAAGAGCCAGAGGAAGCGCAGCGCGAGGCCGATCTCGGGGTCGTGATGCAGGTGATCAAATCGTACCTTAAGTAATGTGCTTCTCCAGATTGTGCCCGGCCCAGAGAATGAAATCCTCTTTAGGCAGCGCCTTGCTGAAATACCAGCCCTGTCCGTACTGCACGCCGTGGCGATGCAACCATTCGATCTGCCCTTCAGTTTCAATGCCTTCTGCGACCATCGCCAGTTTAAGCGATTTGGCCATTTCGATGATGTGGGGAGTCACGTTCTTGTACTCCAGCGCATCCACAAAGGATTTATCAATCTTCAGGGTATCGACATCCAGATCCTGCAAATAGCTCAGGCTGGAGTAACCCGTACCAAAATCATCAATGTAGATAGCGTGCCCGGCGCGGCGAAACGCAGCGATGGCAGGCACGCTGACGGCGGGATCGGCAAAGCCGCGCTCGGTTAATTCAAGGGCGATCTGGCGCGGGTGGACGCCCCATTTGTTGAGCAACTGACTCAGCTGGCGAGGCAGCTCGGGGGACGTTAAATCCGATGGCGCAAGGTTGACAGAAATGTGCAGTTCCGGATGCTGATGCAGCCAGGCGCCTAAATCCTCAAACACCTTATTCACCACCAGCTGCGTCAGCGTTGAAATAAGCCCCGTCTGCTCAGCCAGCGGCACAAAGAGATTGGGCGACAGGTGACTGCCATCTGGCTGCGGCCAGCGCATCAGCGCTTCAGCACCCACCAGTTTTCCACTGCACAGCGCCACGATGGGCTGATAGTAAACCTCGATCTCCCGGTTGTTGATTGCGTCGATCAGGCGGTTACGCGGGGATAACAAACGGCGGAGGATGCGCAGGACAATAAGGGCAGCAGCCAGGCTTAGCAAGATGCCAGCCGGTAGCCAGATGATCAGCTGCTGGTGCCAGGATTCCGCCAGCGGTTTTAACGACGCCCACGCGATCACCGTAAAACCCAGTTCGGGTACAGGTTTCAACACGTACATCGAGCCGTTGTATTGTACGCGCGTAACGTCCTGCTGCTCCTTAACGACAGAAAGAATATACGGGTCGACAATATTGCTTCTGGCAAATATCCGATGGGTTTCACTGCCCACCAGGGCGGCATCCATCGAAATTTCACCAAACGGGACAACATCCACAAGCGAGGCAGGATCAACCATCACCAGATAATGTCCTTTCCCCAGAACGGCCATATAGCGGTGAATGCCGAGGTCGTTTTGCGAGGTGAGCCACGCGCTATACCCGTCTGCGGTGATCCGCATCGGGGGCGGTAAGATCGCCGTATTACTGGATTGTTCAAGGGATGAGCAGAGCGGCTTCAGGTTATCGATATACATCACTTCCTGAATATAGCGCCATGAGAATTCAACCCGACGCATTTCGCGTAAATGCGGGGGAGTGCAGGGTGGGGCGTGGAATGTCTGTAGGTGCGTGAGCGCCTGTTTTGCCTGCGCAACGACTCTGTCGGTACGGATCAGGACGCGCGAGGCATAGCTGTCCAGAGCGTCCACAAATTTATCCTCTGCCTGACGATGCGCCAGCCAGATACTGAGGCACACAGGGACCAGCACAGAGAAGATCAGTATGCCTGTTACCAGGCTGACCAGATGTCGGGTTCGCATGTTGCTTTATCCTTTCCATATGCCCACCTTGGGCCTGGAGTTTGCGCGCCAGAAGAAAAAGTTTTTTATCGCTAAATGATATAGTTATAGCATGTGACAGTCTCAGGCAGGTATCTGAATCAACCTTTCAAAAACAGGCTGTGCGTGACAGGGGTTGTTTTTGCAGCAAAGCTCAGATAGTATTTTATTATGTTATAACAATACATGAAGGCCAGAGATGAAACCGAATATCCATCCAACCTATCGCACCGTTGTGTTTCACGACACCACGGCTAATGAATACTTTAAAGTCGGCTCAACAATTAAGACAGACCGTGAAATTGAGCTGGAGGGGAAAACGTATCCCTACGTTACCCTTGATGTCTCCTCTAAATCACATCCGTTTTATACCGGGAAGCAGAAGACCTTCTCGACGGATGGCAGCGCGGCACGCTTCCGCAAGCGTTTTGGCGGCTTTCTTGATGCGAAGCGAGGCTAATCATGCAGGTGCTGAACTCATTGCGCAGTGCAAAACAGCGTCACCCGGATTGCCAGATAGTCAAACGCAAGGGACGCTTATACGTGATTTGCAAATCTAACCCGCGCTTTAAGGCGGTGCAGGGGCGTAAAAAAAGACGCTAGACGCGCGTTTCTCGCCAGCTTTCCAGGGATCTTTTCTGTTTGCCATCGGCGGTAAAATTGTCGGTGGCAAGCCAGCTTTCAAACGCGCTCGCCAGCGCTGGCCACTCTTTGTCGAGAATTGAAAACCAGTCGGTGTCCCGGTTTCGGCCTTTAATGACCAGCGCCTGGCGAAAACGCCCTTCAAACTGAAAGCCCAGACGCAGAGCCGCTTTGCGGGATGGTTCGTTCAGGCTGTTGCACTTCCATTCATAACGCCGGTAGCCCAGGGTATCGAACACGTACCGCATCAGCAGATACTGCGCTTCTGTCGACATGGGCGTGCGACTTAACAGTGACGAGAAGTGAACATGTCCCACTTCCACAACGCCGTTTTTAGGATCGATCCGCATCAGGGACAGCGTCCCGACAGGAGACTGGGTCTGGTTATCGATAACGGTAAAGTGGATGGGATCGGCTAATTCGCTCACGCTCGCCACCCATTCGGCAAACTCCTCTGCGGTGGCATCGGGTTCACGCAGCAGCCACGTCCAGCTGCGGGTATCTCCGGCCAGGGAATACGCAGAGAACAACGCCGGGGCATGCTCCACGCGCAAAGGCTCAAGCCGACAATAGCGACCCTGAAGTATCACCCGGGACGGGTGCGGGCGAGGCTGCCAGTCGATGAGGCTTTCGCCTACAGGTTGTCCAAACTCATTGAATGTATTCATCTTTATTCCCGTCACATTGAAAAGATCTCCAGATTAATGAATTGCTGGTTCCTTAAAAAGAACCACCAGGCTATGTTTTTCTGGTACCACGAGGAGGAAAGATGAATATACCGGGTGATGAGCTTTACACCTTGCTCCATGCTGCGCTGAAAAAACGTGGGGAAGAGACGCTCCAGCGTGCGCTCTATCTTGCTTTGCGGGAGGCCATACTGTGCGGAAGGCTTCGGTCCGGCAGCCATTTGCCCGGCTCACGAACGCTGGCACAGCAGATCTCGGTGTCCCGAAACACCGTCAATGCGGCGCTGGACCAGCTCACGCTCGAAGGTTATTTGCTGCGTAGCCGCCAGGGTACGCGGGTGGGGCAATTCGCTCCTCGGACGATTGCCCGGACATTACCGGACCCGGACGTCAGGCTGACAAAACGTGTCGCCCTGCTGCCCGCGCCTGTGCCGCGCGACACTCCGGTGATGGCGTTTACGCCGGGAACGCCTGCCATCAACTATTTCCCCTTGCCGCTGTGGCGGCGGTTGTACGATCGCGTCCTGCGCGAGGAGGGAAGCGCCCTGTTAGGGTATGGCGACCCGGCCGGTGAGCCGACGCTGCGGGCCGCCATTGCCCGCCATCTTGCGCTCTCCCGCGGCATTGACTGCGATGCCAGCCAGATAGTGATAACCGAAGGGGCGCTGGAGGGCGTCAATCTCTGCACGATGCTGTTAAGCGAGCCGGGGGATGTCGCCTGGGTGGAAAATCCCGGCTATAGCGGCGCCAAAAGCGCTTTTGTCAAAACCGGCCTGGCGATGACCGGCATACCGGTGGATGATGAGGGGATGTGCTGGGAAGGGCTGTGCGCGCCTTCACCCACGCTGATTTTTACTTCGCCATCGCATCAGTTCCCTTACGGAAGCGTGCTCAGCGCGCGGCGGCGTCTGGCGCTGCTGGAACTGGCCCGGCAGCACAGCGCGTGGATCATTGAGGACGATTACGACAGTGAATTTCGTTATACCGGTGAGCCCGTCCCGGCGATGCTGGGCATGGTCAACAATGCGCCCGTTGTGTATCTGGGGACGTTCAGCAAAACGCTGTTTCCATCGCTCCGGATGGGGTTCATGGTGTTACCGCCAGCGCTGGCGAAGGCGGCGCGTCCGGCCATCGGCTCGCTGCTGCGCGGCGGGCATCGCGCTGAACAGCGCACCCTGGCGCTGTTTATTGAGGAAGGCCACTATGCACGACATCTTGCCGCCATGCGCCGCCTTTATCGTAAGCGTTACCGCCAGCTGCGGGAGGTGCTGAGCGCGGAGCTTCATACGCCGCACCGTGTTCTTGCCGGGGAAGGGGGAATGCATCTGACGCTGGCAATTGACGGTATCGACGACCAGCGGCTGGTGGAGCAGGCGAGAGCGCTTCAGCTGGCACCCGCTGCGCTGAGCTGGTATTACCTTGAGACAAAGCAGGGGCAAACCGGTCTGGTTTTAGGTTACGGTAATACCTCTGCTTCGCAGTTTGCGCCGGGTATCCGACGTCTTCAGGCGCTCATTACACAGCAGTGGGGCGGGAAAGGGTAAAGACATCATAAAAAGAGAGCTGGCCCTTAGTGATGACCATTTTCTGCAACTTCTCTTTTTGCCCGGCTTCGACGGCCGGCGAGAGCAGGATATTGTCGATCAGCTCCTTCGGCACGTAGCGCGTGTTGTACCACTCCCCGTTGTAGCACACGCGGAAATCGAGTACGTCGATATCTTCATACCGGTAACGCGGATTGACGTCGAAAAAGAAAAACGCGTTAAACACCACGAACAGCACAACCAGTAGCCAGACGGAATCGACCAGTGTTTCAGACTTCAGCATGACGATAAGCGTTGCCAGCCAGGCGGCGTACATGGCGACGAACAATCCGGGGTGTTTGCGAATAAAGCTGATGCTAAAGCGCGGGCGATTGTCGCGCTTTTCGCGGGTATTGAGATCGTCGATGGTGGCGGTAAGCAGGCGCTGTATCTCTGTCATTTTTTGCCTTTATGATTGTTAAAAATACAGGTGATCTGCCTATTTTATGAGAGGGGTTTATGCGATGAAAGTAACAGTTATGCCAGGAAAAAGCATAACAGTTACTCAGGATGCGCTTAGATCATTTTAATGATTTTCGCCGGATTCCCGCCCACTACCGCATTGGCCGGCACGTCTTTGGTCACTACCGCGCCGGAAGCGATAACCGCATTATCGCCAATGGTGACGCCCGGGTTAATGACCGCACGTCCGCCGATCCAGACATTATCACCAATGGTAACCGGTTTACCGTACTCCAGCCCGCTGTTACGTTCGGTCGCATCCAGAGGATGCGTGGCCGTATAAATGTGCACTCCCGGCGCCAGCATACAGTTATCGCCAATGCGGACAGGACAGACGTCCAGCATGACGCAGTCAAAGTTGGCGTAAAAATTTTTGCCCAGATAGATGTTATATCCGTAGTCGCAGCGGAAGCTTGGCTCTATATAGGCACCTTCGCTTTGACCCATCAGGTCAGCTAATAAGGCGCGACGTTCGGCCTTCTCATCGGGTGCGGTATGGTTGTAGCGGTGAACAAGATGACGCGCGCGTAAACGGTCAGCCCTCAGCGTGTCATCGCCAGGGCGGTAATATTCACCTGCAATCATCTTCTGTTTTTCTTCACTCATGGGAACCTCTCTGGAATCGTTTTACGCAGCGTAAAGAGGATTAACCAGAAAGGGAACGTTCCCTAAAAGTGGCTGTGACGGGAGTCACAACATTCTTGCGCATAAATACGTTTTATACGGGAACCTGGCGTTTGCATTTGAAGCGTAATTCGAAAGGTAAATTCAGCTTAACAACGGGCGTAATGCCTTTACAGTCTCTCTTCAACGATTAACGAACAAATTTCCACACCGAAGAGGGGATCTTGTCATACAGTTTATTCATGGTCAGCTCAGCAAGACGATGGTCGGCAGCTGAATAAAATACCGCCAGTTCATTATCAGACAGCTCGTATTTATTTTTCTCAATAACTCGTTCAAGGGTGTCAATTGACTGGCAGCGTCGCAGGCGCATCAAATAATCGACTTTTGTTAATGGTTTATCAGACATAAATTCACCTTAGTAATTGTAATAATTTTAACAGGAAAGACTAACCGGATTAGCTCTGCTGACATTAGTGAAGCAGCGAAATAGACGGTTTCCTGATTTACGCCATTTCTGCAAATCCTGTGCGTTAATGCCGTAGCTGCTGAACAACATAAAGGTGTCGTCCAGGTATTCATCAATTTGCTCTATCAACTTATTATCTTCATTGTACTTAATTTTATAATTAAGTGCGAAGGTGGCGATATGCTCGATCAGCTCGTTAAGCTGTAAATTGATAGCAGACGTTGGATCGTTCACCCAGCCATGGTTACTTTCTTCAAGATTGGCAAGGCAGTCATGGTACAAGGATTCGCAGAGAAATTTCAACTGCGCGATATCATGCCTTTTTGGCGAGTACTCGTCCATAGCGCATCCCCTTCTGAGTGATTTTTTACTCACCGAACATCATGTCGGGATGGATACAACTTGCTTAGCCACACGGGAGCTGTGTTCCTGATAACTCTAACTATAAGCCACTCTGATCAAGATTTCACCGCGCTATTACGAAAAATTACAATTAAATCGTTACTGTTCGAGCCTTTACGCAAATCTACCTTTTGCAGCGAACGCGTTAATCAATAAAAAAGACGATTTTTATCGGTTCCTTAGAATTCATTGAGTTAGCGCAAAGTTTCATGTGAAGTCCGAAACCAGATATCTTCAGATATTTTCCATTGCTTAGGAATAGTCCGAATAATTTACGTCACGAAATGATAATAAAAGAAGGCTGAGTTCCTGGTGTAAGTTATCGGCCTATTATGATAGGCCTTATTAAAAAAGAGGAAAATAAATAGAAAGGCAATAGGTCTATTTTATGATTTTTTCTGAAAAAGAAAAAGGCCGCAAATGCGGCCTTTTTATCATGTGAAACCGGTATCAGTGATGTTCTACCGAATGATTGTGCTCAACGTCTTCATTCTTACGGCTGAAGCGGCGGCGAACCACCACGAAGAACACCGGTACGAAGAAGATCGCAAGAACGGTCGCGGTTACCATCCCACCCATTACGCCGGTACCTACCGCGTTCTGTGCGCCGGAGCCCGCGCCGGAGCTGATAACCAGCGGCATAACGCCGAGGATAAATGCCAGGGACGTCATCAGGATTGGACGCAAACGCATACGAACGGCTTCCAGCGTTGCTTCAATCAGGCCTTTTCCTTCTTTCTCCATCAGATCTTTGGCGAATTCGACGATTAGTATCGCGTTCTTCGCCGACAAGCCAATGGTTGTCAGCAGGCCCACCTGGAAGTAAACGTCGTTGGTCAGCCCACGGAACGTTGCGGCAAGCAGCGCACCGATAACCCCCAGCGGAACCACCAGCATAACGGAGAATGGAATCGACCAGCTCTCATACAATGCCGCCAGACACAGGAACACCACAATCAGTGAAATGGCGTACAGGGCAGGGGCCTGGTTACCCGACAGACGTTCCTGATAGGACATGCCGGTCCAGTCGTAGCCGACACCCGCAGGCAGTTTGCTGGCCAGTTCTTCCATCAGGTTCATGGCTTCACCGGTGCTTCGGCCCGGGGCTGCCTGACCGAGGATTTCCATCGATGGCAAGCCGTTATAACGCTCCAGACGCGGTGAACCGTATTCCCAGCGCGAGGTTGAGAAGGCGGAGAACGGCACCATCTGGCCATTGCTGCCGCGAACGTACCAGTTGTTGATATCGTTCGGCAGCATACGGTATTGCGCTTCGGACATCACGTAGACTTTCTTCACGCGACCACGGTCGATGAAGTCGTTGACGTAGCTGCCACCCCAGGCTGCACCCAGCGTGGTATTAATGTCGCTGATGGAAACACCCAGCGCCTGCGCTTTTTCCTGGTCGATATCGATCTTGTACTGCGGCGTATCTTCCAGACCGTTAGGACGTACGCCCACCAGCAGGTCAGGGTGTTTTGCCACCTCGCCAAACAGCTGGTTACGCGCCTGAGTCAGTTTTTCGTGGCCCAGACCGCCCTGGTCAATCAGCTGGAAGTCGAAGCCGGTCGCCGTACCCAGTTCAACAATCGCTGGCAGGTTAAAGGCGAAGACCATCGCATCTTTAATCTGTGAGAAGGTGCCCATCGCGCGGCCGGTAATGGCTTCTACCTTGTTCTCTGCGCCCGGACGTTCAGACCAGTCTTTCAGAGAAACGAAGGCGATACCGGTGTTCTGACCACGACCCGCGAAGCCAAAGCCGTTAACCGCAAACACGGATTCGACGTTGTCTTTCTCTTTGGTCAGGAAGTAGTCGGTCATCTCATCCAGCACCTTTTGCGTACGCTCTTGCGTCGCACCGGCCGGAAGCTGCGCCATACTCAGGAACACGCCCTGGTCTTCATCTGGCAGGAACGAGCTTGGCAGACGAACGAACAGGAAAGCCATGCCCACCACGATGATGATATAGAGCAGCAGGTAACGACCGGTGCTGCGCAGGATGTTACCCACGCTGTCGGTGTAGTGGTGCGTACTCTTATCAAACATGCGGTTGAACCAGCCGAAGAAGCCTTTATGCTCGCCGTGACCGCCTTTCTGAATCGGCTTCAGCATCGTCGCGCACAGGGCTGGCGTCAGGATCAGTGCAACCAGTACCGACAGCGCCATCGCCGAAACTATGGTGATGGAGAACTGACGGTAAATCGCACCGGTAGAGCCGCCAAAGAAGGCCATCGGAATAAATACCGCAGACAGTACCATCGCGATACCGACCAGCGCGCCCTGGATCTGGCCCATTGATTTACGGGTTGCTTCCTTCGGCGGCAGGCCTTCTTCCGCCATGACACGCTCGACGTTTTCGACCACCACGATGGCGTCATCCACCAGCAAGCCGATGGCGAGCACCATCCCGAACATCGTCAGGGTGTTTATCGAGTAGCCAAATATCGCCAGCACCGCGAAGGTCCCGAGCAGTACAACCGGCACGGCGATGGTTGGGATCAGCGTTGCGCGGAAGTTTTGCAGGAACAGGTACATCACCAGGAAGACGAGAATGATCGCCTCAACCAGGGTTTTCACCACTTCGTGAATCGAAATTTTAACGAATGGCGTGGTGTCATACGGATAAACGATTTTCAGACCTGACGGGAAGAACGGTTCCATCTTCTTCAGTTCTGCACGGATAGCCGTCGCGGTGTCCAGGGCGTTCGCGCCCGTCGCCAGTTTGATACCCAGACCGGAAGCCGGTTTACCGTTGAACTTCGCAATGATGTCGTAGTTCTCACCGCCCAGCTCAACCTTCGCCACGTCACGCAGGCGAACCTGCGAACCGTCCTGATTCACCTTCAGCAGAATTTTGCTGAACTCATCGGCGGAGGTCAGACGCGTTTGCGCGATGATCGACGCGTTAAGCTGCTGGCCTTTCACCGGCGGTGTACCACCCAACTGACCGGCGGCAACCTGGGCGTTCTGCGCTTTAATTGCGCTGATCACGTCAACCGGCGTCAGCTGGAAGTTGTTCAGTTTATTCGGATCCATCCAGATACGCATCGCGTACTGGGAACCGAACAGCTGAACGTCACCCACACCAGACGTACGGCTGATGGCGTCCTTCATGTTGGCGCCCACGTAGTCGGAAATATCCTCCTGCGTCATGGTGCCGTTGGTGTTGATCACGCCGACAACCATCAGGAAGCTACTGGACGATTTCTCGACGCTCACGCCCTGCTGTTGTACTTCCTGCGGCAGCAGAGGCATCGCCAGCTGCAATTTGTTCTGCACCTGAACCTGTGCAATGTCCGCATCCGTACCGGATTCAAAGGTCAGGGTGATCTGAACCGTACCGGTTGAGTCACTGTTTGAGGACATGTACATCAGGTTATCGATACCGTTCATGTTCTGTTCGATAACCTGCGTAACGGTATCCTGCACCGTTTTGGCATCAGCGCCCGGATAGGTTGCGGAGATCGTCACTGCCGGCGGCGCAATCGTTGGATATTGCGCGACAGGCAGCTTCAGGATCGCAAGTCCCCCGGCCAGCATGATGATTATGGCGATCACCCACGCAAATATGGGGCGATCGATAAAGAAATTAGGCATGTCTTAACGGCTCCTGTTTAAGTTAAGACTTGGTTTGTTCTGACTGGCCAGCGGCCGACGCTTGTTGTTTGTCGTCAGATTTCACTTCCTGAGCTTTGACCTGCGCACCAGGACGAACTTTTTGCAAACCAGTAATAATTACGCGATCGCCATCTTTCAGACCTTCCGTTACCAGCCACTTGTCGCCAATCGCCTGCGTTGCAGTGATATTGCGTGTTTCGACTTTGTTATCGGCACCCACAACCAGTGCGCTCGCATCACCGCGTGGCGTACGGGTCACACCTTGCTGAGGAACCAGAATGGCGCTTGGGTTAGTCCCTTCCTCAAGACGGGCGCGTACGAACATACCGGGCAGCAGGGTTTTATCCGGATTGGGGAAAATGGCCCGGATGGTGATAGAGCCGGTGGTCTGATCGACGGTCACATCAGAAAATTCCAGTGTGCCAGTCTGTGAGAACTTGATACCGTCGTTGGTAACCAGTTCCACTTTGGCTTTACCGTTTTCCTGTTTCAGGGTGCCGTTAGCCAGCTCCTGTTTGAGACGCAGGAAATCGTTGCTGGACTGGGTGACGTCAACGTAGATCGGGTCGAGCTGCTGCACGGTGGCCAGCGCGTTGGTTTGACCGTTCTGCACCAGCGCACCTTCGGTGACGGCTGATTTACCAATGCGACCGCTGATAGGGGAGGTCACTTTGGTGTAGGCCAGGTTAATACGCGCGGTTTCTACCGCCGCTTTCGCCGCCACAACGGCTGCGTTGGCTTGCTGTGCATCGGCCAGGGCAGAATCGTAATCCTGTTGGCTGATGTACTGCGTGCCGAGCAGTTTCTTGTAACGATTCAACGTCAGCTGCGAGATTTTGGCTGCCGCTTCGGCTTTGGCCAGATCGCCCTTAGCGCTCTCATAAGACGCCTGATAGGTTGCTGGATCAATCTGATACAGAGACTCGCCTGCCTTGACATCACCGCCTTCGGTGAAGTTACGTTTCAGGATGATACCGCTCACCTGCGGACGCACTTCCGCAATGCGGTAGGCGCTGGTGCGGCCCGGTAGTTCTGTTGTCATCTGGAGAGGTTCGGATTTGAGCGTCACGACGCCAACTTCTGGCACCTGCTGAGCTCCTTGTTGAGCCTGTTTGTCGTCACATCCTGTAAGCGCTAAGCTGCCTGAGAGCATCAGAACGACCGCCAGAGGCGTTAACCCTCTGTTTTTGTTCATATGTAAACCTCGAGTGTCCGATTTCAAATTGATCAAGGGTCCTGAGTCTAAAAACCCATTGCTGCGTTTATATTATCGTCATGCTATGGTACATACATTCATAAATGTATGTAAATCTGACTCCTGTAAATTCATCAACGTATGGCACGAAAAACCAAACAACAAGCGCTGGAAACCCGACAACACATTCTGGATGTGGCAATGCGTTTGTTCTCACAGCAGGGTGTTTCGGCAACCTCGCTGGCACAGATTGCTCAGGCCGCGGGCGTCACGCGGGGAGCGATTTACTGGCATTTCAAAGACAAGTCCGATCTGTTTGGTGAAATCTGGGAGCTTTCAGAGTCCAGCATTAGCGATCTTGAGAGTGAGTATCGGGCAAAATTCCCTCACGATCCACTCTCAGTGTTAAGAGAAATTCTAGTATATATCCTTGAAGCGACGGTTGTTGAAGAGCGTCGTCGTCTGATGATGGAAATCATCTTCCATAAATGTGAGTTCGTTGGTGAAATGGCGGTGGTTCAACAGGCGCAGCGCGACCTGTGTCTGGAAAGCTATGATCGCATCGAACAGGTCCTCACGGAGTGCATGCAGGCCAAAATGCTTCCTGCCACATTACTCACCCGCCGGGCGGCGATCCTGATGCGCAGCTATATTTCCGGCCTGATGGAAAACTGGCTTTTTGCTCCGGAGTCGTTCGATCTCAGATCAGAGGCGCGCAGCTACGTCGAAATTTTTCTTGAGATGTGCCAGCTCTGTCCGACCCTTCAAAGTAAACTTAGCCCGCGCTCTGCCTGATCGGGCATGGGAAAAATCGTAGACCCTTTCCGTCGTACTATTCTGCTTCAGCCGGGCGTGATATCCTTCATGCCCGACTATTTCCGGTCATTTCTCACATCACATTCACAACTATGCTGCACATCAATCGCTCGCAACATCCTGTTCTGGCCCTGTTTTTGATCCTGCTGTTTTACTTTGCAGCCGCGCCGCTTTCATGGGCCCGTGCAGACAACGGCAGTGACATTCCCACGCGTGCTGATGTTCAGTCGCAACTCGACACCCTGAATAAGCAAAAAGATCTCTCCGCCCAGGAAAAACTCGTTCAGCAGGATCTGACGGAAACCCTGGAAACGCTGGACAAGATCGATCGCATCAAAGCCGAAACGGCCCAGCTACGGCAGAAGGTCGCTCAGGCGCCGGAGAACATGCGTAAGGCAACGGAGGCGCTGAGTGCGCTCAGCGACGTCGATAACGACGATGAAACCCGAAAAACGCTTGCCACGCTGTCGTTGCGCCAGCTTGAGTCGCGCGTGGCGCAGCTGCTGGACGATCTGCAAACGGCGCAATCCGATCTCTCAACCTACAACAGCCAGCTGGTTTCGCTGCAAACCCAGCCTGAGCGCGTGCAGAACGCCATGTACTCGGCGTCGCAACAGCTACAGCAGATACGTAACCGTCTGAATGGCATCACCGTGGGGGAAGGGGCGCTTCGTCCCACCCAGCAAACGCTGCTGAACATCCAGCAGACGCTGCTAAACGCGGAGATTGAACAGCAGCGTAAGAGCCTGGAAGGCAACACGGTGCTACAGGATGCGCTGCAAAAACAGCGTGACTACGTGACCGCGAATATCAACCGGCTTGAGCATCAGCTTCAGCTGTTGCAGGAAGCGGTGAACAGCAAGCGCCTGACGCTGACTGAAAAAACGGCGCAGGAAGCGGTTTCGCCAGACGAGACGGCCCGTATTCAGGCCAACCCGCTGGTGAAGCAGGAGCTGGAGATTAACCACCAACTGAGCGAGCGTCTGATTCAGGCGACTGAAAGCGGCAGCGCGCTGGTGCAGCAGAATATTAAGGTCAAAAACTGGCTGGATCGCGCTTTGCAGGCCGAGCGCAACGTCAAGGAGCAGATTGCCGTCCTGAAGGGCAGCCTGCTGCTGTCGCGCATTCTCTACCAGCAACAGCAGACGCTGCCGTCCGCCGACGAGCTGGAAGACATGACCAACCGCATTGCGGATTTGCGTCTTGAACAGTTTGACGTTAACCAGCAGCGCGATGCGCTATTCCAGAGCGATACCTTCGTTGCCAAAGTGGAAGAGGGCCATTCAGGTGAAGTGAACGCTGAAGTTCACGACGCGCTGTTGCAGGTGGTGGACATGCGCCGCGAATTGCTCGATCAGCTTAACAAGCAGCTGGGCAACCAGCTGATGATGGCGATTAACCTGCAAATCAACCAGCAGCAGCTGGTGAGCGTTTCTAAAAGCCTCCAGGAGATCCTGACCCAGCAGATTTTCTGGGTGAACAGCAATAAACCCATGGACTGGGACTGGTTTAAATCTTTCCCGGAAACGCTGAAATCCCAGATCAAAAGCATGAAAATTACCGTGAACTGGGAG
Source organism: Enterobacter cloacae complex sp. P18RS (assembly GCF_014982105.1). Lineage (NCBI taxonomy): Bacteria > Pseudomonadati > Pseudomonadota > Gammaproteobacteria > Enterobacterales > Enterobacteriaceae > Enterobacter > Enterobacter cloacae complex sp. P18RS. The sequence continues at coordinate 280,478 of NZ_JADCKV010000011.1, read as the reverse complement.
AAAGCCTGGCCTGCGGTGATGATCGCCTTCCTGACGGGGCTGCCTTTGCTGCTCATCGCTGGCGTCATACGCTGGCGTTTGAAATGGCTGAAACAGTACCAGGCGAAGCTGGCCTCGGAAGTGGGGCAACTGCGTAACGACAGCCAGCTGCACACCCCGAAAGCGATCCTGATCGATCTGATCCGTGCTCTGCCGGTCTGCCTGTTGATACTCGCCGTGGGCCTGATCCTGCTGACCATGCAGCTGAATATCAGCGATCTGCTGTGGGCGTTCAGCAAGAAGCTGGCGCTGTTCTGGCTGGTGTTTGGTCTGTGCTGGAAAGTGCTGGAAAAAGATGGCGTCGCCGTCCGCCACTTCAACATGCCGGAAAAACTCACCAGCCACTGGCGTCGCCAGATTGTGCGCATCAGCCTCGCGCTGCTGCCGCTGCACTTCTGGTCAGTTGTGGCGGAGCTTTCCCCGCTGCACCTGATGGATGACGTGCTGGGGCAACTGGTGATTATGCTGAACCTGCTGCTGATTGCCGTTCTGATGTGGCCAATGTGCCGCGACAGCTGGCGGGATAAAGAGTCCCACAATCTTCGTCTGGCTACCGTAACGGTACTGGCGATCATTCCTCTGGCGCTGATGGTGCTGACGGCGACGGGTTACTTCTATACCACGCTGCGTCTGTCCGGTCGCTGGATCGAAACGGTTTATCTGGTGATTGTATGGAACCTGCTGTTCCAGACCGTGCTGCGTGGTTTGAGCGTGGCGGCGCGCCGCATTGCGTATCGTCGTGCTGTTGCCCGTCGGCAGCATCAGGTGAAAGAGGGGGCTGAAGGGGCAGAGCCGCAGGAAGAGCCGACCATTGCTCTGGAGCAGGTTAACCAGCAAACGATGCGTATTACCATGCTGGTGATGATCGCCCTGTTTGCGGTGATGTTCTGGGCCATCTGGTCTGATTTAATTACCGTCTTCGCCTACCTCGACAGTATCACGCTCTGGCAATACAACGGTACCGAAGCGGGCGCTGCGGTAATGAAAAGCGTCACCATGGGCAGCCTGCTCTTTGCGCTGGTGTCGTCAGTGGTTGCCTGGGCGTTGATCCGCAACCTGCCGGGTCTGCTGGAAGTGCTGGTGCTCTCAAGGCTGAACCTGCGTCAGGGGGCGTCGTACGCCATTACCACCATCCTGAACTACGTCATTATTATTGTCGGGGCGATGACGGTATTCGGCTCGCTGGGCGTCTCGTGGGATAAACTCCAGTGGCTGGCGGCGGCGTTGTCAGTGGGTCTGGGCTTCGGCTTGCAGGAGATCTTCGGTAACTTTGTCTCTGGCCTGATTATCCTGTTCGAACGTCCGGTGCGTATCGGCGATACCGTCACCATCGGTACTTTCTCCGGGACCGTCAGCAAGATCCGCATTCGTGCGACCACCATTACCGACTTCGATCGTAAAGAGGTGATCATCCCGAACAAAGCGTTTGTGACCGAGCGTCTGATCAACTGGTCGCTCTCGGATACCACCACTCGCGTGGTGATCCGACTCGGGGTGGCCTATGGCTCGGATCTGGACAAGGTGAAAGAGGTACTGCTGAAGGCGGCAGCTGACCATCCAAAAGTGATGCACGATCCTGCGCCAGCGGTATTCTTCACCACCTTCGGGCCGAGCACTTTGGATCATGAGCTGCGCCTGTACGTACGCGAACTGCGCGATCGCAGCTACACCGTCGATGAGCTGAACCGCACCATTGACCGTCTGTGTCGTGAAAACGATATTAATATCGCCTTTAACCAGCTTGAGGTTCATCTGCGCAACGAGAAAGGCGATGAGCATACGGAAGTGAAGCGCGAGATTAAGGGGGACGACCCTACTCCCGCCTAATCTATTTCCCTCTCCCCTCTGGGGAGAGGGTAGGGTGAGGGGGAAGTTTCCCCTCAAAATCTCGTCGCACAATCTCCAGCGCTTTCAGCACCGTCTCCGCCGGGATCTCGTGATTCTCCAGCAGCATAATTAAATCGACGGCCAGCTTGACCTCGTCGGGGGCATTTTCCAGTGACATCAGTGGCTCCTGTTAACGGGTCAGGCGTTCAATGACGCGTTCAATCTCATCCAGCGCCTGACGGCAGCGGACGATGCGGCCTTCCAGCGCGCTGATTTCACGCATTAATAACTGCTGCTCTTCCAGCGTTTCGCTGGTGTTCAGGCGGGCTTCGCGCTCGCGCTTCATCTCAAACAGACGGCGCTCAAACTCCTGGTTCTCCAGCCGCTTGCGCTGCCATTTACCGAGCCCCGGCGAGGCGCTGTCCCACGCCCGTAACGGCCAGGCGGCGATTTCGCGGTGCAGGGCGGTGATCTGCTCGGTAAGATGCTCCGCAAGCCACGCGACCTGTTCCTGCTGTTCACTCTCAACCGCGTGACGAAGCTCGTCGAGATTGGTCTGCGCTTCAGCAAGATAATCCTCAATGACGGTGCTGCGGGTGCGGAAGAGCTGTCGGTCAAAGCGCGGTTTCAGCGTGGCGTGGCCCATCAACGGCGTGGCCTGCGCCCGCAGCGCGATCAGCTGATTTTGCAGCCTCTCAAGAAGCAGTGCTGTTTTCAAGGCGCTCTCCAGTGGTAAAGTAGCCGTTCAGTTTGATAACGATTCGCATTATGCAGCGTACTATTTTAATCATCATTGGCTGGCTCGCGGTAGTGCTGGGCACGCTGGGTGTGGTTTTACCCTTGCTGCCGACCACCCCGTTTATCCTGTTGGCCGCCTGGTGCTTCGCCCGCTCGTCGCCGCGTTTTCACCACTGGCTTCTGTACCGCTCGTGGTTTGGCGGCTACCTGCGGCACTGGCAAAAACACCGGGCCATGCCGCCCGGGGCCAAGCCGCGCGCCATTGCCTTCATCCTGATCACCTTCGCCGTCTCGTTATGGCTGGTGAAAATGATGTGGGTGCGCATTCTGCTGCTGGCGATCCTGGTTTGCCTGCTGATCTTTATGTGGCGGATCCCCGTGGTTGATGAAAAGCAACAAAAGCACTGAAGCCTCATCATGGCGGTTGCAATTATGGCGCACAGCCAGTAAATTCGACCGTTTTCGAGCACAGGTGCGCCTGGTCAAAGGTTAAACAACTGTTACTTTGACCGACTCGTCGCGCGCCGTGAGTAACACTGTTTCATTTAGGCACAAACCGATGACCGCAACTGCACAGCAGCTTGAATATCTGAAAAATAGCATCAAAAGTATCCAGGACTATCCAAAACCTGGCATTCTTTTCCGCGATGTCACCAGCTTGCTGGAAGACCCGAAAGCGTACGCCCTCAGCATTGAACTGCTGGTTGAGCGTTATAAAAACGCCGGGATCACCAAAGTAGTAGGTACTGAAGCCCGTGGCTTCCTGTTTGGCGCACCGGTTGCGCTGGCGATGGGCGTGGGTTTTGTGCCGGTGCGTAAGCCGCGCAAACTGCCGCGTGAAACCATTGCTGAGAGCTATGAGCTGGAATACGGCACCGATCAGCTGGAAATTCACGTTGATGCCATCAAGCCAGGCGACAAAGTGCTGGTGGTGGACGATCTGCTGGCAACCGGCGGCACCATCGAAGCGACCGTGAAGCTGATCCGTCGTCTGGGCGGGGAAGTGACCGACGCGGCATTCATCATCAACCTGTTCGATCTCGGCGGCGAGCAGCGCCTGGAAAAACAGGGTATTACCAGCTACAGCCTGGTGCCATTCCCGGGACATTAATCCCGTATCTCACAACCTCGCTCAATGGGTGAGGTTGTGATAGCATTCCCCTCCATTAATTCACCTTCCAGCGTTGCAGAGCCTGCCCATGAGTTATCAGGTGTTAGCCCGTAAATGGCGACCACAAACCTTTGCTGACGTTGTCGGTCAGGAACATGTGCTGACGGCCCTGGCGAACGGCTTGTCGCTAGGTCGCATCCATCACGCCTATCTTTTTTCCGGCACCCGCGGCGTCGGTAAAACCTCTATTGCCCGTCTGCTGGCAAAAGGTCTGAACTGCGAAACCGGGATCACCGCCACCCCGTGCGGCGTGTGCGACAACTGTCGTGAGATCGAGCAGGGGCGTTTTGTCGATCTGATTGAGATCGACGCCGCCTCGCGCACCAAAGTGGAAGACACCCGCGATCTGCTCGACAACGTGCAGTACGCCCCGGCGCGTGGCCGCTTCAAGGTCTATCTGATCGATGAAGTGCACATGCTGTCGCGCCACAGCTTCAACGCCCTGCTGAAAACGCTGGAAGAGCCGCCTGCGCATGTCAAATTCCTGCTGGCGACCACCGATCCGCAAAAGCTGCCGGTCACGATCCTCTCGCGCTGCCTGCAATTCCATCTGAAGGCGCTCGACGTTGAGCAGATCCGCGCTCAGCTTGAGCATATCCTCGATGAAGAGAACATTGTCCACGAGCCACGTGCGCTGCAACTGCTGGCCCGTGCCGCGGACGGCAGCCTGCGCGATGCGTTGAGCCTGACCGATCAGGCGATTGCCAGCGGTGACGGTAAACTCTCCACCGACGCGGTCAGCACTATGCTCGGCACGCTGGATGACGATCAGGCGCTGTCGCTTATTGAAGCGATGATTGCCGCCAACGGTGAGCGGGTAATGACCCTCGTCAACGACGCCGCTGCCCGTGGCATTGAGTGGGAAGCGCTGCTGGTCGAGATGCTCAGCCTGCTGCACCGCGTGGCGATGCTGCAACTGTCTCCGTCGGCCATTGGCGCGGACATGGCGACCATTGAACAGCGGATGCGTGAACTTGCGCGCACCGTGCCGCCGGCTGACGTTCAGCTTTATTATCAGACGCTGCTGATTGGCCGCAAAGAGCTGCCGTTTGCACCGGATCGCCGGATGGGCGTTGAAATGACGCTGCTGCGCGCGCTGGCCTTCCATCCGCGCAAGCCATTGCCGGAGCCGGAAACGCCCCGGCAGTCCTTTGCGCCGGTTGCGCCGACCGCGGTAATGTCACCGCAGCAGGTGCCACCGCAACCGGCATCGCCGCCGCCGCAAAACGTGCCGCTGTCGGATGCCACCAGTTCGGTGCTTGCCGCACGAAGCCAGTTGCAACGTGCGCAGGGAGCAACCAAACCAAAAAAGAGTGAACCGGCAGCGCCTGCAAGAGCGCGGCCGGTGAACAACGCCGCGCTTGAACGACTGGCCTCGGTAACGGAGCGCGTGCAGTCGCGTCCGGCACCGTCCGCGCTCGAGCAAAAAGCCCCGGCGAAAGAAGAGGCATACCGCTGGAAGGCGACCACCGTTGTTGAAACGGTCAAGGAAGTGGTCGCCACGCCAAAAGCGCTGAAAAAGGCGCTGGAGCATGAAAAAACGCCGGAGCTGTCCGCGAAGCTCGCGGAAGAATCCATTGAGCGCGATGCCTGGGCCGCCGAGGTCAGCAAACTGCAACTGCCGAAGCTGGTGGAGCAGGTCGCGCTGAACGCCTGGAAAGAGCAGGACGGTAATCAGGTGCGTCTGCACCTGCGCCCTGGCCAGCGGCACCTCAACTCCCCTGGCGCGCAAAAGGCGCTGGCCGAGGCGCTTACCGCATTACAGGGTGTACCGGTTGAATTGACTATCATTGAAGATGATAATCCGGCGGTGAAAACGCCGCTCGAGTGGCGTCAGGCCATTTATGAAGAGAAGCTCGCGCAGGCGCGCGAGGCGATAATTGCGGATAACAACATCCAGACCCTGCGTCGGTTCTTCGACGCCGATCTGGATGAAGAGAGTATTCGCCCCATTTGATCGTGAGTCTGACTTACGGTTGTAATCCTTAACGTGAAAGAAGAGAGAAGCCTATGTTTGGTGGAAAAGGCGGTCTGGGTGGCCTGATGAAGCAGGCTCAGCAGATGCAGGAAAAAATGCAGAAGATGCAGGAAGAGATCGCTCAGCTGGAAGTCACGGGTGAATCCGGTGCCGGTCTGGTCAAGGTGACCATCAACGGTGCGCATAACTGCCGTCGCGTTGAAATCGACCCGAGCCTGCTCGAAGACGACAAAGAGATGCTGGAAGATCTGGTTGCAGCCGCGTTTAACGATGCCGCTCGCCGTATCGACGAAACCCAGAAAGAGAAAATGGCCTCTGTTTCCAGCGGTATGCAACTGCCGCCGGGCTTTAAGATGCCATTCTGATGCAAACCAGTCCGCTGCTCACGCAGTTAATGGAAGCACTGCGCTGCCTGCCGGGCGTTGGCCCGAAGTCGGCGCAGCGTATGGCGTTTACGCTATTGCAGCGCGACCGCAGCGGCGGGATGCGCCTGGCGCAGGCTCTGACCCGCGCCATGTCAGAAATTGGCCACTGTGCGGATTGCCGGACCTTTACCGAGCAGGACGTATGTAACATCTGCACGAACCCGCGTCGTCAGGAAAACGGTCAGATTTGCGTGGTGGAGAGTCCGGCGGACATCTACGCCATCGAACAAACCGGGCAGTTTTCCGGCCGCTATTTCGTGCTGATGGGGCATCTCTCCCCGCTGGATGGCATCGGCCCGGACGATATCGGTCTCGATCGCCTGGAGCAGCGCCTGGAGTCGGAAACCATCAAAGAGGTGATCCTCGCCACCAACCCGACGGTGGAAGGGGAGGCAACCGCCAACTACATCGCCGAGCTGTGCGCGCAGTACGGCGTTGACGCCAGCCGCATCGCCCACGGCGTGCCGGTCGGCGGTGAGCTGGAGATGGTCGACGGCACCACGCTGTCACACTCGCTGGCCGGACGTCACAAGATTATTTTCTGACCAAACGGAGGCTGCGCGCGCGGCCTCCGCTTGAAAATTCCTCCCCTTATCCCCATCTCTCACTCAACGTTTTACAACCCCATTAAATGGCATTGTTGAGGTCGACTTAGATGAAAGGACAAGAAACCCGTGGTTTCCAGTCAGAAGTAAAACAGCTTCTGCACCTGATGATCCATTCCCTGTATTCCAACAAAGAAATCTTCCTGCGTGAGCTGATTTCCAACGCCTCTGATGCGGCGGACAAGCTGCGCTTCCGCGCGCTGTCTAACCCGGATCTGTATGAAGGCGACGGCGAGCTGCGCGTGCGCGTCTCGTTTAATAAAGAGAACCGCACCCTGACCATCGCCGATAACGGCATCGGGATGAACCGCGACGAGGTGATTGACCACCTCGGAACCATCGCCAAATCCGGCACCAAAGCGTTCCTTGAGTCCATGGGCTCTGACCAGGCGAAAGACAGCCAGCTGATCGGTCAGTTCGGCGTAGGCTTCTACTCGGCGTTCATCGTGGCGGACAAAGTCACCGTGCGCACCCGCGCCGCGGGCGACAGCGTCGAGAACGGCGTGCTGTGGGAGTCTAAAGGTGAAGGTGAATACACCGTTGATGACATCACCAAAGCGGATCGCGGCACCGAAATCACCCTGCACCTGCGTGAAGGCGAAGACGATTTCCTGAACGACTGGCGCGTACGCTCCATTATCAGCAAATATTCCGACCATATCGCGCTGCCGGTAGAGATTGAAAAACAGGAAGAGAAAGACGGCGAAACCGTGGTTTCCTGGCAGAAAATCAACAAGGCGCAGGCGCTGTGGACGCGTAATAAAGCTGAAATTAAAGACGACGAGTACAACGAGTTTTACAAGCACATCGCCCACGACTTCACCGATCCGCTGACCTGGAGCCACAACCGTGTTGAAGGGAAGCAGGAGTACACCAGCCTGCTGTACATCCCGGCGCAGGCGCCGTGGGACATGTGGAACCGCGATCACAAGCACGGCCTGAAGCTGTACGTGCAGCGCGTCTTCATCATGGACGACGCCGAGCAGTTCATGCCGAACTACCTGCGCTTTGTGCGTGGCCTGATAGACTCCAACGATCTGCCGCTGAACGTCTCCCGTGAAATTCTTCAGGACAGCACCGTCACCCGTAACCTGCGCAACGCCCTGACCAAACGTGCGTTGCAGATGCTGGAAAAACTGGCGAAGGACGATGCGGAAAAATACCAGACCTTCTGGAAACAGTTTGGCCTGGTGCTGAAAGAAGGTCCGGCGGAAGATACTGCGAACGTGGAAGCTATCGCTAAACTGCTGCGCTTCGCCTCTACGCACAACGACTCCTCCGCCCAGACCGTGTCGCTGGAAGAGTACGTCTCCCGCATGAAAGAAGGGCAGGAGAAGATCTACTACATCACCGCCGACAGCTATGCGGCAGCGAAGAGCAGCCCGCATCTGGAACTGCTGCGTAAGAAAGGCATCGAAGTGCTGCTGCTGTCTGACCGCATCGACGAGTGGATGATGAACTACCTGACCGAGTTCGACGGTAAATCCTTCCAGTCCGTTGCCAAAGCCGACGAGTCTATCGATAAGCTGGCGGATGAAGTGGACGAGAGCGCGAAAGAAGCCGAGAAGGCGCTGGAGCCGTTCGTTGAGCGCGTTAAAACGCTGCTGGGCGACCGCGTGAAAGAGGTGCGCTTCACGCACCGTCTGACCGATACGCCAGCCATTGTCACCACCGATGCGGACGAAATGAGTACCCAGATGGCGAAACTGTTCGCTGCGGCGGGCCAGGCCGTGCCGGATGTGAAATATATCTTTGAGCTTAATCCGGATCACCCGCTGGTGAAACGCGCGGCGGATACCCAGGACGACGCCCGCTTTGCGGAGTGGGTTGAACTGCTGCTGGATCAGTCCCTGCTGGCCGAGCGCGGTACGCTGGAAGATCCTAACCTGTTCATTAAACGTGTGAATGCGCTGCTGCTGGCGTAATCTTCCCTCACCCCGGCCCTCTTCCACAGGGAGAGGGTGAAAGAGTTCCCTCTCCCTGTGGGAGAGGGTTAGGGTGAGGGCACCAGACCGCACGAAGCCAAATTATCTCCCCCCGTTAACCGTTTCAGCCTTCCCGCCTTCCTTGAGCCATACCCGTTCTGGTGGTATTGTTTAGCGCTTTTTGAAAAATTGAATCGACTTTTGAGGGGATTTTCGCAATGCGTATTATTCTGCTTGGCGCTCCGGGCGCGGGTAAAGGAACTCAGGCTCAGTTCATCATGGAGAAATACGGTATTCCGCAAATCTCCACCGGTGACATGCTGCGCGCCGCTGTTAAATCTGGCTCCGAGCTGGGTAAACAAGCGAAAGACATCATGGACGCAGGCAAACTGGTGACCGACGAACTGGTTATCGCGCTGGTTAAAGAGCGCATTGCTCAGGAAGACTGCCGTAACGGTTTCCTGCTGGACGGCTTCCCGCGCACCATTCCTCAGGCTGACGCCATGAAAGAAGCGGGCATCAACGTGGATTACGTGCTGGAGTTCGACGTACCAGACGAGCTGATCGTTGACCGTATCGTTGGCCGTCGCGTACACGCTGCTTCTGGCCGCGTTTACCACATCAAATTCAACCCACCTAAGGTTGAAGGCAAAGACGACGTGACCGGCGAAGAGCTGACCACCCGTAAAGACGATCAGGAAGAAACCGTGCGTAAACGCCTGGTGGAATACCATCAGATGACCGCACCGCTGATCGGCTACTACACCAAAGAAGCGCAGGCGGGTAACACCAAATACGCGAAAGTGGACGGCACTAAAGCCGTGGCTGACGTACGTGCAGAGCTGGAAAAAATCCTCGGCTAAGCGCACCTCTCTCACCCGGAGCCCCGGGTGAGAAAAATTCTCATCTTACCTATTACAGCAATGGGTTTCGTTTAAACGCATTTCCGCTACAATTGACAGCCTATCAAATGGTTAAGAGGCGTGAATGAGTCAGGCGAAAACCGGCATCCTGCTTGCCAATCTGGGCACCCCAGAAGCACCTACTCCAGCGGCGGTCAAACGCTACCTGCGACAATTTTTAAGCGACACGCGCGTCGTGGATACCCCTAGACTGCTGTGGTGGCCACTGCTGCGTGGCGTCATTCTGCCGATTCGTTCCCCGCGTGTGGCAAAGCTCTATCAGTCCGTGTGGATGGAAGAGGGCTCGCCGCTGATGGTGTACAGCCGTCGTCAGGAGAAGGCGCTGGCCGCCCGCCTGCCGGACATGCCCGTTGCGCTCGGCATGAGCTACGGTAAGCCGTCCCTGGAAAGCGCCGTCGACTCTCTGCTGGCGCAGGGCGTTGAACACATTGTGGTGCTGGCCCTTTATCCGCAGTATTCGTGCTCCACGGTAGCTGCCGTCTGGGACGAACTGGCGCGCATTCTGGCGACCCGCCGCCGTATACCGGGTATCACCTTTATCCGCGACTACGCCGATAACGAGCTGTACATTCAGGCGCTTGCCAGCAGCGCGCGCGCGTCGTTTGAAAAACACGGCGAGCCGGATCTGCTGCTGCTCTCCTATCACGGTATTCCGCAGCGTTTCGCGAACGAAGGGGATGATTACCCCCAGCGTTGCCGCGATACCACCCGCGAGCTGGTCTCCGCCCTCGGCCTGCCGCCTGAGAAGGTGATGATGACCTTCCAGTCGCGCTTCGGCCGTGAACCGTGGCTCACCCCGTATACTGATGAAACGCTTAAGATGCTGGGCGAGAAGGGCGTGAAGCACATTCAGGTGATGTCGCCGGGCTTCTCGGCGGACTGTCTGGAAACGCTGGAAGAGATTGCTGTCCAGAACAAAGAGTTCTTTATGGAGGCAGGCGGAACGAAATACGAATACATTCCTGCGCTTAACGACTCTCCTGAACACATCGACATGATGGTCTCACTGGTCACCACCCGCCGCTGATCGCGTTACGGGCCGGGTTTGTGCTACCATTCCCGGCCCGTATTCTTTGCACAGTTCAGACCATGAAATTTCCCGGTAAACGTAAGTCCAAACACTATTTCCCCGTCGATGCCCGCGATCCGCTGTTACAGCAAATTCAGCAGGAAAGCGAAACCAGCGCTGCCTGGGTGGTCGGTATCGATCAGACGCTGGTGGACATTGAAGCCAAAGTGGATGATGCGTTTGTCGCACGTTACGGTCTGAGCGCCGGGCACTCGCTGGTGATTGAGGATGACGTTGCTGAAGCGCTGTATCAGGAGCTGGTGCGCGAAAATCTTATCACCCACCAGTTTGCCGGCGGCACCATCGGCAACACCATGCACAACTACTCCGTACTGGCAGACGACCGCTCGGTGCTGCTTGGCGTGATGTGCAGCAATATCGAAATCGGTGGCTATGCCTACCGCTACCTGTGCAATACCTCCAGCCGCACCGATCTGAACTATTTGCAGGGCGTTGACGGGCCGATTGGCCGCTGCTTTACGCTGATAAGCGATTCCGGCGAGCGTACCTTTGCCATCAGCCCCGGCCATATGAACAAGCTGCGCGCTGAAAGTATCCCGGAAGAGGTGATCGCGGGCGCGTCTGCGCTGGTACTGACCTCCTATCTGGTGCGCTGCAAGCCGGGCGAACCAATGCCGGACGCAACCATGAAGGCAATTGAGTACGCGAAGAAATACAACGTGCCTGTGGTTCTGACGCTGGGCACCAAATTCGTCATTGCCGACAACCCGGAGTGGTGGCAGGCCTTCCTGAAAGAACACGTCTCGATTCTGGCGATGAATGAAGAAGAAGCCGAAGCGCTGACCGGCGAAAGCGATCCGCTGCTGGCGTCTGATAAGGCGCTGGACTGGGTAGATCTGGTGCTCTGCACCGCCGGGCCGGTCGGGCTGTATATGGCGGGCTTCACGGAAGAAGAGAGCAAGCGGAAAACCCAGCACCCGCTGCTGCCGGGCGCAATCGCCGAATTTAACCAGTACGAGTTCAGCCGCGCCATGCGTCATAAAGACTGCATCAACCCGCTGCGTATCTTCTCCCACATCGCACCGTATATGGGTGGCCCCGAGAAGATCATGAACACCAACGGCGCGGGCGACGGCGCGCTGGCCGCGCTGCTGCACGACATCACCGCCAACGCCTACCACAAAACCAATGTGCCGAATTCCAGCAAGCACACCTTCAACTGGCTGACCTACTCCTCGCTGGCGCAGGTGTGCAAGTACGCGAACCGCGTGAGTTATCAGGTGCTGAACCAGCATTCACCGCGCTTAACGCGGGGGCTGCCGGAACGGGAAGACAGCCTCGAAGAGGCGTATTGGGACAGGTAAAAGCAAAACGGCAACCTGTGGTTGCCGTTTTTAGTGTTTGTTCCCTCTCCCTGTGGGAGAGGGCCAGGGTGAGGGCATCAGACCGCACAAAACTTACCCCGTCACCGCCTCTTCAACTGGCGGTTTTGTCAGCATTGTCAGCATCGTATTCGCAATCTCACGCTCACCCATCACCACCTGATTCGCGCCGCGCTCGGTGATGTACTCCACTTCGTCATCATAATGGGCGCGGGCAATGATTTCGATATGTGGGCATTTTTCACGGGCTGTGGCGACAATCTCGCCAGCCTCGTAACCGTTCGGGATAGTGAGCAGCAGCCAGCGAGCGCAGTCCAGATGCGCCAGATTCATAATCTCTTCGTTAGCCGCGTTGCCCAGCACCGCGCGGATGCCGCGCTCGCGAAGCTCGTCGACGCGAGTGCGGGAGGTTTCAATCACTACCAGGGGGATCCCCTGGGCCATCAGCTTCTCACCGAGCAGGCTGCCGACGCGGCCAAAACCGACCAGCAGCGCGTGGTTGCAGATATCTACGGGGATCTGTTTCTCCTCCTCAATCGCTTCTTCCAGGGTTTGCTCTTCGAGGGTTTCGGTCTTCTCGAGATATTTCTCCAGCAGGGCAAACAATACCGGGTTTAGCATGATGGAGAGGATCGCCCCCGCCAGCACCAGATTTTGCCCCGCCTGTGGCAGCAGGTTCAGGGCCATCCCCAGACCGGCAAGAATAAAGGCGAACTCGCCAATCTGCGCCAGGCTGGCGGCGATGGTCAGCGCCGTGCGCGGCGAGTGACCGAACATCCGTACCAGGAAGAAGGCGGCAACGGACTTACCAAAGATGATGATTGCCAGCGTACCCAGCACGGCCAGCGGCTGCTGAATGAGGATCAGCGGGTCGAACAGCATCCCGACGGAGACAAAGAACAGCACCGCGAATGCATCACGTAGCGGCAGGGTATCGTGCGCGGCACGGTGGCTCAGCTCGGACTCGTTCAGCACCATCCCGGCGAAGAACGCGCCCAGCGCAAAGGAAACGTCAAACAGCTCGACGGCGCCAAAGGCAATGCCCAGCGCCAGCGCAAGGACCGAAAGCGTGAACAGTTCACGCGAGCCCGTGGCGGCGCTGCGGGACATGATCCACGGCACCAGACGGCGGCCCACCAGCATCATGATGGCGATAAACGCCACGACTTTACCGATGGTAATGCTCATATCCAGCGCCAGCGAGGCGAAGCCGATATTCTCTTTTTCCATCATCCCGGCAACGGCAGGCAGCAGAACCAGCGTCAACACCATTACCAGATCTTCAACAATCAGCCAGCCTATCGCGATTTGTCCGCGCTGGCTGTCTATCAGCTGTCTCTCTTCAAGCGCGCGCAGCAGCACCACGGTACTGGCGGTTGAAAGACACAGCCCAAATACGATACCGGTCATGATTGACCAGCCCAGCACCGCCGAAAGCGCCATGCCCAGCAGCGTCGCCACCCCTATCTGGGCGATCGCTCCCGGTATGGCGATCGACTTTACCGCCATCAGATCCTTCAGGGAAAAATGCAGTCCGACGCCAAACATCAGCAGGATCACGCCCAATTCCGCCAGCTCAGGCGCCAGTTTGGTATCTGCGACAAAACCCGGCGTAAAGGGCCCTGCCAGCACGCCCGCCAGCAAATAGCCTACCAGGGGCGAAATACGCAATTTATTGGCAATCATGCCGAGAATAAAAGCGAGCACAAGTCCACCAACAATGGTGGTGATAAGCGGTGTGGCGTGGTGCATTCCGTCTCCTTTCGCGATGGGTGATCCATTTTTGGTGCAAATACCAAAAAGCCGATTAATAGTTTATGACAATTTTTACGCTTATGTTTATGAATAATTGTTGAAATCACAATAAAAAGGCAATAAGCATGAAAAAAGGCAGATTTTGATAAATTTGCTGAGGGGAGGGAGAGGAAAGCCTTATGGCATCAGGTTATCCGGCTGCCAAAGTTTAACTTTGGCAGCCGTGAAGTCACGCTTTATGACGATTGTCAGGCAGGAATATGGTCAACATCCCCAGAAGTGGCAGGAAAGCGCAGATTTTATAGACCAGGAAGATGCTGGTGTGGTCTGCAACCATCCCCAACACGGCTGCGCCAAGGCCGCCCATGCCAAAGGCAAAACCGAAAAAGAGACCGGAAACCATACCGATACGTCCCGGCAGCAGCTCCTGCGCATAGACCAGGATGGCTGAAAATGCCGATGCGAGAATAAAACCAATAATCACCGTCAATATTCCGGTCCATTCCAGCGTTGCGTACGGTAAAACAAGCGTAAACGGCGCGACGCCGAGTATAGAGCCCCAAATCACATATTTACGTCCAATTTTATCCCCCACAGGGCCGCCTATCACCGTGCCTGCCGCCACCGCAAACAGGAAGGCAAAGAGGTGGAACTGGGCGTTTTGTACTGATAATCCGAATTTTTGCATCAGATAGAAGGTGTAATAGCTGCTAATGCTCGCCATATAGAAATATTTCGAGAAAATCAGCACCAGCAGCACGCTGACGGCAAGGATCACCTTATTGCGCGGAAGGGGATTGGTTATCTTCGCGGCAGGTTTTCCCTTATTTACGCGATGCTGCGCGGCATACCAGCGGCTGATTTGCGCCAGGACGACAATCGCCAGCAGCGCGGCCAGCACAAACCACGCCACGTTGCCTTTGCCGTAAGGCGCGATAATTACCGCCGCCAGCAGAGGACCGAGGGAGCTACCAAAGTTACCCCCCACCTGGAACAGAGACTGCGCCAGCCCGTGACGTCCGCCGGAGGCCATACGTGCCACGCGGGACGATTCCGGATGGAACACCGATGAACCGGTTCCCACCAGCGCCGCGGCAACCAGTACCGCCTCAAAGCTGCCCGCCATGGCCAGCAGCACCAGCCCGCTCAGGGTGAAGCACATGCCAATGGGCAGCGACCATGGCATCGGGTATTTGTCCGTCCAGTAGCCCACCACCGGCTGTAGCAGCGAAGAGGCCAGCTGGAAGGTCAGGGTGATCATCCCGATCTGCACGAAGGTTAATGAGAACTCAGACTGCAACAGCGGGTAGATCGCCAGAATCAGCGACTGGATCATGTCGTTGAGCAGATGAGAGAGACTGATTGCGCCTAATACTTTAAAGGAAGTGCGCGATTTCGGCGGCGACGCCGGAGCGCCCTGGACGGGCTGGGTTGATTCACTGATTGCCATAAATACCACGTCGATTTGTTATTAGAGATGCAGGGAGTAATTATTATCCGACTAACATACCCGTCCGTGACATTTGAAGAAAGTCGCAATTCTGAAAACTTATTTGTCTATTCTTGTGAGTCACTGTAATTTTTGCGTTTGTCTATGGGTCAGGGAGAGAGAAGATGAAGTTAATGAAGCGTGGCGTCGCGCTGGCGCTCATCGCCGCATGGGGGCTGACAAGCCTGCCCGCGCAGGCGTATGAAAAAGATAAAACCTATAAAATTACCATTCTGCATACTAACGATCATCACGGCCATTTCTGGCGCAGCGAATACGGTGAATATGGCCTGGCGGCGCAAAAAACGCTGGTGGACGGCATTCGTAAAGAGGTCGCGGCCCAGGGCGGCAGCGTCCTGCTGCTGTCGGGCGGGGATATTAATACCGGGGTGCCGGAATCTGATTTACAGGATGCCGAGCCTGATTTCCGCGGCATGAATTTAATTGGTTACGACGCGATGGCGGTCGGAAACCACGAGTTTGATAATCCGCTGAGCGTGTTGCGCCAGCAAGAGAAGTGGTCCAAATTCCCGTTCCTTTCCGCCAATATTTATCAGAAAAGCACCGGCGAGCGCCTGTTTAAACCGTGGGCGCTGTTTAAGCGTCAGGATCTGAAGATCGCTGTCATCGGCTTAACCACCGACGATACGGCCAAAATTGGCAACCCTGAATTTTTCACCGACATCGAATTCCGTAAACCGGCGGACGAAGCGAAGCTGGTGATCCAGGAGTTGCAGCAGAATGAAAAACCGGATGTGATTATCGCGACCACCCACATGGGGCATTACGATAACGGTCAGCACGGCTCTAACGCGCCGGGCGACGTGGAGATGGCGCGCAGCCTTCCAGCGGGCTCGCTGGCGATGATTGTGGGCGGTCATTCGCAGGATCCGGTCTGCATGGCCTCTGAGAATAAAAAGCAGGTAGATTATGTGCCCGGCACGCCGTGCGCGCCTGATCGTCAGAATGGGATCTGGATTGTACAGGCCCACGAGTGGGGTAAATACGTTGGCCGCGCGGATTTCGAATTCCGTAACGGCGAAATGAAGCTGGTGCACTATCAGCTCATCCCGGTCAACCTGAAGAAGAAAGTGACCTACCCGGATGGCAAAAGCGAGCGCGTACTCTACACGCCAGAGATCGCTGAAAACCAGCAGATGCTCTCTCTGCTGACGCCGTTCCAGAGCAAAGGGAAAGCGCAGCTGGACGTGAAGATTGGCACGCTTAACGGACGACTGGAAGGGGACCGCAGCAAAGTCCGCTTCGTACAGACCAACATGGGGCGTCTGGTGCTGGCCGCGCAGATGGCGCGCACGAATGCGGATTTCGGCGTGATGAGCGGCGGCGGTATTCGTGATTCCATTGAAGGCGGAGACATCACCTATAAAGACGTGCTCAAAGTGCAGCCGTTTGGCAACGTGGTGGTCTATGCGGACATGAGCGGGAAGGAGGTGATTGACTACCTGACCGCCGTGGCGCAGATGAAGCCGGATTCCGGGGCGTATCCGCAGTTTGCTAACGTCAGCTTCGTCGCGAAGGACGGCAAGCTTAACGATCTCAAAATCAAAGGCGAACCGGTTGATCCGGCGAAAACCTACCGCCTGGCAACGTTAAGCTTTAACGCCACCGGCGGCGACGGCTATCCGCATATCGATAACAAACCGGGCTATGTAAATACCGGGTTTATTGATGCGGAAGTGTTGAAGCAGTTTATCCAGCAAAATTCACCGATTGACGTGAACATGTATGAGCCGAAAGGCGAGGTGAGCTGGCAGTAGTGCGTTTTTTTGCCGGGTGGCGGCTTCGCCTTACCCGGCCTACATTCGAATCGTAGGCCCGGTAAGCGCAGCGCCACCGGGCAATTTTCTCAATCCCGGCGCGCAATATCCGCAAATTTCGCGTCCAGCATTTTCGCCAGATCGCCTGCGGCCAGTTCGATATCCAGCCCGCGCTTGCCGCCAGAAATATAGATCGTCTCAAATTCCTGCGAAGGCGCATCGATCAGCGTCGGCAGACGCTTTTTCTGGCCGAGCGGGCTGATCCCGCCGACCAGATAACCCGTTGTGCGTTGCGCAACCATCGGGTCAGCCATATCGACCTTTTTCGCTCCCAGCGCTTTGGCCACTTTCTTCAGATCAAGCTGTCCGGCGACGGGCGTCACTGCCACGGCGAGGTGCTTCATATCGCCGTTCACCGCGACCAGCAGCGTTTTGTAGACCTGGTCCGCGTTCAGCCCCAGCTTGCGCACCACTTCATCACCAAAGTTGGTTTCGTTCGGATCGTGATCGTAGGTGTGGATCCGGAAAGAAATTTTGTTTTTTTCGAGTAATTTAACGGCGGGAGTCATGGCTATCCTTCTTACGACAGACGATTCATACCAGCAGCATACGCCTGACGTTTGTCTAAAAAATAGCACCATCTTGCGCAATAGTATTGGCAGTGATGGTTACTTTGAGCGACAATCGGCGTAGCCGAAGGTCACTTCGGTATAATAAAAACGATGAAATTCCTCTTTGACGGGCCAATAGAGATATTGGCCATTTTTTTATTTCAGCAGCGACGGCAAATTCCCTTCTCCGTACAAATGCAACGCGCCAACCGCGACAACATAACGACCGGCAGGCAGGGCATATAGTGTCTCCCGCCACGCCTGGTTGCGCGCGTTCATCAGCACATCATACAACGATTCACTGAACGTCGACGGTAACGCCAGCTTACCGTCTGCGGGCGGCGCATCCAGCCACCAGCCAATCATCGTTTGCAGCAGACGCGCGTTGGTGTGCCAGTGGGTCAGGGTATCATCCAGCAGCATCAGGCCGTCATCGGGAAGCTGGCGAAGAAGCGCAATCTGGCTGTCCGTGCCTTCCAGTTCAATGACGGACAGGTTGCGCGCCCTTGCCGCATTCAGCAGTTGATAATCGATACCGTAATCGCCGCGCAGCCCCAGGCGCTGCGCCTGGGTGGCCTGTAGCACCATGGCAATTTGCCACAGGGGCAGAGTGTCGAGCATTGAGAGCGAGACGCCGGTCTCATCCGCAAGACGGGTAAGCTTAGCCAGCTGCGTCTCGTTAAGACGTTCCGCCAGGGGGCGATCTCTTTCCAGCCCGGCAAACGGCGATTCATGGCCGGAGATGTCGGCTTCGACGATCAGCGCGTCGGCGCGCTTCAGCAGTTTAATCAGGCCGGAGGGCAGGGGGGACATGTCCTGCGTGCCCATATGAATGCTTCCCACCAGGTGCAGATGCTGCCCGCCCGGAAGCGAAATATCCATACCGGGCCAGGCATAATGGCGGGGAAAAAGGGCGCGAAACGATGTTTTTAGACGATTAAACAGACCCATACGCGCTCCATGATCGGAAAGGTTCATGCTAGCGCGTACGGGTACAAGGTTCAATCCTTCGGTTTAAACCGCAGCAGACGGTTAGCGTTGCTTACCACGGTAATTGACGAGAGCGCCATCGCCGCACCCGCAACAACCGGGTTCAGCAGGGTGCCGGTCAGCGGCCACAAAATCCCGGCGGCAATCGGAATGCCGAGCGAGTTATAGACGAAGGCCCCCAGCAGGTTCTGCTTCATGTTGCGCAACGTGGCTTTCGAAATCGCCAGCGCATCCGCCACCCCCATCAGGCTGTGGCGCATCAGGGTGATCGCCGCGGTTTCAATGGCGACATCGCTCCCGCCGCCCATCGCAATGCCTACGTCAGCCTGCGCCAGCGCCGGGGCGTCGTTGATGCCGTCGCCCACCATCGCCACCTGGCGACCCTGACTTTGCAGGTTCTTGATGGCGTCCGCTTTGCCGTCCGGCAGCACGCCCGCGATCACCTCATCAATACCGGCTTCTTTCGCAATGGCGTTGGCGGTGGTCGTGTTGTCCCCGGTCAGCATCACCAGACGATAGCCCGCGCGGTGCAGGCGCTGTAAGGCATCTACGCTGTCCTGGCGCAACGGATCGCGCACGGCCAGCAGCGCCGCCACCTGACCATCCCTCGCCAGCAGAACCGGCGTCGCGCCCTGAGAGGCCTGCGCGTTTAGCTCTGCGTCCAGCGCGGACGTATCAACGCCGTGTTCAGTCAGCAGTGCCTGGTTGCCCAGCAGCAGCGTATGGCCTTCGGCTTCACCGCTGACCCCTAAACCGCGCAGGGTGCGGAAGTTGCTGACCTGCGGCAGACGGCCATCACCGGCTTTCTCCAGGATGGCGCGCGCCAGCGGGTGGCTGGAACCTTGTTCCAGCGCGGCGGCAAGGCGCAGGGCGTCCGTCTCCGTACAGCCAACGGTACTGACGGCCACCACCTGCGGTTTGCCCTCGGTGAGCGTGCCGGTTTTATCAAAGACAAGGGTGTCCAGCGTGCTTGCCCGTTGCAGGGCGTCAGCATCACGGACCAGTACGCCAAATTCGGCGGCGCGTCCGACGCCAGAGATAATCGACATCGGCGTGGCCAGGCCAAGGGCACAAGGGCAGGCGATGATCAGCACCGTGGTGGCGATCACCAGGGTGTAGACAATCTGCGGCGCCGGGCCGAAGAAATACCAGATCGCCGCGCTCAGCAGGGCAATACCGACGACCACCGGCACAAAAATGGCGGAGATTTTATCGGCAAGCTGACCAATCTCCGGCTTACTGCTCTGCGCCTGGCGGACCATGCGAATGATGCGTGACAGCGTGGTATGGCTCCCGACCGCGCTGGCGCGGAACAGTACGCTGCCGTCCTGTACCACCGTACCCGCATGCACCGCATCGCCCTGAGATTTCTGCTGGGGTATCGGCTCGCCGGTCAGCATCGCTTCATCCAGCCAGGCATCGCCCTGGGTGATTTCACCGTCGACGGGCACGCGGTCGCCGGTGGTCAGGCGCAGCGTCATTCCCGGCTGTACCTCTGAGAGCGGAACGCTTTTTTCCCCGTCGTCCGTGACCACGCGGGCCGTCGGCGGGGTTAAATCGAGTAATCTTTCCAGCGCTTTCGACGAGCGCTGACGCGCGCGGGCTTCGAGCATATGGCCTAAGTTAATCAGACCGATAATCATCGCACTCGCTTCATAATAGAGATGGCGCGCCTCCATCGGGAACCACTGCGGCCAGACGTTCACGCTCATCGAATACAGCCACGCCGCGCCGGTACCGAGCGCGACCAGCGTGTCCATCGTCGCGGTGCGGTTTTTCAGGCTCTTCCAGGCGCTGGTATAGAAATGTCCGCCAGCAAACACCATCACCGCAAGGGTAATCAGACCAATCACCAGCCACAGGGTGCGGTTGTCAGCGGTGACCATCATGTTGTCACCCATCATGCCCCACACCATCACCGGAATACCGACCAGCAGGGCGACAATCGCCTGCCAGCGGAAACGCTTCATAGTGGCGACAGCCGTTTCCTGCTGGCGCTCGCGGCGCTCGGCATCATCTTCGATGGCCTCCGCCCCGTAGCCCGCTTTCTCCACGGCCTGCACTAACTCTGCGGCGGAGGCGCTGCCCATCACCAGCGCAGTACGCTCCGCCAGGTTTACCCGTGCCTGTGCGACGCCCGGTACCGCCTGTAAGGCGTTTTGTACCCGGGAGACGCAGCTGGCGCAGCTCATGCCGTTGATCAGCAGCTGTTGGCTGTCATCAATATCATCAGCTACCGGAAGCTCAGGAGTGGCCGCTGTCAGTGCTTCCGACGGGGATGATGACTCTGCCAGCGGTTTAGCCTTTGGGTGGCTTAACTCCGCCCCGTAACCGGCCTGTTTAATGGTATCAATCAGCGCGTCGGCGCTGGCGCTGCCGGTCACGGCGGCATGATCGATACTCACCTCAGCGCTTTCCACGTCAGGACGCTGCTCCAGGCTTTCTTTAACGCGTTTGACACAGTGGCCGCAGGAGAGGCCGTCCAGTGTCAGGTCAATAGTGTGAGACATAACAAAACTCCCGTATAATGTTCTGGTCAATTGTTGACCTTCACTTTGCTTTTCGCTAACTGTTATGAAGGTTAAACCTTCCATCAAGGGGAAGGTCAAGGGGGAAATGTGAATATCAGCGATGTTGCGAAAAAAACCGGCTTAACCAGCAAAGCGATTCGCTTTTATGAGGAAAAAGGGCTGGTGACGCCACCGTTGCGCAGTGAGAACGGCTACCGCAGCTATACGCAGCTGCATCTTGATGAACTGACGTTACTGCGTCAGGCAAGACAGGTAGGATTTAACCTTGAAGAGTGCGGCGAGCTGGTTAACCTGTTTAACGATCCGAAACGCCACAGTGCCGACGTGAAAAAACGTACGCTGGAAAAAGTGGCGGAGATCGAACGCCATATCATCGAATTACAGGCGATGCGTGAGCAACTGTTACAGCTGGCAGAATCCTGCCCGGGAGATGACAGCGCCGAGTGCCCGATTATCGACAATCTTTCCGGCTGCTGCCACCGTAAAACCCACGCCTAACAGGCTTTAACCCGCAGGGTAATGCCTTCCACCGCAATGACCTCAACCCGCGTGCCGGCGCTGAGGTCATCGTCGGCCACCACCGGCCACGAACTGTCCCCCACGCGCATATGACCGCGTCCGTTGATCAGCGCGTTATCAAGCGTAAAGCGTCTACCCACGATCTGCTGCCCACGCTGGTTGAGGTGCGCGTCGACCGGCTTCTGCGCCTTCACCCGTTTGTTCAGCCAGCGCCACCACAGCCAGGCGGCCAGCAGCGTCAGCACGGCAAACAGCGCGCCCTGCCACTCCCAGCCGACAGGCAGCAGCCAGACGACCAGCCCGGTAATCACCGCGGCAACCCCGCTCCACAGCAGATAACCGTTGCCGCCAAGCATCTCGGCGGCCAGCAGTAAGCCGCCAAGGCTTAGCCAGAACGCATGAGGATGTGCAACGATGAGCTCAATCATTTTTTACGCTCGTTTCCGCCGTCTTTGATCAACTCGGCAATTCCGGCGATAGATCCCATCAGACTGCTGGCATCCAGCGGCATCATTACCACCTTGCTGTTGTTCGCGGAGCCGATCTCCTTCAGCGCATCGGTATATTTTTGCGCGACGAAGTAGTTCACGGCCTGGATATCCCCGGCGGCAATCGCCTCGGAGACCATTTGCGTCGCACGGGCTTCTGCTTCTGCCGAACGTTCACGCGCTTCCGCCTGGAGGAAGGCAGACTGACGGTCGCCCTCGGCTTTCAGGATCTGCGACTGTTTTTCCCCTTCCGCTTTCAGGATTTCAGCCTGACGCACCCCTTCGGCTTCAAGAATATAGGCACGCTTGGTACGCTCGGCCTTCATCTGCGCGTTCATGGAAGCAATCAGCTCTGCCGGTGGGCGCACGTCGCGGATCTCAATGCGTGTCACTTTGATCCCCCACGGATTGGTGGCTTCATCCACAATGTGCAGCAGGCGGGTATTTATGCTGTCGCGCTGGGAGAGCATTTCGTCCAGCTCCATTGAGCCAAGCACGGTACGGATGTTGGTCATGGTCAGGTTGACGATCGCCAGCTCCAGGTTGCTCACCTCATAGGCCGCTTTCGGCGCATCAATCACCTGAATAAAGCACACCGCATCGATGGTGACGTTGGCGTTATCCTTGGAGATGACTTCCTGGGAAGGGATATCCAGCACCTGCTCCATCATATTGATCTTACGCCCAATTCTGTCCATGAACGGGACGATCAGGCTTAAACCCGGCTGAAGAGTATTGGTGTAGCGACCGAAGCGTTCGACGGTCCACTGGTAACCCTGCGGGACAATTTTGACGCCTGCGCCCACGATAACCAGCGCAACGAATATAAGGACAGGAACAACGATGAGCATAAAAACCTCCTGTTTTGCATGCCGTAACGAGAAAAACTGCGTATTTGTTGAACGTAAGTATATCGGCTAACGAACAGGATTTCGCCCCTGTAAAGAGGTGGGAACCGGACTGGCAGAAATAAAACGCCCCGTTCGGAATGCGGGGCGCAAAACGTTACTTTTCAGACCAGGTATAGCTGAAGTCGGTGATAAACCCATCCCCGGCGTCAGCGATGGCTTTTGATAAGCCCTGATAGTATTTTTCCAGGCCGATGGCCTCTATCTGCTGGATCTGCTCGCGAACGGGAGCGCAGAACAATACCGCATTGCCCGCCCCGACACGTTTGTTGTTCGGCGGCAGATCGCCGGTAATCGCCTTAAACCAGGTTCTGATCCCTTGCTTTAAGCTGTGCGGCGCTTTTGTAAGATCCTCCTGGCCGGTCAGCACCTGTAGGGTAGGGAATTCATTAGCATTGACGGCGGTTTTCATACGCGCAAAGAACGCGGTAAAAAGCTCAAAAGAGCCGAGATCCGTGACGCGAGGCTTGGTGGTTTTTCCGTTTTTATTCCCCATTTTTCCGGCAGGGGCTGTAGGCGCCGGAACCACATTGACCTTATGCAGATCCAGACCAAACAGCAGATTGCAGTGCGCCCGGCGCTCTTTAAGCGGATAGGACATCAGCACGTCAATAAACGCCGTCGCCTTCACATCGGCCAGATCATGGTTAATCAGCCATTGCGAGCGGGCAAATTCCGCGGGGGAAACGAACCAGTCCGGCACCTCAGTAAAGCGTCTGGATTTACCCTTGCCGTCAAACTCGAGAAAGTACGCTCCATCATCGAATGCAAAATAGCAGTTTTTAAAGCTACCGATTGTGGTGTTAACGATGAGCGCCTTCTTAACAAAATCGACCACCTCTGCACCCATGACAAAACGCGTGAGTTCAGAAGAATTGATGACTTCCATTAATGTTTCCACATCAGGAACACCAGGCTTCAGGGAAGAGAACTCATAAAAGATATGTGTCATGTTGCTGACTTCCTGTAGTTATAGAGGTGACAATTAGCGAGCAAAAAGTTTAACACTTGCTATAGGTTAAGGCTATTCGCGCTGCGTAGCGGAAAGGATTATGCTAAAGGCTGTTCTTATTACAGCGGTTAATGGAATCGGAATGAATAATAAAAAAAATCTTCTGGATATCAGGGATGTTGGCTTTCGTGTGGGTGATAACACCATCCTTCAGCACGTTGATTTTTGTCTCTCTCCGGGCGAATTTAAACTGATAACTGGCCCCTCCGGCTGCGGCAAAAGCACCCTCCTGAAAATCGTGGCTTCGCTACTGAGCCCAACGGAGGGAACCATCCTGTTTGCAGGAAAAGATATCGCCACGCTTTCACCGGAAAGCTATCGCCAGCAGGTGTCATACTGCGTGCAAACGCCGTCCCTGTTTGGCGACACGGTGTACGACAATCTGGTTTTCCCCTGGCACATCCGCAACCAAACGCCTGATCCGAAAAAGTTTACCGACGATCTGACCCGGTTCGGGCTTTCGCCGGAGACGCTGACCAAATCGATCGCCGAACTGTCGGGAGGGGAAAAGCAGCGCGTCTCGCTGATCCGTAACCTGCAATTCTTGCCGAAGGCGCTGTTGCTGGACGAAATCACCAGCGCGCTGGATGACGCTAACAAGCGCAACGTCAATGACATTATCCATCGCTACGCTCGGGAGCAGAATATTGCCGTGCTGTGGGTGACGCATGATTCAAATGAAATTACCCATGCGGATGATGTCATCACGCTCAGGCCGCAGGGCGGGAAAATGGAGGAGGCTCATCGTGGGTGAACATAACATAACCAACGAATCGCTGGCGCTGTCGATGGTCCTGGTGCTGGTGGCGATTGTGGTCAGCTACCGGGAAAAGCTGGGGCTGGAAAAAGATATTCTTTGGAGTATCGCCCGCGCGGTCATTCAGCTCATCATCGTCGGCTATGTGCTGAAATACATCTTCAACGTCAATCATGCCGTGCTGACCCTGTTGATGGTGCTGTTTATCTGCTTTAACGCGGCATGGAACGCGCAGAAACGCAGTAAATACATCGATAAAGCGTTCATTTCGTCGTTGATCGCCATCACTACCGGGACCGCGTTAACGCTGGCGGTACTGGTACTCTCCGGCTCGATAGAATTTACGCCGATGCAGGTGATCCCCATTTCCGGGATGATTGCGGGCAATGCGATGGTGGCGGTCGGGTTGTGCTACAACAATCTGGGGCAACGGTTCAGCAGTGAACAGCAGCAGCTTCAGGAGAAGCTAAGCCTGGGCGCGACGCCGAAGGTGGCCTCGGCGCGGTTGATCCGCGACAGCATTCGCTCTTCGCTGATCCCAACGGTGGATTCCGCCAAAACGGTGGGTCTGGTGAGCCTGCCGGGCATGATGTCGGGGCTGATTTTTGCCGGTATCGATCCGGTAAAAGCGATTAAGTACCAGATTATGGTGACGTTTATGCTGCTCTCTACGGCGAGCCTGTCCACCATCATTGCCTGCTACCTGACCTATCGGAAGTTTTACAACGCGCGCCACCAGCTGGTGGTGACGCAGTTGAAAAAGACGGGGTAATATCGGCTTTTGTAGGCCCGGTAAGCGTTAGCGCCACCGGGCATTTTTTTACTAGTAGAGCAACGCGTACAGCTGACGACGATATTTCGACGCCAGCGCGTCACCGGTACCCAGCGCGGCCAGGATCTCCTGGAACATCTTCCGCGCCTGTCCGTCTGCGGCGCCCAGGTCCTTCTGAAGATGGCTAAACAGCAGCTCCAGCGCCTCTTCGTTACGCCCCACCTGATGAAGCTGAAGCGCCAGCTGGCTTGCCAGCGCGGCATCCTGCGGGTTGTCCGCAACCTGCTGCTGAAGCTGTTGAATTTCAGGGGTATCGGCCGCCTGTTTCAGCAGGTCAATCTGCGCCACCAGACCCTGATAACGGGTATCCTGATCCTGCATCGGCACCGTTTTCAGCACGGCTTCCGCGTCTTCAGGGCGGTGCAGCGCAATCTGGGTCTCTGCCAGCAGCAGACCAATCTGGCTGTTCTGGTTCGACAGCTGCCACGCGTCTTTTAACAGCGGCAGCGCCTCGTCGTACTTGCCTTCCTGCATCAGCGCCATGGCTTCCTGCGCTTTCAGCTCTTCTTCGCGCGGCAGAACTTTATCCAGCAGGGCGCGGATCGCCTCTTCCGGCTGCGGCCCCTGGAAGCCATCCACCGGCTGACCGTTCTGGAACAGATAGACGGTTGGGATCGCGCGCAGGCCAAACTGGGAAGCCACCATTGGTTCGGCGTCACAATCCAGCTTCGCCAGAATGAACTGACCGTTGTACTGCGCGGCAAGGCTTTCCAGGACCGGCGTCAGTTGCAGGCAGTGTTGGCTGCGTTCAGACCAGAAGTAGAACAGCACCGGTTTAGTCATTGACTGTTCGAGCGTCTGTTGCAGGTTAGCTTCAGTTATGTTGACGATATTCTGTACGGACATGCGGCATTCTCTTTTATCGGTTTACTCTTTACATGGGGGTAAGCGTCGTCGCTTCAACTCAACCCTGCAAAATTTTGTCCATCATCCGCCCCGGCAGCAGGCGTTTCAACCAGCCGACGGCATGGGTTACCAGCGTGACCGGATAGCGCATTTTAGGGGTATCGCTCTCAAACGCGTGGCGCACTTTGGCAACGACGGCTTCTGGCCCAAGCGTAAAACGCGCCGCGATGCCGGGGTTTTCGACCGGTTTGTCCGCCTGCGTCTGGTTAACGTTTTCCGTAAAGCGGGTGCGGATCGGGCCCGGTTCAATCAGGCTGACCTTAATACCGCTGTGGCGCAGCTCCATGCGCAACGCATCGGACCAGGCTTCAAGCGCATATTTGCTGGCGGCGTAAGCCCCGCGGCCCGGCGTGGAGATCAGGCCCATGACCGAGGAGGTCATCACGATGCGCCCTTCGCCGTGCGGCAGCATGGCGGGGAGAAGGCGCATGGTAAGCTGATGCGCCCCGAAAAAGTTTGCGGAGAACTGCTGCTCCAGCTGTTCCCGTGAGAGAGTCTGTAGCGGGCCGTACACGCCGTAGCCCGCATTGTTGAACAGACCGTAAAGACGGTTGTTGGTCAGGGCGATAACCTCATCGGCGGCCTGCTCTACGCTCTCTGGCGAATCGAGATCCAGCAGAATGCCGGTAAATCCCAGCCCTCGCATGCGTTCGACATCCTCGGGTTTGCGGCAGGCTGCCAGTACCCAAAACCCCTGACGTTTCAGTTCAAGGGCGCTTTCAAGGCCAATTCCGCTGGAACATCCTGTTATTAAGACCGATTTTTGCATAACTTTACCTGTCAGGTTCTCAGCTGTTTGACGAGTCATGTTTTACTAAAGGAGCCAGCCGGGTTGCCATCCAGTCGGCAATGAACGGCTGGGCATCGCGATTGGGGTGAATGCCATCATCCTGCATCCACTGGGGTTTCAGATAGACCTCTTCCATGAAAAATGGCAGCAGCGGAATATCAAACTCTTTGGCAAGCTTAGGATAGATCGCGCTAAACGCCTCATTATACCGACGGCCGTAGTTGGCGGGCAGGCGAATTTGCATCAGCAGCGGCTGGGCATTGGCAGCCTTAATGGTCTGCAAAATGGTCCGCAGCGTTTGCTCCGTTTGCTGAGGCTGGAAGCCGCGCAAACCATCATTACCGCCCAGTTCAACCAGCACCCAACGCGGTTGATGCTGCTTAAGCAGGGCAGGCAGGCGCGATAAGCCTTGCTGCGACGTATCGCCGCTGATGCTGCCGTTCACGACAGACGCCCGGGACTGCCATTTATCATTGAGCAGGGCGGGCCAGGCCGCACTGGCGGCCATACGATAGCCCGCGCTCAGGCTGTCGCCCAGAATCAATAACGTGTCCGCAGCCGCCGCGCGGAAGGTCATCAGCATCAAAAACAGGAAGGGCAAATGCCAGCGGAAAACATTGTTGAAGTTCATCGTCTTAAGAAGTCCGTCGGTCAGGGAGAACACGAGCTTTCCATCCTCACCGGAGTTGAACTCGTTGTCAAACGTGCCGAAACCATCGCCCTGATTGGTGAATCCGGTTCCGGTAAGTCCACACTGCTGGCCATTCTCGCTGGTCTGGACGATGGCAGTAGTGGTGAAGTGAACCTGGTCGGCCAGCCCCTCCACGCGCTTGATGAAGAGGCCCGCGCCGCGCTGCGTGCCCGGCATATCGGGTTTGTCTTTCAGTCATTCATGCTGATCCCGACGCTGAACGCGCTGGAAAACGTTGAGCTGCCCGGCCTGCTGCGTGGTGACAATACTCGTGAAAGCCGCGATCACGCCACGGCGTTGCTGGAACAGCTGGGGCTGGGAAAACGTCTCGACCACCTTCCGGCACAGCTTTCCGGCGGTGAGCAGCAGCGCGTGGCGCTGGCCCGGGCGTTTAACGGCCGCCCGGAAGTGCTGTTTGCCGATGAGCCAACGGGCAATCTCGACCGTAAAACCGGGGACAAAATTGCCGATCTGCTGTTTTCCCTCAACCGCGAACACGGCACCACGCTGATTCTGGTTACCCACGATCCGCAGCTGGCCGCCCGCTGCGACCGCCGCCTGCGGCTGGTGAACGGTATTCTTCAGGAGGAAGCATGATTGCCCGCTGGTTCTGGCGCGAGTGGCGCTCGCCCTCGCTGCTGATTGTCTGGCTGGCGTTGAGCCTGGCGGTGGCCTGCGTGCTGGCGCTCGGCAGCGTCAGCGATCGTATGGAGAAAGGGCTTAGCCAGCAGAGTCGGGAATTTATGGCCGGGGACCGGGCTCTGCAAAGTTCTCGCCCCGTGCCGCCGGGCTGGATTGAGGAAGCGCGCAAAGAGGGGCTGAAGGTAGGGGAGCAGATCACCTTTCAGACTATGACCTTTGCGGGCGACACGCCGCAGCTTGCCAGCGTAAAAGCCGTGGATGACATCTACCCGATGTATGGTGACTTACAAACCAGCCCGCCGGGGCTAAAACCGACGGCCGGTACGGTCCTGCTGGCATCGCGACTGATGGCGCTGCTGAACCTGAAACCCGGCGACAGTATCGACGTCGGCGACGCGACACTCAAAATTGCCGGGGAAGTGGTGCAGGAGCCCGACTCTGGATTTAATCCGTTCCAGCTTGCGCCGCGCCTGCTGATGAACACCGCTGATGTGGCGAAAACCAACGCCGTCCAGCCGGGAAGCCGTGTCACCTGGCGGTATAAGTTTGGCGGGACGCCTGCGCAGCTGGAGGCGTACGAAAAATGGCTCCTGCCGCAGCTCAAGCCGGAACACCGCTGGTACGGGCTGGAGCAGGATGACGGGGCGCTCGGCAAATCCCTCGAACGTTCCCAGCAGTTCCTGCTGCTGTCGGCGCTGTTAACCTTGCTGCTTGCCATTGCGGCGGTTGCCGTGGCGATGGGGCACTACTGTCGCAGCCGTTACGATCTGGTGGCGATCCTCAAAACCCTCGGCGCGGGCCGCGCGCAGCTGCGCAAGCTGATTGTCGGCCAGTGGCTGATGGTGCTGGCGCTGTCGGCTCTGACCGGCGGGGCGATAGGGCTGCTGTTTGAAAAGCTGCTGATGGTGCTGCTCAAACCGGTATTGCCCGCCGCATTACCGCCTGCCAGCCTCTGGCCGTGGCTGTGGGCCATCGGCGCGATGACGACGATCTCCCTGCTGGTGGGGTTACGCCCGTACCGGCTGCTGCTCGCCACCCAGCCGCTGCGCGTGCTGCGCCGCGATGTGGTGGCCAGCGTCTGGCCGCTGAAGTTCTATCTGCCGGTGATTATTGCGGTGGCGGTCGGGCTGTTGGCCTGGCTGATGGGCGGCAGTACGCTGCTGTGGGCGGTGCTGGCGGGTGCGGTGGTGCTGGCGCTGCTGTGCGGCGTAGTGGGCTGGATACTGCTTAATGTCCTGAGAAAGCTGACAGTTAAATCACTCCCCATACGGTTAGCGGTTAACCGACTGCTGCACCAGCCGTGGTCTACCCTCAGCCAGCTCTCGGCATTTTCGCTGTCTTTTATGCTGCTGGCGCTTCTGCTGGTGCTGCGCGGGGATCTGCTGGATCGCTGGCAGCAGCAGCTTCCGCCGGAAAGTCCGAACTATTTCCTGATCAATATTGCTCCCGAACAGGTGACGCCGCTGAAGGGTTTCCTGTCTGAGCATCACATTATTCCGGAATCGTTTTATCCGATCGTGCGCGCCCGCCTGACGCAGATCAACGGCCAGTCCACAGAGGGAAATAAGGATGAATCGCTCAACCGTGAACTCAACCTGACCTGGCAGGCGAAACGTCCGGACCATAACCCGATCGTTGCCGGCACCTGGCCGCCGAAAGCGGGGGAAGTGTCGATGGAGGAGGGGCTGGCGACACGCCTGAACGTGAACCTCGGCGACAGCGTGACCTTCACCGGTGATACCCAGGATTTCACCGCCAAAGTTACCAGCCTGCGTAAAGTGGACTGGGAAAGCCTGCGACCAAACTTCTTCTTCATCTTCCCGCCGGGTGCGCTGGACGGACAGCCCCAGAGCTGGCTCACCAGCTTCCGCTGGGAAAACGGCAACGGCATGCTGACGCAGCTTAACCGGGAATTTCCGACGGTGAGCCTGCTGGATATCGGCGCGATCCTCAAACAGGTCGGGCAGGTGCTGGAGCAGGTGAGCCGCGCGCTGGAGGTGATGGTAGTGCTGGTGACCGTCTGCGGCGTGCTGTTGCTGCTGGCGCAGGTGCAGGTGGGCATGCGTCAGCGTCATCAGGAGCTGGTGGTCTACCGCACGCTGGGAGCCAGTAAACGGCTGCTGCGCGCCACGCTGTGGAGCGAATTTGCCCTGCTCGGTCTGGTGGCGGGCCTGGTGGCGGCCATCGGGGCGGAAACCGCGCTGGCGGTACTCCAGAGCAAAGTCTTCGACTTCCCGTGGGAGCCCGACTGGCGGCTGTGGCTCACGCTGCCCGTCTGCGGCGCCGTGCTGCTGTCCCTGTGCGGCGGCTGGCTCGGAACCCGGCTGTTGAAAGGTAAAGCGCTATTCCGCCAGTTTGTCAGCTAGTTTACTGACGTGATGATGACGCGCCGGCATTTCTGCTGGTGCGTCATTGCTTAACGGCACAAATCGTTAATGCCCCTGCATTTAGTAGCACAAAACATTAAAAACCCGCCCACACAGCCCGAATTTTTCCGGTTAATATTCACCAGCTAAATATTTAGCAGCGTGTCTATCAAGGAAAAAGAATGACTATAAGAAAAACAGCGCTGGCGACAACGATCGGCGCAGCAGTGGCATTGGCTTCTTTCGCATCTCAGGCGGAAATCACCCTTCTGAAACAGGATCCGCAGGCGGGTAACCCGCTGAGCCGCCTGAACTTCACCGTTGGCGGCAGTATTCGTCCTCAGTTCCAGAATATGACCGGTGATGACGGCAAAAACAGCTACAAGCGCAACGGCTTTGACGGCGGCACCCGCTTCCGTTTCGCTGCGGATTACTACCTGTTCGATGACATCAGCTGGATCAGCTACTACGAGCTGGGTGTGAACATTCCGGCGCAGTTCAACTGGGATCATCACTACGCCGACGGCGCGCACGACACCTCTCGTCGTATGCTCTACACCGGTCTGAAGAGCGACACCTGGGGTACGCTGACCTTCGGCCAGCAGAACAGCGTGTACTATGACGTAGTGGGCGCAAAAACCGATATCTGGGACTACGACATGATTGGTCAGGCGCCAGGTAACGGGATCAACGGCGACTATGACGGCTCTTACCGTTCACGCCAGATGCTGAAGTACAAGAAAACCGTGGGCGATGCTGACATCTACGCCTCTTACCTGTTTGAAGACAGCGAATACCTGCCGGGCAACGGCCTGCGTTACAAACGTAAAGGCGGCGGTTCACTGGGTATCGATTATCACTTGACTACCGATCTGACCTGGGGCGCAGCGTGGAACTACACCCGCGCGGACATGCGTAACCCGGACAACGGCGACAGCAAATCCTACGACCAGAACATCCTTGGTACCGCCCTGAGCTGGACGCCGGATAACTGGACCTTCTCCGCAGGCGGCGGCTGGTATCAAAACTTCCTGACCACCAAAAAAGTGTCCGTTAACGACTACTTCGCCGGTGATGCATGGGGTATTGAATACTTTGCGGGTTACAAGTTCCCGGTTGGTCAGTATGCGGTGAAATCCATCCAGCCGTACTTCATGGGCGACCGTATTGAGTACGTGAATGGCCGTAACTACCAGCGCATCGACAACGGTGTGGGTATCAGCTTCCAGCTGGATTACGGTTTCCGCGTGGATTACGAACACGTGTTCACCTCCAGCACCGACAACCTGGGCGATATGAACCTGGTGCGTCTGCGTTACGACTTCTAAGTGGTTTGTTCCCCGGTGGCGCTGCGCTTACCGGGGCTACAAAAGCACGCGTAGGCCGGGTAAGGCGTAGCCGCCACCCGGCTTTTTTCAGCGATCGAGCCACTCAGCAATTTCTTCGTACGTCCCGCGATACACAATCTTCTCCGCCTTTTTCTCCAGCTGATAGCCGTACATCGGGTCGTAATAGTCCTTCAGCAGCGGCACAAGCCAGCTGAAGTGCGCGTCAGTGCTGCCAGTACGCTGTTGCTCGACAAGCGCGGCATCCAGCAGGGCGGTAAATTCCGCAAAGCGTTGCAGCCCCAGACGGCGACGAATGGCGTACAGGCCGTGATGCAGATATTCGCTGTACGCTTTCCAGCCCGCCTCTTCACCGTAGGCGGCAGAAAAGTCGGCCCACATGTGGACGAAATACTCTTCGCGCAGGCGCTCAAGACGGATCTCAAACGGATCCTCGACCACTACGACAGGCGCTTCAGCCATGCGGTCGCGCAGGCACTCCGGCAGGTGGTTAGAGCCAATCATCCGGCCCTCGTCTTCAAGCACCCAGCGCGTGGCGTCTTTTTTCAATAGCTCAACCGCAAGGTGATTCTCGAAGCTCGCCTGAGAAAGCTGCGGGGTGAGCGTGCGACCAAACGACGAGCCGCGATGGTGCGCCAGCCCTTCCAGATCGATGCCCTGTGCATGCTGCTTCACCAGCAGCGTTTTACCGTTACCGGTACAGCCGCCGATAAGCACCATCGGCTTTTGTGACTGCTCAATGGTCACCTGAATCGCCGTCTGACGCAGGGCCTTATAGCCGCCGCGTATCAACGGATAGTCGACGCCCGCCTCTTTCAGCCAGGCCTGTGAGATATGCGAGCGCTGGCCGCCGCGCGCGCAGCAAAGGTAGCCCTCAGGATGGGCAAGGCTGGCTTCCCGCCAGGCGCTGATGCGCGCCTCGCGCGTCTCGCCGTTGACCAGGCTATGGCCGAGTGCCAGCGCGGCGTCCGGACCCTGGCGTTTATAGCAGGTGCCGACGGCGGCACGCTCATCGTCGTTCATTAAGGGCAGGTTGAGTGCGGCGGGCATCGCACCCTGGGCAAATTCGATCGGCGCGCGAACGTCGATTAAAGGGGTATCGGACGCGAGGATCGCGCGATAGTCCGTTCCATCGTTCATGGTGGTTCCAGAAGAAAACTGAGCAGCAATGGGCGGGGATTGTACGCCGGGGAAGGGGAAGGTCAACTCCCCGGCGAGGGATACTTACTTCAGTTTTGACTGCGCCCAGACAATACCGCTCGCATATTCTGGCGGCAGCAGGGGAACAATCGCTTCCAGCGTGGCGCTCAGGCGGTCCGTGTCGGTATCGTTCAGGTTCAGATGGCCGACCTTACGCCCCGGACGCACCTCTTTGTCGTACCAGTGCAGGTGCACCAGCGGCAGCTTCAGCCAGTTGTAGTTCAGATCGGTGCCGATCAGGTTGATCATCACCGACGGGCTGGTCACCACCGGCTGCGGCAGCGGCAGATCGGTGATGGCGCGCAGGTGCAGCTCGAACTGGCTGATGGAGGCGCCGTTTTGCGTCCAGTGGCCGCTGTTGTGCACGCGCGGCGCAAGTTCGTTGATCAGCAGACCCGACGGCGTGACGAAACACTCCATCGCCATCACGCCCACATAGCCCAGCTCATGCATGATGGCAGAGAGCATCTCTTCCGCCTGCGCCTGCTGGTCAGCATTGGCCTGCGGGAAGGCGACGCTGGTGCGCAGAATCCCGTCCTGATGCAGGTTATGCGTTAGCGGGTAAAAAACGGTGTGCCCGTCATGCCCGCGCGCGCCAACCAGCGACACTTCACCGCTAAAGTTAATGCCCTGCTCAACAATGCACTCGCCGTAGCAGTCGTCCGGCAGCTCGGCGGTGTCGTTCGCGCGCAGGCGCCACTGCCCGCGGCCGTCGTAGCCGCCGACGCGACGCTTCACAATCGCCAGGTCTCCCAGCATCGCAAACACGTCATCCCACTCGCGCTTATCGGAAAGCAGCTGCCACGGCGCGGTCGCGAGGCCGAGCTTGTCGAAAAGCTGTTTTTGCGTGAGACGGTCGGCAATGATCGGGAAGACGTCGCGGTTCACAAAGGCGTTATGGCGCGCCAGCTCGCGGGTCAGGGCGGTTTCCGGCCAGCGTTCAATTTCGGCGGTGATCACGCTCTGATGGAACGGCACGGCTTCCGGCTCGGCATCCAGCCCGACAGGCCAGACGGCAATACCCAGCGGCTCACCGGCCTGACGCAGCATCCGGCCAAGCTGACCATTACCAAGAACGCAAACCTGCTTCATGCTGCACCCCGCGGATCCGGGTTATCCAGCACCTCATCGGTCTGGGCTTTACGCCACTCCGCCAGACGCTGATGTAACTCTTTATCATGCGTCGCCAGGATCTGCGCGGCCAGCAGGGCGGCATTTGCCGCACCTGCTTTACCAATCGCCAGGGTACCGACAGGAATACCGCGCGGCATCTGGACGATAGAGTAAAGGCTATCCACCCCGCTTAACGCGGCGCTTTGCACGGGAACACCCAGTACCGGCACCAGCGTTTTGGCGGCAATCATGCCCGGCAGATGTGCTGCGCCGCCCGCACCGGCAATGATCACCTCGTAACCGTTCTCTTCGGCGCTTTCGGCGAAGCTGAACAGTTTATCCGGCGTACGGTGCGCGGAAACCACTTCGACGTGGTGCGGAACATTCAGGATTTCAAAGATTTCGGCGGCGAACTGCATGGTAGCCCAGTCGCTTTTGGACCCCATCACGATGGCGACACGCGCCGGATTATTGCGGGAAGACATGCGTCTTAAAACTCCTGTGGTGCGGAACACACTGCTTTCGAGGGCACAGAGAATAGCATGTAATACCGGCAAGGAAAACGGTTGCGTGGTCGGGGAATGGGCGAAAAAACGAGGAGGCGTTAAAACGGGAAGGCGATCAGTTCCACACCTTCCGGCGTAACTTTGACCATCGATCCTTCGCTGTGCCAGGCGCCTAAAACCACGCGATGGGCGGGCTCGCCGTTGGCGATAAGGGAATGCACATCGGGACGATGGGTATGGCCGTGGATCAGCCACTGAACGCGATGCTTCTCCATCACCTTCACCACCGCCTGCGGATTGACGTCCATGATGGTCATCGATTTGCTGCTGTTGGCGGCCTTGCTGCCCGCGCGCATTCTGGCGGCGATGCGGTTGCGGATAAACAGCGGCAGGGCGAGAAACACTTTCTGGATCCACGGGGTGTGAACTTTGGCGCGAAACGCCAGGTAGCCGGTATCGTCAGTGCAGAGCGTGTCGCCGTGCATGATCAGAATATTGCGGCCATAGAGGTTGAGCACCTGCTCTTCCGGCAGCAGCGTCATACCGCTCTCGCGGGCGTAGCGCTGGCCGATCAGGAAATCACGGTTGCCGTGAATGAAATAGCAGGGGACGCCGGAATCCACCAGCACTTTAATGGCCGCAGCTATCTCACGGTGCAGCGGGTTCGGATCGTCGTCGCCTATCCAGGCCTCAAACAGGTCGCCCAGAATGTACAGCGCGTCGGCGCTTTTCGCTTCACAGCGTAAAAAACGCAGAAAACCGGCGGTTATCGCCGGTTCTTCTGTTTGCAGATGCAGATCCGCAATAAAGAGTGTCGCCACGAATTACTCGCTGACGGTCACGCTTGTGATCACAACGTCTTCTTTAGGAACGTCCTGGTGCATACCGCTGCGGCCAGTAGAAACGGCTTTGATCTTGTCGACCACGTCCATCCCTTCAACCACTTCTGCGAATACGCAGTAGCCCCAGCCTTGCAGACTTTCGCCAGAGAAGTTCAGGAAGTCGTTGTCCGCTACGTTGATGAAGAACTGTGCGGTCGCAGAGTGTGGCGCCTGAGTACGGGCCATTGCCAGCGTACCACGGGTGTTTTTCAGGCCGTTGTTCGCTTCGTTTTTGATCGCTTCTTTCGTCTCTTTCTGGCGCATGCCAGGCTCGAAACCGCCGCCCTGGATCATAAAGCCGTTGATCACACGGTGGAAAATAGTGTTGTTGTAGAAACCTTCGCGGCAGTAGTCCAGGAAGTTTTTAACTGTTTCAGGCGCTTTGTCATCAAAGGTTTTGATTACGATATCGCCATGATTAGTGTGGAAAGTAACCATTTTTGCATCCTGTTCCGTTATTGTGGTGCGTCGACCCGTGCTCGGGTCACATATAGGGGCTTGTTATAGCATAACCACAGGACACGATCACCTTGCATTGTGTGCTGACCGTACTCCGAAATATGGGTATTATAAGGAACAAACAATCCACACACGTGTTTACATGGAATCTTCGATGTTAAAAATCTTTAATACAATGACGCGCCAAAAAGAGGAATTTAAACCTATCCATGCCGGGGAAGTCGGCATGTACGTGTGTGGTATTACGGTTTACGATCTCTGTCATATCGGCCATGGCCGTACCTTTGTCGCGTTCGACGTGGTGTCACGCTACCTGCGCTTCCTGGGCTACAACCTGAAGTACGTGCGCAATATCACCGACATCGACGACAAAATCATTAAACGTGCTAATGAAAATGGCGAAAGCTTTGTCGCGCTGGTGGATCGCATGATCGCCGAAATGCACAAGGATTTTGATGCCTTAAATATTCTGCGCCCGGACAGCGAACCGCGTGCGACCCACCATATCCATGAAATCATTGATATCACCCAAACGCTGATCGAGCGTGGTCACGCCTATGTGGCGGACAACGGTGACGTGATGTTCTCGGTGCCGACGGACCCAACCTACGGTGCGCTTTCCCGCCAGGATCTGGACCAGCTCCAGGCCGGTGCGCGCGTGGACGTGGTGGACGTGAAGCGCAATCCGATGGACTTCGTGCTGTGGAAGATGTCCAAAGCGGGCGAACCGAGCTGGCCATCCCCGTGGGGCGAAGGGCGTCCGGGCTGGCACATTGAATGTTCCGCGATGAACTGCAAGCAGCTGGGCAACCATTTCGACATCCATGGCGGCGGTTCGGATCTGATGTTCCCGCACCATGAAAACGAAATCGCGCAGTCCACCTGTGCACACGGCGGCGAGTACGTGAACTACTGGATGCACTCCGGGATGGTGATGGTTGACCGCGAGAAGATGTCGAAATCGCTGGGTAACTTCTTCACCGTGCGCGACGTGCTGAAGTATTACGACGCGGAAACCGTGCGCTACTTCCTGATGTCTGGCCACTATCGCAGCCAGCTGAACTACAGCGAAGAGAACCTGAAGCAGGCGCGCGCTGCGCTGGAGCGTCTGTATACCGCCTTGCGCGGCACCGATAAATCTGTTCCGGCCGCAGGCGGTGAGGCGTTCGAGGCCCGCTTCGTTGAGGTCATGAACGACGACTTCAACACCCCGGAAGCCTACTCCGTGCTGTTCGACATGGCGCGTGAGGTGAACCGCCTGAAGTCAGAAGATATGGCGGCGGCCAATGCGCTGGCGTCTCATCTGCGTAAGCTCTCTTCCGTGCTCGGCCTGCTGGAGCAGGAGCCGGACCTGTTCCTGCAAAGCGGCGCGCAGGCGGACGACGGTGAAGTGGCGGAAATTGAAGCACTGATCAAAGCGCGTCTCGAAGCGCGTCAGGCGAAAGACTGGGCGGCGGCGGATGCGGCGCGTAACCGTCTGACCGAGATGGGCATTATTCTGGAAGATGGCCCGCAGGGAACCACCTGGCGTCGTAAGTAGGTCCGTAACGCCCGGTGGCGCTAACGCTTACCGGGCCTACAGGTGAAAGTAGGCCGGGTAAGGCGTAGCCGCCACCCGGCTTTTCTTTTACCTCCGCCTCCACCACAGCAACCCCATCAGCACCATCCCCGGCAGCCACACCCACAGCAGTTCTGAAATGATTACCTGATGCCCGTACGGCGTGGTGTAGCGTGACAGCGCAAACGGCGCGACCTTGATCACCTGCCACGGCGCAAAGAAGCGTTCATCAGACCATGGCCACAGCCAGCCGACGCCTTTCCCGCCTGTCGTTATTGAATCCAGCAGGCTGTGCGACAGCAATGACACGTTTAAAAACAGCCAGCAGCGCGTCAGGCTGGCCCTGAACCAACGTCGGCCTGCCAGCACGCAGAGTATCGGCACCACCAGGGCAAA
The DNA here is from genome assembly GCF_014982105.1 of Enterobacter cloacae complex sp. P18RS. Classification (NCBI taxonomy): domain Bacteria; kingdom Pseudomonadati; phylum Pseudomonadota; class Gammaproteobacteria; order Enterobacterales; family Enterobacteriaceae; genus Enterobacter; species Enterobacter cloacae complex sp. P18RS. Next base: position 241,911 of record NZ_JADCKV010000011.1, on the reverse strand, counting down.
CAGTAGCGAATGAGTGAAACCGCGGTGGCCGAAAATATTCCCGTAGGCGACACCGAATTTAAACGCCAGTACGTCGGCATCGGGCAGCATGGCGAGGACGATCCCGGCAAACAGCAGGCGGGGTGGGATGACGTTGGTTCCGAGCCCTAAGCCCAGACACAGAGGTACGGCAGCGTGGGTGATAATGGTAGGCATTGCATTTATCCATGGCAAATCATGGGAATATAGCAGCAGATCCGCCGCAGCAAACCTGTGCTAAATTCTGATTTTACGCCGATTCCCGCGCGATAAGCTGCCCGGAGAGAGTAATGCGCTGCGTTTGCAGATCCGGCTCTTTCAGCCTGCGGATCATCAGCCCTGCCGCCTGGCGGCCGGTCTCTTCGCTGGCAGACGAAACGTAAGTCAGTGACGGCGACGTGAGATTAACGTGGAGCATATCTTCAAAACCAATCAGCGCCACCTGCTGGGTTAAAAACACGTCTTTACCCACCGTGCGCCCCACCTGGTGAATACCTGAGATTGAACCGATCATCGCGTCCGGTGAATGGCAGAGCAGGGCGGTAATCGTGTTGTTCTTCTCCAGCAGCTGACGAGTCGCCATGGCCGCCGCCTGCGTGTCATCGGTGCAGGCGGGAGAATATTCCTCACGCCAGACCAGGCCGCTCTGCGTCATCGCGCTGCGAAAACCAAGCAGGCGCTGCTCGCGGATACGGCACCCGTCGCGCCCGCCAATGTAGGCGATGTTACGGTGCCCGCGCTCGATAAGATAACGCGCGGCCAGGTTCGCCGCCTGGCGGTTATCGCGCATCACCAGGTTGCATTTCTCTTCCAGCAACGACTGCGAAACCGCCACAAGCGGCAGCGGGCAGTGACGAATGTGTTCCGGAAGAGAGGCGGCGCGGGTGTCCGACGCCAGGTAGATGACGCCCGCCACGCCCTGCTGCTTAAACGAGAGCAGGGTACGCTCAAGATGTTCGCCGTCGTTCAGCGGCTGACCGAGAAATACCATATAACCCTGTTTCTCCAGTTCCTGAACGATGCTCGCCATCACCTTGATGGAAAAGCTGTCGCTGAAGTCGCGCAGGATCAGGCCGATTAAGTTGGAGGTGTTGGCGCGAAGATTGGCAGCGGCGACGTTATGAACATAGCCCAGCGTTGTGATGGCGGCATTGACCTTCCCGATCGTCGCCTCTGAGATCTTCCCTTTCTGGCGCAGCACCAGCGAAACGGTAGAAACCGACACGCCCGCATGCTTTGCGACATCAATAATGCTGACTTTCTTCAAAACCGCTCCCTGAAATTTCCCGATTATCAGCCAGATAAGAGACGTCCCCCAGCGTACAGGAGACGCCTCCTTCAGGCATCTTATTATTTGCCAATCATCGTGGACATGGTCTGGGCGATAAACTGTGCTCTGGCCCCGAAAATCACCTGTATTCCGTTATCGCCAACGAACACCACGCCGCGCGCGCCAAGCCCGTTCAGCCCGTCCCGGTCCACCGCTTCGCTCTTCGCCACTTCCAGACGCAGACGTGTGATGCAGGAGCCGACGGAATCAATGTTCTGCGCACCGCCCAGCAGGCCGATGATTTCGGTGGCAAGTTCGGAATCGGACTTGTCATTCGCGCTGGCGGTCACTTCGGTGCGGCCCGGCGTTTTCACGTCGAAGCGACGGATCACGAAGCGGAAGGTGAAGTAGTAGATCAATGCCATCGGAATGCCGATGATAATGGCGCTCAGGAAGTTGGTCTGATAGCCGTTAAACGACGGCAGGATCCCGAACGACAGGTAGTCGATAAAGCCCGCCGAGAACGACTTGGCGATGTGCGCATGCAGCAGGTACATGGTCATGTACGCCAGGCCCGCCATGATGGCGTTGAAGACGTAAAGGATCGGCGCCACGAAGATAAAGGTGAACTCTACCGGCTCGGTGATGCCCGTCAGGAAGCAGGTGAGGGCCGCAGAGAACAGAATACCGGCCGCGATTTTCTTATTCTTCGTGTGCGCTTCGTGGTACATCGCCAGACACGCCGCGGGCAGTGCGAACAGCATCAGCGGGAACTCGCCCTGCATGAATTTCCCGGCGTTCTGGTAGGTGTCGCTGCTGAAGGATTTCACTCCCTCTTCCAGCATCTTGAACCAGATGGTCTGGTCACCGTGGATCACCTGACCCGCCTGGGTAGTGTAATCCCCGAACGAATACCAGAAGGAGGGATACCAGATATGGTGCAGGCCGAGCGGGATCAACGCGCGCTCCACCAGCCCGAAGATAAAGGTCGAGGCCGCCTGGTTATCGCCGTTTACCACCACGGACAGGGCGTCGATCCCGGATTGAATATGCTGCCAGACGTACGGCAGCAGCAGGCCGAGCAGGAACGACAGAAACGCCGTCGCAATCGCCACAAAGCGCTTGCCGGAGAAGAAGCCGAGGAACTCCGGCAGCTGCATGGTGTGGAAGCGGTTGTAACACCAGGCCGCAAGAATACCGCAGATCAGGCCGCCAAAGACGCCCATCTGCAACGTCGGAATGCCAACGACCATGGCGTATTTGCCGCCCTGAGAGGCCATTTCCGGCGTGATGCTCAGCACGGTGCTGATGGTGATGTTGGTGACAAACACGGAGACCGCCGCAGAGAGTGCGGCAATGCCGGATTCCGAAGCCAGTCCGACGGCAGAGCCGATGGCGAACAGCATCGGCAGGTTATCAAAGATAACCCCGCCGGCGTTCATCATCAGCGGCAGATGGAACTTATCGCCGAAGGCCAGCAGCAGGCCCGCAGCGGGAAGCAGTGAAATTGGCAGCATTAAGGCGCGACCAATCATCGATAACTTAGACAGCGATTTAACAAACCCTGATATCAGGCTCATGCTGATTTCCCCCGAGTAGCGCTTTTTTCGCGCTGTTATTGTAAGTAGAACGTTTTAGTAGAACGTTCTACTTATCGTGGGGAAAGTCTGAAAATCGCGCAACTTAATTTTCACATTTCGCCAGAGGGAATAGTGATTATTTGAAGTTGATCGATAATTAACCGTGATGGGTGTGAGGGGATTGTGAGAGAAATTGCCGGGTGGCGGCTTCGCCTTACCCGGCCTACAAACGGAGACAGTACGTAGGCCCGGTAAGCGCAGCGCCACCGGGCATCAGACAGCTCAGGCCGTCACGGTCACGCTCTGTCCTGCGAAGCTCACGGTCTGACCCGCGACAATTTTGCAGCGCTTGCGGGTTTCCACCGCGCCGTCTACTTTTACCTGCCCGTCGGCGATGACGATCTTCGCCTGCGCGCCGCTTTCGCTCCAGCCTTCCAGCTTCAGCAGATCGCACAGTTCAACGTGCGGGTGTTTACCTAAAGAAAAAGTTGCCATGATTACGCGTCCTCTACGTCGTGATACTCCTCGCACGCCTGCAAGGTATTCTGAATCAGTGTTGCTACCGTCATCGGGCCTACGCCGCCCGGGACCGGAGTGATATAGGATGCGCGCGCTGCGGCATCTTCATACACCACGTCGCCGACCACTTTGCCGTTTTCCAGACGGTTAATACCCACGTCCACGACGATTGCGCCCTCTTTGATCCACTCGCCCGGAATAAAGCCCGGCTTGCCGACCGCAACGATCAGCAGATCGGCGTTTTCGACGTGGTGACGCAGGTTTTTAGTGAAGCGGTGGGTAACGGTGGTAGTGCAGCCCGCCAGCAGCAGCTCCATGCTCATCGGGCGGCCCACGATGTTGGAGGCGCCAATCACCACGGCGTTGAGGCCGTAGGTATCGATGTTATAACGCTCCAGCAGCGTCACGATGCCGCGCGGGGTGCACGGACGCAGGCGTGGCGCGCGCTGGCACAGTCGGCCTACGTTATACGGATGGAAACCGTCAACGTCTTTGTCCGGCGCGATGCGCTCCAGCACCTTCACGTTGTCAATGCCCGCAGGCAGCGGCAGCTGAACCAGGATGCCGTCGATCTCTTTATCGGCATTCAGAGTGTCGATCAGTTCCAGCAGTTCCGCTTCGCTGGTGGTTTCCGGCAGATCGTAAGAGCGGGAGACGAACCCCACCTCTTCACACGCTTTGCGTTTGCTGCCGACATAAATTTGCGAAGCCGGGTTGCTGCCAACCAGCACAACGGCCAGCCCGGGGGCGCGAAATCCGGCGGCTTTACGCGCCTTCACTTTTTCCGCAACCTCAGAGCGCACCTGCTGCGCAATCGTTTTACCGTCAATAATCTTTGCTGCCATCAGAGAGAAGATTCCGTCTGTAACGTTAGAAAGGAGGGATTGCCTGTATTTTGTCAGAAGCGAGCGCCGCTGTCAGTCACCCTTTACGAGATTTCATCGATGTCCCGCAAAATCCCTTCTCACGGCATGGTCAATTTCTTAGAGGTGATTAGGATGTGACCTGGCAAAATGGCAGCGTTTTGACATATTACAAAATAAATTCCTGAGCTACTTTGTCCTCTCCGAAATAAGCCTTCAATTTTTTAATTGATCGTATTTCTTATTCCCGAATATGCGCGGGAAGGGTTATTTACATTTTAAAGGAATAGACATGAAACTCAGCAACATTGCTTCTACTGTTATTGCAACTCTGGCCCTGGTCGCGGGTGCCGCTCACGCAGAAGATACTACCACGCCTGTATCTGTAAACGGTGGTACGGTGCATTTTAAAGGTGAATTAGTGAATGCCGCGTGTTCAGTGAATACTGACTCTTCAGAGCAGACGGTTAATCTTGGCCAGTACCGTACCGCGAAATTCACTAAAGTGGGTGACACCACCTCCAATATTCCGTTCACCATCGAACTGAACGACTGCGATCCTGCGGTAGCGAAAACCGCTGCTGTTGCGTTTACCGGCCAGATCGACGCCACCGACAAAACGCTGCTGGCGGTAAGCTCCGGTAATAACGACAACTCCGCGAAGGGCGTGGGTATTGAGATCCTCGACAGCAAATCCTCCACGCTGACCCCGGACGGCGCCACCTTCTCTGCGGCGCAGAACCTGATTGAAGGGACTAACACCCTGAACTTCACCGCGCGCTATAAAGCCACGGCGGCGACCACCGAGCCAGGCCAGGCAAACGCGGACGCAACATTCGTAATGAAATACGAGTAATGCCTGAGTACAGGGATGTGGCTGGCCTCAGGGAAGAGGTCTTTTGATCGCCTATACCGGGAGCGAAGGATGACAAGGACTGGGATACTGCTGTGTGCCCTTGCGATTGCCTCAGCGGTAAACGCACATACCGTGGTCATAGACGGCGGCAAAGTACACCTCAGGGGAGAGCTGGTTAACGGCGGCTGCGCCGTGGCCCCGGACAGCCAGAATATGCGCGTGGATATGGGGCAATACCGCACAAACGCCTTTTCCGGCGTCGGCAGCTTTTCCACGGTTAATGTGCCTTTCACCGTACGTCTGCTGGATTGCAGCGTGGACGTCTCCCGCACCGTGGGGATCCAGTTCCAGGGAGTGACACCGGCAGAAGATCCGCAGGTTTTCCTGGCGACATCGCGGCCGGGGGAAAATGCGGTCAGCAGTGGTGTCGGGCTGGCGCTTTTTGACGAACAGCAACGTCAGATCATCCCGAACGCGACGGCGGTGAGCTGGTTACCCATTGACACCCGCGAGCTGATATTTCATTTCAGCGCCCGCTACCGGGCAATTTCCGAACACCTTGTACCAGGCACTATTCAGTCGAATGTCTGGTTTACGTTGATTTATCCCTGACGCCTGCGAACTAATTATTAAAGGTACGGTTGTGATGAACACCCTGATTAAACCTGGACTGTTTTTAGCTTTTATTTTGATGATGGTTTCTGCCAGCGCGAATGCGTCCGGCGGAATTGCGCTGGGCGCGACGCGCGTTATTTATCCGGCCGATGCCAAACAAACGTCGCTGGCGATCACCAACAGCAATAAACAAGAGCGCTATTTAATTAACGCGTGGATAGAAAATGCCAACGGGCAAAAGGAAAAAACCTTTGCCGTCACGCCGCCGCTGTTTGTCAGCGAGCCGGCCAGCGAAAACACCCTGCGCATTATCTACGCAGGCCCGGCGCTGCCTGCCGATCGCGAATCACTCTTTTACATGAACGTCAAAGCGATTCCCTCCGTCAGCAAAAAACATCAGGACGGCAACAACGTCCTGCAACTGGCTATTCTGTCACGTATCAAGCTGTTTGTTCGCCCGGCTAACCTGGCGATGCCGCCGGAAGAGGCGCTCTCACAGCTGCGCTTTGAGCGCGTCGGCAACCATCTTAAGGTGAGCAATGCCTCGCCGTATTACGTCACGCTGGTCAATCTGAAGCTCGGCGGTCAGACGCTGGATAACCTGATGGTTGCCCCTAAAAGCTCGTCACAGCAGGTGCTGCCTGCCGCTGCGAGCGGCACGCTCTCCTGGCAGAGTGTGAATGACTATGGCGCCATTACGCCGGCGCGTAGCGTCAGCCTGTGAGCAGAGACAGGGCGATGAACACTCAATGGCGTTACTGCCCGGTTGCGCTGGCACTGATGGCAACGCTCTGGCCACTCGCTGGCTGGGGCGAAAGCTACTTTAACCCGGCGTTTCTCTCCGATGACACGGCGAACGTGGCGGATTTGTCACGTTTTGAAAAAGGCCACCAGCAGGCACCGGGCGTCTATCGCGTCGATATCTGGCGTAACGATGAGTTTATCGGCACGCAGGACGTGCGGTTTGAGCAAGCTGACAACACGCCGCCGGTCGCGGGCGGTTTGTCGCCGTGCATTACGCGCGCGATGCTCGATCGCTTTGGCGTCAATATCGCCGCCTTCCCGGAACTGAGCAACGTGCAGGGCGATACCTGCGTTCCGCTCACCACGGCTATTCCGGGCAGCGAAACGGCGTTCAACTTCGCCTCGTTGCGCCTGAACGTCAGCCTGCCTCAGGTGGCGATGCAAAACAGCGCCCGCGGGTATATTCCGCCTGAACAGTGGGATGAAGGCATCCCCGCCGCGCTGCTGAACTACAGCTTTACCGGCAACCGGGGCAGCGACGACGACAGCTACTATCTGAACCTGCAAAGCGGGTTGAACTATGGCGCCTGGCGATTACGCAATAACGGCGCGTGGCGTTATACCGAAAGCAACGGACAGCGGCACAGCAGCTGGCAAAATATTGGTACCTGGGCGCAGCGTACGATCATCCCGCTGAAAAGCGAGCTGGTGCTTGGCGACAGCAACACCGGTAACGATGTCTTCGACAGCGTTGGTTTTCGCGGTGGTCGCCTCTATTCGTCCGACAGTATGTACCCGGACAGCCTGCAAGGTTACGCGCCTACCGTGCGCGGAATCGCCCGCACCCCTGCCAAAGTGGTGATCCGCCAGAACGGATACGTGATTTACCAGAGCTATGTGCAGCCGGGGGCTTTTGCGATAACTGATCTTAACCCGACCTCCTCAAGCGGTGACCTGGAGGTGACGGTGGAAGAGAAGGACGGCAGCCAGCAGCGCTACACCGTCCCGTATTCCACCGTTCCGCTGCTCCAGCGTGAAGGACGCTGGAAATACGATCTGGTGGCAGGGGACTATCGCAGCGGCAACAGCGAGCAGGACACGCCGTTCTTTACTCAGGGTACGATGATTGCGGGTCTTGCCGACGGCTACACGCTATACGGCGGAACGCAGCTGGCCTCGCGCTATACCGCCATCGCCATTGGCGCGGGTAAAAACCTCGGTGACTGGGGGGCGGTTTCACTTGATCTCACCCATGCCCGCAGCCAGCTTGCCGATGACAGCCGCCATGAAGGGCAGTCCCTGCGGTTCCTGTACGCAAAATCCCTTAACGGATTCGGCACCAACTTCCAGCTGCTGGGCTATCGCTACTCGACCAAAGGCTTCTACACCCTCGACGATGTGGCCTGGCGCACAATGGAAGGCTACCAGTATGGCGACGATCAGGACGATGACGGCGTGCCGGACGTGCAGAGCTATCACAACCTGACGCTGAATAAAAAAGGGCGTTTCCAGCTCAATATCTCCCAGTCTCTCGGCGATTACGGCTCGGTGTACGTGTCGGGCAGCCAGCAGAGTTACTGGGGCACCAGCGAATCCAACGTCTGGTATCAGCTTGGCTACGCGGGCGGGGTGAAAGGGGTCAGCTACGCCTTATCCTGGTCGTGGAACAAGGCCGTCGGCATTGACGGAACCGACCGGATCGCCTCGTTCAACGTCTCCGTCCCGCTCAGCCTGTTCACCCGTCACGGCTACCGTCGCGATAACGCGATCGACCGGGCCTATGCCACGGCCTCAGCCAGCCGCAACAGCGACGGTGATACCAGCTGGCAGACCGGGATCAGCGGAACGCTGCTCCAGGATCGTAACCTGAACTACAGCGTCACGCAGGGTCACACCAGCAATAACGGTGCCAGCGGCAGCGCCAGCGCTAACTGGCAGGCGACGTACGGCACGCTGGGCGTGGGCTACAACTACGCCCGGGATCAGCACGACCTCAACTGGCAGCTCTCCGGCGGCGTGGTAGGGCATTCAGACGGCATCACATTCAGTCAGCCGCTGGGCGATACCAACGTCTTGATCAAAGCGCCGGGCGCGTCAGGCGTGAGCGTCGAAAACCAGACCGGCGTCAAAACAGACTGGCGTGGCTATGCGGTGATGCCGTACGCCACGGTGTACCGTTACAACCGCGTGGCGCTCGACACCAACACTATGAGCAACAACACCGACATTGAAAATAACGTTTCCAGCGTCGTGCCGACGAACGGTGCGCTGGTGCGCGCCAGTTTTGACACCCGCATCGGCGTGCGTGCGCTGCTCACCGTGAAGCGTGATAACCAGCCTGTACCGTTTGGGGCGGTGGTGCGTGAGACGCAGAGCGGCGTAACCAGCATGGTGGGAGATGACGGTCAGATTTACCTGAGCGGGCTGCCGCTGAGCGGAGAACTGCTGATTCAGTGGGGAGACGGGAAACAGTCCCAGTGTCGTGCGCCCTACAGCCTGCCAGAACAAAGCCTGCAACAGGCGATCACACTTAAGGGGATCCGCTGTGAATAAAATCCATTATCTGGGGCTATCCCTGCTGGCGTTTTTTCCGCTATCTGAGGCCTTCGCCACGGTCTGCGTCAATGAAAATGGCGTGCCGACGGAGGTGTATTACGACCTGACGGATAAATTTAACAGCTCCAATAACCAGGTGGGGCAGATTGTCACGCTCAGCGAGAAGTCCCAGTGGGTGGGCGTCAACGCCGTCTGCCCTAAGGGAACGTCCGGGAACACCACCAAGCGCAGCTATGTTACCGATTTCCCTGTTACGGGCACCAGCGATGGCTACCAGTATCTGAAGCTAAACGACTATCTGGACGGGGCGATGAAAATTACCGACAGCTACGCTGGCACGTTTTATCCGCCCAAAAGCTACATCCAGATGGGGAGCCACCCGAATGTGTCTAAAAACAAACCGTTTGGCGTACAGGATTCCAGCCTCGTCTTCCGGCTTAAAGTGACCCGACGCTTTATCAATATGGTGGTGATCCCCCGGGCGACCATGTTCCGGGTTTACGTCACCACGACCTCCTCGGATCCGCTCACCACGCCGGTTTATACCATCAGCTACAGCGGGACTATTCAGGTGCCTCAGAGCTGTGAAATTAATGCCGGGAATGTGGTGGAGTTCGATTTCGGAGACATCGGCGCCTCCCTGTTCAGTAAAGCAGGCATCGGGAATAAGCCGGAGGGGATCTCAGCGCAAAGCAAAACCATCGGCATCAAATGCACCAACGTCGAGGCGAACGCCATGCTCACGATGCGTGTTGAAGCGGAGAAGGTTTCAGGCAGTGCGCTGGTTTCCGATAACGCGGATGTGGGTTTTGTGATTGCCAACAGTAATGGCGTGCCGCTGACGCCCAACAACCTGACCAGCAAAATCCCGTTCCGTCTGGACGACAGCGCTCAGGCGCAGGTGGGGATCCGCGCGTGGCCCGTCAGCGTAACCGGTAAAAAACCTGCCGAGGGGCGTTTTACCTCTCGCGGCTATTTACGCGTCGACTACGACTAAGGAGCAGGTATGCGAAACGGAATGCGGTATTTAGCCGTCGCGCTCTTTGCGCTTTGCTCCCCTGCACACGCAGAGACGGCGCTTGGGGAAATTAACATTCAGCTCTACGGCAATATCGTGGATTTTACCTGCGTGGCGGAGGGGGACGACAGCAATAAAACCGTCACGCTCGGCACCTGGCCCACGAAACAGCTTCGCACAACGGGGAGCCGGACGCAGCCTGTACCGTTCACCCTGAAGCTGACCGGATGTCCGCCGGGGGCGGCTTCGGTCACATTTACGGGGAAGATGGACGGGCATGATAACAGCCTGCTGGCGCTGAATGATGCCAGCGCGGCCAGCAACGTGGCCGTGGAGATCCTCGATCGGGATAAAACGCGCCTCGCGTTGCAGCAGGCCAGCCAGACGGTGGCGGTGGATGCGCAGGGAAATGCGGAACTGTCGTTTTATGCCAATTATATCGCCACGGCGGATAACCCGCAGCCGGGACGGGCTGACGCCGATGCAACGTTCATGATTAATTATAATTAATCGTATCCACTCTCCCTGTAACGGTTATATGTTGCAGGGAGAGGGTAGGATTATAGTAATTCGTGCGCCTTCGCGTAATCAATTAATTCAACGATACTTTGCACGCCCAGCTTGGAAAAGATATTAGACTTATGGGCGCTAATTGTTTTGTTGCTAAGTAATAATTGATCCGCAATCTCCTTATTAGATAATCCGTTCGCCAGATATCGCAGAACCGTCACTTCACGATTCGATAATGGCATATCCACGGCGGCGCCCGTCCGCGAGCCCAGGTGGTTTATAAAACTCAATGTTTCTGAGGGGAAGAAGGAATAGCCCGTCAGGATCATTTCCACCGCGTTATAAATTTCCCCCAGATCTTTTCGCTTACTGACAAAACCATTTGCCCCGGCGCGGATGGCGCGTCCTGCGTAGAAGGCTTCAGATTTCGAAGAGAGGAAAAGAACCTTAATGTCTTTATTTAAGTTCCTGATTCTTTTCAGTAATACGAACCCATCCGTGCCCGTCATTTCAATATCGAGAATGACCAGGTCAATGGGGTGGTTGCGTATACAGTCAAGCACCTCGTGGCTGTCGCCTGACTTCAGTTTGACCTGGATGTTTTTATTTTTCTGTAGCAGGACTTCTATCGACATTCTGACGATAGGGTGTTCGTCCATAATGATAACGGATGCCGGTTTCATTTTTTATGCCTCAGATTGTTAAAAGCGTTATGCTGAGTTTTGTTAAAACTCTCGAAAAGCCGGAAGGATAATTGCGCAGATCCTTGTACGGTAAATGTCCCTGGGAAGAGCGAAAGCATCCTTGTTTACGTAGTGGTGATATCAATGCCTCAGCGCAGTTATCTCATAAGGCTGGTTATGGCAAAATGATTTTTCTTATTCGCGTGTCAAACACGTCTTATTATACCGTTTAAGTATTGTCCGAAAAGCCTGTAAATTAATATCCATATATTGCTGATTATTATGTTCTGGATCTGAATCACTAACTTTTTAAAATTAGCAAAAATGTCCTGATATTGCATTTACCACACACTTTCATCTTTATGTAATAACAAAAAATAAACGATTTTACTGTATGTTAAATGAATGTTAACAGCGAGCAGGCTGTGACAACCAGTATCCCGCCTGCCTGCCATCCCTGAAATCCGCCATTTCGTGCGTCATCTCTCCGTTTCAAACGCCTCCTGGCAAATTGCCGTTCCCAACAACAGATCAGTACTATCTGCTGTTTTCTTCACCTCTCATCGCATTCTTTTACAGGTGAATCGCTTGTTTTTACACCATTATCATCCTGTTAACTGAAGCGCCAGAACCTTAACGCATGGATAAAATCACTCTCGTTGAGCGTACCGGCAGCATTTCGCATGGTTTAAGACCTGGAATTAGGAATAGTTATAAAATCGAAAGTTTTGTTAAAAAACACAAAAATTTAACATACATCCTAAGTAATTTCCTAAAGGTCTTTAGGAATTAAGAAGTTACTGAATACGTTAATACGTGAAATCTGAGAGGTTGTTGAGAAGATGTAGCAACTCATGACGATGATTCAGTCCAAGTTTCGCCAGGATGCAGCTGAGACGGTAAATAATGCGGCTGTAGGGGCGGTTCTGTAACTGCGCGATCTGCCGCAAGGAGCTCCCCTGCGACAGCGCCTGTAAGATCGGCCATTCATCCCGTGAAAACCACTCTTTGCGGTTGCCGGCGGGTGACGGTGCTTCCAGCAAGGTTTGTTGCATAGCCAGCGCCGTTAGCTGGCGTTCAAGCACATGAAAAGGGCCAGCCGCTTTACAAAACAGGCGAGCATCATAATCATCGGCGCGGACGAGCAGGTAGGGTGTCAGGTAGGGGGCGAACAGGCTGTGGCGGCGTAATCGGTCCAGCAGGTCGATGAGCGGCGAGGCGCGGCTCTCAATGTCTATTACCAGACGCGATGAAGGCCAGTGATTTAAATCACTGAGGGCGGCTTCCAGCGTGGAATAGTCGCAGCAATTGCTCAGGGGCGACTGCCCGCTCAGTAAACCGGAACGGAAAAAATTATCCTGTGTGACCAGAATGATAAAGGGAGCATCGGTTTTGCGGGTCTGGTTGATTGACTGGCTCAAATATTCGAGACGATCAAAAAATGGGAGAGCAAAAGGCGAGTGCGTAGAACCCAGTGAATCACTTCCTGTCCGACGACGCCGGTAACGGCGCACTGTCATTCGCATAGCTTCCCTCTTGGCGATGACCGTTCAGTCCTCCTGCCATCTCCAGGATGGCCAATAATATCCCTGACCGAAGCGCGCGCCAGCATGAAGCGCGCAAGTACGGTCCCGTTCTGTTTCAATGCCTTCAATAAGCACATTCGCAGCGATTTTTGAACAAAGGGTGACCAGCTGTGTCAGCGCCGGCGTTTCACGTAAACGCCAGAAAGCGATCTTATCGATTTTTATTCCGCTTAATGGCAGGCGGCAGGATAAAAATGCTTGTCCTGACGCTTCATCAATATCATCCAGCCAGATCCGGTGTCCTCGCGCGGTCAACTGCTGAAGCGCACAACTCACCCTCAGACGCGCCGGGTCTGAGAGTGTAAAGAACGAGGCAGGCTCCACGAGTTCAATGTTCAGCGGTGGGCTGTTAAGTTGCAGTAAACGCTGAAACATTTCCGGTATGGTCAGAACGGTTATCGGCAAATTTATGAAAAGGTTGTCACAGGGGAAGGGGTTTTTTAACGCGGCGATCTGTGCTTCCAGCAGCATAAGCGCCCGGGCGGCGGACCAGTCCTGGAAAAAGCTTTCGTTTTGCTGATGCGTCGACAGCACGCTGAGCACTTCGGCCCCCACCGTGCGCGAAGATGAGAGGGCGACAATGGGTTCAAGCTTAATGCCTGTAATATCGTGTGAGATGTGCTGCACGCACGAGGGAAAACCTGTCTGGTCTGGCGCTGTCACTCCGTCGTCCTGTTCACTTCCAGCCTCCAGGCGGCCGGGTTACCGCTGGACAGTGTGAAGGTGAAGTAAACAGGAAAACAGCAGGCGTTACTTAAAAGCGGCTAAGCCTTTTCGCAGCCCGTAAAAGAGGGATAAATGTTGAAAAAACAGCCGTATTTACAATCAGCTAGTCATTATCGCCAGAGAAGGCGGAAAAGGCATTGACTCACTACGCATTGACCGTATAATTCCAGGCGTTTCACCACCGCGAAGTACACTCTTCTCCGTGCGCCCTTAGCTCAGTTGGATAGAGCAACGGCCTTCTAAGCCGTAGGTCGTAGGTTCGAATCCTACAGGGCGTGCCATTAAATTTCACAGATTGCCGCCTGCGCGACGTCCTGCTGATTTTCTCCATGAAATACCCCTCGCGAAAGTAGCGTTAACGCACATTTTTCACAGCACAATTGACTGTTATAACAGTATTTTTCTTACCCTATGGCAATTTTGCTATTCCTCTACCATGCTCATATCACCTCACTCTTACTCGTGGGGCTTTTCGTAGTTGCTGATTAATCTCAAGGAAAAAGGTTATGAAAAAAACGACTGCTATTTTGATGGGCGCTGCATTTCTGTTTACCACCAATACCTTTGCGGCTGAACTGCTGACGAAAAACGAGTTTGAGAAAGTGGAATCACAGTATGAAAAAATCGGTACGGTTAGCACTTCCAATGAAGTCTCGGTAGACGACGCGAAAAAAGAGCTGATCGAGAAAGCCGATAAAGAAGGTGCTGATGTTCTGGTGCTGACTTCCGGCAACACCAACAACAAAATTCACGGTACCGCCGATATTTTCAAGAAAAAATAATGCCTTAGCAACCACCCCTGTTTCGGGGTGGTTGCGCGCCATACCTCCCGCCAGTCTTGTTTCTTGTCTCTTCTCGCTCAGAGATGTCCGTTGACACTTGATTACGCATTCATAATGCGTATAGTTCTCATTTGCATTTCTTTAAATAACTTTTAAGGCCCGACAACGGGTCATTTTTGCGCGCACGTTAAGAGCTCATTATGAACAACACCACAATGCACAAAACGCTGCTGGCGATTGCCATCGGCGCGGTTACACACTCCGCTTTTGCGGCGGATGAGAAAAAAGAGGACACCATCGTGGTCCAGTCCACGGCGGGGAGTGATTTCAAACCCGGTGGTGACCAGCTGCTTCCAGCCTTCCTCGACGGCCAGGTGGCGAACGGCGGGCGCATGGGTATGCTCGGTCAGCAGAACGCCATGGACGTGCCGTTCAACATCATCAGCTACACCTCGAAGCTGGTGGAAGATCAGCAGGCAAAAACCATTGCTGACGTGGTTGCCAACGACGCGGGCGTACAATTTATTCAGGGTTACGGCAACAGCGCGGAAACCTTCCGCATTCGCGGCCTGAAGTTTGACGGCGACGATATGACCTTTGGCGGATTGTCCGGGGTGCTGCCGCGTCAGGTGGTGGATGCCCAGATGGTCGACCGTATCGAGATCTTCAAAGGGGCCAACTCCCTGATGAACGGCGCCGCAAGCTCCGGCGTGGGCGGGATGATCAACCTTGAGCCTAAACACGCGGGCGACACCCCGCAGGCGAAAGTGGGCGTTGACTACACCTCGGATTCCCAGATTGGCACCACGCTGGATGCGGGTCGTCGCTTTGGCGATAACGACCAGTTTGGCGCGCGCGTGAACCTCGTGCATCGCGAAGGGGAAACCGGCGTGCCGAACGACCGCCGCCGCACCACGCTGCTCTCCACCGGCCTGGATTACAAAGGCGACCGCTTCCGCACCTCGCTGGACCTGGGCTACCAGAAAAAAACCTTCCACGGCAGCCCAACCAGCGTCAACATCTCGGCGGTGGACTTTGTGCCTGAGCCGCCGAAGAACGATCGCAACTTCTCGCAGAAGTGGGCCTACAGCGATATCGAAAACGAGTTCGGGATGTGGCGCAGCGAGTATGACATCACCGATAGCTGGACGGCATATACCGGTCTCGGCGCGCAGCACGCGCACGAAGAAGGGATCTACAGCGCGCCGAAGCTCCTCGATAAGAGCGGTAATGCGACGGTCAGCCGCCTTGATACCAACCGCATCAGCGATTCCGTCAGCGGCATGGCGGGCATTCGCGGTAACTTTGACACCGGTTTTGTCTCGCACAAGGTCAACTTCGGGTATTCAGCGATGACCAAAAACGAAAAAATCGCGTGGAAAATGTCGGCGGCGGCAGATAACCCGACCACCAACATCTACCACAACACCGGCGTTGATATGCCGGACAGCACTAACTTCAACGGCTTAGGCGGGAAATACAGCGATCCGCTGACCAGCGGGCGCACCCGTACCCAGGGCTGGCTGCTGAGCGATACGCTGGGCGTACTGGACGACAAGCTGCTGTTCACCGCAGGCGCACGTCATCAGAAAGTTGTCATCCGCGGGTACAACAAAATCACCGGCGCGGAAAACGACGCGGACGGTTTCGACGGCAGCCGCTGGATGCCAACCTACGGCGTAGTCTATAAACCGTGGGAGGAAATTTCCCTCTACGCCAACCACACCGAGGCGTTACAGCCCGGTGAAACTGCGCCGAACACTGCTACTAACTACGGCCAGAGCACCGGTATCGTGCACTCTAAGCAGAACGAAGTGGGCGTAAAGGCGGACTTTGGCCGCGTGGGCGGCTCCCTGGCGCTGTTTGAGATCAAAATGCCGTCGGCGATCCTTGACGACAGCGGTCACTACGGCCTGGATGCAGAACAGCGTAACCGCGGCGTGGAGCTGAACGTCTTCGGCGAGCCAATGCTTGGGATGCGTCTGAATGCCAGCGCCACCTGGTTGCAGGCCGAGCTGACCAAAACCAAAAACGGCGTCAATCAGGGCAACGATGCGATCGGTATTCCGAGCTTCTACGCCGTGCTGGGCGCAGAGTACGATATCAAGCCGATTGAAGGCCTGACGGCGACCGCACGCGTTAACCACTCCGGCACGCAGTATGCCGATCTTGCGAACACCAAAAAGCTGGACAGCTACACCACGCTGGATCTGGGCATGCGCTATCGCTTCGCGGTGAACCACAATGAAAACCAGATGACCGTGCGGGCAGGCATCGACAACGTGACCAACGAGAACTACTGGTCAAGCGTGGACGATTCCGGTACTTACATCACTCAGGGCGAGCCGCGTACCTTTAAGGTCTCGGTTGGCTACGAGTTCTAAGCGTTCCACCTCGTTATCCGGGGCAGGGACGCCCCAATCCCTTCGTTGTCGTGTTATAAAATTGTAATAAAAGCTTCTTACACTGGTCGCCACATCCTTACCTCTTGGCCAATGACAGGAAGCCGCTATGGGCAGACCCCTCAAATCCGTATTTAAAAAAGAACATCGCGACGATATCAGTAACCGCAGCGCTAACCCGGTATTCTCCGAGGTTGCAGAGGTGTTCCTCTCCCGCCGCCGTTTTCTCCAGATGGGGGCCGTAGCGGGGGCCGCCGTATCATTCCCGTATCTGATCACACCCGAAAATGCCATTGCCGCGGTATCGAAGCCTTCCGCGCTGGCAAAAGCGGTTTCCCTGGGCTTTACCAGCATCGACGTCTCCACGGAAGACACGGTCAGGGTGCCAGAAGGCTATATTGCCCGCCCGTTCTATCGCTGGGGTGATCCGACGGGAATCAAAGACAACATGCCGGCATTTAAGCCGGACGCCAGCAATACCACAGACGAACAGGCTGTGCAGGCGGGCATGCACCACGACGGCATGGCGTGGTTTAGCCTGCCGCAGGGGGCGCAAAACCCGGAACATGGCCTGCTGGCGCTGAACCATGAATACATCGATAACGGGATGCTGTTTACCGACGGTACGGCGAACTGGAGCCTCGATAAAGCCCGCAAGGGGCAGAACGCGATGGGCGTGTCGGTGGTGGAAGTGAAAAAAACGGGCAGCGGCTGGGAGGTGGTGCGTCCGTCTTCCTTCGCCCGGCGTATTACCGTCAATACGCCGATGCAGCTTACCGGCCCGGCGCGGCATCAGGATTTAATGAAAACCGCCGCCGATCCGCAGGGGGAACGCGTTCTGGGCACCATGCAGAACTGCGCCAACGGCCACACGCCTTGGGGCACCTATCTCACCTGCGAGGAGAACTGGTCGGACATTTTTGTGAAAAAAGCCGATCTCAATCCGCTGGAAAAACGCTACGGCATCAGCGACAGCGATGAGTCCTATCGCTGGAACGAGGTGGATGAGCGGTTCAGCGTCGATAAAACCCCTAACGAACCCAACCGTTTCGGCTGGGTGGTGGAGATCGATCCCTACAACCCGACCTCCACTCCGCGCAAGCACACCGCGCTGGGCCGCTTCAAGCATGAGGGGGCCGCCGTCACGCTCGCCGCCGAAAATCGCGTGGTGGTCTACATGGGCGACGACCAGAAGTTTGAGTACATCTATAAGTTTGTCTCCGACAAAAAATACGATCCCGCGAACCGGGAAGCCAATATGCAGCTGCTGACGTCCGGCACGCTGTACGTCGCCAGGTTCAACCAGGACGGAAGCGGCGACTGGCTGCCGCTGATCTTCGGGCAAAATGGCCTGGATAAAAGCAACGGGTTTGAAAGCCAGGGCGATCTGCTGATCAAAACCCGCCTGGCGGCCGACGCGGTGGGGGCAACGAAAATGGATCGTCCCGAGTGGATTGCCGTCGATCCGCACGCCAGCGGCAGCGTCTACTGTACGCTCACCAACAACAGCGATCGCGGGAAGGAGGGCAAGGCGCCGGTCGATGCCGCTAACCCGCGCGCCAACAACGTGTTTGGGCACATCATGCACTGGCACGAAGAGGGTGCCGATCCTGCCGCCGCACGCTTTAAGTGGGATATCCTGGTTATGGCCGGGCGTACCGACGGCGACGATCCGAAGGCCAAAGGCTCCATGCAGGGCGCGGCATTCGGCAGCCCTGATGGGTTGTCGTTCGATCACCAGGGCGTCCTGTGGATCCAGACCGACGTCTCCTCCAGCACCATCAATAAGAAAGCGTACGAGGGGATGGGCAATAACCAGATGGTCGCCACCATTCCAGGCACCAACGAGTATCGCCGTTTCCTGACCGGGCCGCGCGGATGTGAAATCACCGGCATTGCGTTTACGCCGGACAACCGCACGCTGTTTATCAACATTCAGCATCCGGGGGAGGGCGGGGATGATATTACCGACCCGGCCAATCCGCGCGCTGTTTCCAACTGGCCAGACGCCAGCCCGAACGGGCGTCCGCGATCGTCAACGGTGGTGATTACCAAAGCGGACGGCGGGATCATCGGGTCGTGACGTTTATCCGCCGGGCGCATGCGCTGGCCCGGCGTTAAGCTTGCTACCACCAGCATGAAGTGTTAAAACGTGCCCCTTCTAAAAAAGAGACAGGGGTAGGGCGTGAAAGACGCGTCATCCGCTTCAGGCCATGGTAGCGCTGAAGCTTCGTCGGATCAGAGTCCGACGCTGCAACGTGGTTTGCAAAATCGACATATTCAGTTAATTGCCCTTGGCGGCGCGATCGGTACCGGGCTGTTTCTCGGCATCGGCCCCGCCATTCAAATGGCTGGCCCGGCGGTTCTGCTGGGTTACGCTCTCGCCGGGATTATCGCCTTCCTGATCATGCGCCAGCTCGGCGAGATGGTCGTTGAAGAGCCGGTGTCCGGCTCCTTCGCACACTTTGCCTATAAATACTGGGGGCCGTTCGCAGGCTTCCTCTCCGGCTGGAACTACTGGGTGATGTTCGTGCTGGTGGGCATGGCAGAGCTGACCGCCGCTGGCATCTATATGCAGTACTGGCTCCCGGACGTGCCGACGTGGATTTGGGCCGCGGCCTTCTTCATCATCATTAACGCCGTTAACCTTGTGAACGTGCGCCTGTATGGCGAGACCGAGTTCTGGTTTGCGCTGATCAAGGTGCTGGCGATTATTGGCATGATCGGCTTTGGCCTGTGGCTGCTGTTCTCCGGTCACGGCGGCGAGCGTGCAAGCATCGACAACCTGTGGCAGCACGGCGGCTTTCTGGCGACCGGCTGGAAAGGGCTGATCCTGTCGCTGGCGGTCATTATGTTCTCCTTCGGCGGGCTGGAGCTGATTGGCATCACCGCGGCTGAAGCGCGCGATCCGCACAAAAGCATTCCGAAAGCGGTCAACCAGGTGGTGTACCGTATCCTGCTGTTCTATATCGGCTCGCTGGTGGTGCTGCTGGCGCTCTATCCGTGGGTAGAAGTGAAATCTGACAGTAGCCCGTTCGTGATGATCTTCCACGATTTGAACAGCAACGTGGTGGCTTCGGCGCTCAACTTCGTCATTCTCGTGGCGTCATTGTCGGTTTACAACAGCGGGGTTTACTCCAACAGCCGCATGCTGTTTGGCCTCTCCGTACAGGGCAACGCGCCGAAGTTCCTCACCCGCGTCAGCCGTCGCGGCGTGCCGATCAATTCGCTGTTCCTTTCTGGCGCTATCACCTCGCTGGTGGTGCTGATTAACTATCTGCTGCCGAAAGAGGCGTTTGGCCTGCTGATGGCGCTGGTTGTCGCCACGCTGCTGCTGAACTGGATCATGATCTGCCTGGCGCACCTTCGCTTCCGCGCGGCGATGCGACGCAAGGGGCGCGAGACGCAGTTTAAAGCGCTGCTCTATCCGGCGGGGAACTACCTCTGTATCGCCTTCCTCGGCCTGATTCTGGTGCTGATGTGCACCATGGATGAGATGCGCCTGTCAGCGATGCTGCTGCCGGTGTGGGTGGTGTTCCTGTTTATCGCGTTTAAGCTTTCACGCAAAAAGTAGCGCGGTTTTCTCCCTCTCCCTGTGGGAGAGGGCCGGGGTGAGGGCACCAGACCGCACCACACTGCCCGCCTTCACGCCCGGTGGCGCTGCGCTTACCGGGCCTACATGTTCGGGGACGTTATTTAGTAGGTCGGGTAAGGCGCAGCCGTCACCCGGCACCTCCCCTTCACCGTTATCGTGACTCCCCTCCCAATTCTGTTTTGATCCAGAGGATCTTTGTTTTGTAATCGATTACTTTTCATTTGAGCGAATTTGTAATCGATTACTTTTTCCGGGTGAGGCTTATCATGGTGTCAACTGAGAGTAGTGAAAAGGCGATAACACAGCACCGGCTGCTGGTGCCGCGTCTGTCGCTGATGATGTTTCTGCAATTTTTTATCTGGGGTAGCTGGTCGGTCACGCTTGGCCTGGTGATGACCCGGCACAACATGTCTTTGCTGATTGGCGACGCGTTCTCTGCCGGACCCATCGCTTCCATTCTTTCGCCGTTCGTGCTCGGGATGCTGGTGGACCGCTTCTTCGCCTCGCAGAAGGTGATGGCGGTGATGCACCTCGCGGGCGCGGCGATCCTCTGGTTCGTGCCGGGGGCGCTGATTGCTGAGAACGGCGCGCTGCTGATTGGCCTGCTGTTTGGCTACACGCTCTGCTATATGCCGACGCTGGCGCTGACCAACAACATTGCGTTTCACAGTCTGGCGAACGTGGATAAAACCTTCCCGGTAGTGCGCGTGTTCGGCACCATCGGCTGGATCGCGGCGGGCATTTTCATCGGCGTCACCGGCGTGGCGTCCAGCGTCACCATCTTCCAGGTGGCGGCGGTCAGCTCCGTGTTGCTGGCGATCTACAGCCTGACGCTGCCGCACACGCCCGCCCCGGCGAAAGGCCTGCCGGTAAAGGTGCGGGATCTCTTCTGCGCGGACGCCTTCGCGCTGCTCAAAACCCGCCACTTCTTCGTCTTCTCCGTCTGCGCGATGCTGATCTCCGTCCCGCTCGGCACCTATTACGCCTACACCGCCTCGTATCTGGCGGATGCCGGCATTGCCGACGTCAGCACCGCCATGTCCTTCGGGCAGATGTCTGAGATCGTCTTCATGCTGGTTATTCCTCTGCTGTTCCGCCGCCTGGGCGTGAAATATATGCTGCTGATCGGCATGCTGGCGTGGTTTGTACGTTATGCCATGTTCGCGCTGGGCGTCAGCGAGGAGGGGCGCATTCTGCTGTATCTCGGCATTCTGCTCCACGGCGTCTGCTACGATTTCTTCTTTGTCGTCGGCTTTATCTACACCGACCGCGTGGCGGGCGAAAAGGTCAAAGGCCAGGCGCAGAGCATGATCGTGATGTTCACCTACGGTATCGGCATGCTGCTCGGCTCTCAGATTTCCGGCGCGCTCTACAACCGCCTGGTGGCAGGACAGACCGTGCCGCAGGCGTGGGTCACATTCTGGTGGATCCCGGCGGTGGCTGCCGCGGCGATCGCGCTAATTTTCCTTCTCACGTTTAAGTATGACGATGACAAGGCGTAACGTTCAGGAGGTGGTATGAGGACAATGAAAGGACCGGGCATTTTTCTGTCGCAGTTTATTGGCGGGGAAGCGCCCTTCAACACGCTCGACGGGCTGGCAGGATGGGCGGCGGGGAAGGGTTACAAAGCGGTGCAGATCCCCTGCAACCATCCGCATATTTTTGATGTGGAGAAAGCCGCAGAGAGTCAGGCCTACTGCGACGACATCACCGCCAGGCTGGCCGCGCATGGGCTGGTCATCAGCGAGCTGTCGACCCATCTGGAAGGGCAGCTTGTTGCGGTAAACCCGGTTTACAGCGAGGCGTTTGACCACTTCGCCCCTGCTTCCGTGCGGGGTAACGAGGCGGCGCGTCAGGCGTGGGCGACGGAAAAGCTGAAGCAGGCGGCGGTCGCCTCGGCCCGATTAGGCCTGAAAGCACACGCCACCTTCTCCGGATCGCTGGCCTGGCCGTTTTTCTACCCGTGGCCGCCGCACAACGAGCAGCGTTTTCAGGATGCATTCGGGGAGCTGGCAGCCCGCTGGCGGCCGATTCTGGATACCTTCGACGAGCAGGGCGTGGACGTCTGCTTTGAGCTGCATCCGGGGGAAGATCTGCACGACGGCGTCACCTTCGAGCGTTTTCTGGCGCTGGTCGATAACCATCCGCGCTGTAATATTCTCTACGATCCAAGCCATATGCTGCTCCAGCAGATGGACTATCTGACCTTTATTGATATCTACCATGCGCGCATTAAAGCGTTCCACGTGAAGGACGCCGAGTTCCGCCCCAGCGGGCGCAGCGGCGTCTACGGCGGCTACCAGCCGTGGATCAACCGCGCCGGACGCTTCCGCTCGCCCGGCGACGGACAGATCGACTTTAAGGGCATTTTCAGCAAGCTGACCCAGTACGACTACGACGGCTGGGCGGTGCTGGAGTGGGAGTGCTGCCTGAAGGATGGCGATACCGGCGCGAGTGAGGGCAGTGAATTTATCCGCCGTCATATCATCCCGGTTTCCGGACGGGCGTTTGATGATTTCGCCGCAGGGGGCAGCCATGATTAACGTCGGGATTATCGGCAGCGGGTTTATTGGCCCGGCGCATATCGAGGCGCTCAGGCGTCTCGGGTTTGTGCAGGTGGTCGCGCTCTGTGACGGCTCGCTCGTTAAGGCGCAGGAAAAGGCGCACCAGCTCAATGTGCCGCACGCCTGTGCCAGCGTGGAGGAACTGCTCGCGCTCCCTAATCTGCACGCGGTGCACAACTGCACGCCGAACCACCTGCACGCGGAGATTAACTGCCAGATCCTGCGTGCGGGCAAGCACGTGTTTTCCGAAAAGCCGCTGTGCATGACGCCGGACGAGGCGCGCGAGCTGGTGGCGCTGGCGGAGCAGGCAGGCGTGGTGCATGGCGTGAGTTTTGTCTATCGCCAGTTTGCGATGGTGCGCCAGGCGGCGAGCATGATGCGTGCGGGCAGCCTCGGGCGGCTGTTTGCCTCGCACGGCAGCTATTTACAGGACTGGATGCTGCTGGAAACCGACTACAACTGGCGGGTGGATGCCGCGCTCGGTGGCGCGTCGCGGGCGGTGGCGGATATCGGCTCCCACTGGTGCGATACGGTACAGTATGTGACCGGCAGGCGTATTACCGGGGTGATGGCTGATTTATCCACCGTCTGGCCGACGCGCAAGGCCAGCGCGGGCGGTCATCAGACCTTCTCCCATGACGAGCAGGCGGAGTATGAAGACAAACCGGTCACCACCGAAGACTTTGGCTCGGTGCTGTTCCGCTTTGACGACGGCAGCAAGGGCAGCTTTAGCGTCTCGCAGGTGAGCGCGGGGCGAAAAAATCGCCTGACCTTTGAAATTAACGGCAGCGAGCAGTCGGTGGCGTGGGATCAGGAAATCCCGCAGCAGCTGTGGGTCGGCCATCGCGCCAGGGCAAACCAGATACTCTGCGACGATCCGGGCCTGATGAACCGTGACGTGGCCGACAGCGCCCACTTCCCCGGCGGGCACATTGAAGGCTGGCCGGATGCCTTTAAAAATATGATGGCGCAGTTTTACCGTGCCGTGCAGGCGGGCGCGATGCCGGATAATCCGCAGTTTGCCACCTTCCACGATGGCGCCTGTGTGATGTATATCATTGATGCGATTATGAAAAGTCATCAGCAGCAGCGCTGGGTGCGCGTGGAATACTGACGCATTGCCCGGTTCGCCGGGCAATCAATTTATGGTAGCCTGCACAAAACGCTAACCGCAGGATGTATCGTCGCTATGTCAATTCAGAAAATCGCTCAACTGGCCGGGGTATCCGTGGCAACGGTCTCCCGCGTACTGAATAACAGCGATACCGTGAAGGCGAAAAACCGCGAGCGCGTTTTGCAGGCGATCCAGGAGAGTAACTATCAGCCCAATCTGCTGGCGCGTCAGCTGCGCACTGCCCGCAGCTATATGATCCTGGTGATGGTCTCGAACATCGCCAACCCGTTCTGCGCCGAAGTGGTGAAGGGCATTGAAGCCGAGGCAGAAAAGAACGGCTATCGCATTCTGCTGTGCAACTCCGGCTCGGATATTGAGCGCTCCCGCTCGGGCTTAAGCCTGCTCTCCGGCAAAATCGTCGACGGCATTATCACCATGGATGCGTTCTCGAAACTGCCGGAGCTGGCCGCGCTGATTGGCAACGCGCCGTGGGTGCAGTGCGCTGAATACGCCGATGCGGGCGCGGTCTCCTGCGTGGGGATTAATGATGTTGATGCCTCCCAGCACGTTGTCAGCCAGCTTGCCGACGGGGGACGCAAACGCATTGCGCTCATCAACCACGACCTCAGCTACAAATATGCCCGTCTGCGCGAGCGCGGCTATAAGAGCGTCATACACCTGCGGGATCTGGACTATCAGGCGGTGGAGTACGCCAGTGAGCTCAGCTCCGGTGCGGGCATGGCGGCGATGCAAAACCTGTTAAAAGCAAACCCGCCGGATGCGGTGTTTGCCGTTTCCGATACGCTGGCGGCGGGGGCGCTGCGCGCCATTCAGCAGGCAGGGCTGCGGGTGCCAGAAGATATCGCGGTGGTAGGCTTTGACGGCACTGAGCTGGCGGAGATGATTTCACTCACCACTATTGAACAGCCGTCGCGGGATATCGGGCGCAAGGCGGTCAATCTGCTGTTAAATAAGATCGACAACCCGGATGCGCCCACGGAAAGGGTCATGATGGACTGGCGCTTTATTTCCCGCGCCAGCTCCTGATTATCTGGCGATGACGCCAGCCAGCGAGCGAATATCGTTTCCGGTTGGCGACTGGTGAATACGCAGGCCAAATTCATCTACCACCGCGAAAATATGATCGAAGATGTCGGCCTGAATATCTTCGTATTCCGCCCAGATCACCGTGTTGGTAAAGGCATATATTTCAATCGGCAGCCCGTTGGCATCCGGCGCGAGCTGGCGCACCATCAGCGTCATATCTTTGCGAATGCGCGGGTGGTTACGCAGATATTCATTCAGGTAGGCACGGAAGGTGCCGATATTGGTCATCTTGCGCAGGTTTAATACCGATTCCCCTTCGCCGTTCTGCTGATTCCACAGGTTAATTTCCTCATGACGCGCCGCCAGATACGGCTTCAGCAGTTTCGCCTGAATCAGTTTCTGCTGCTCCTGCTCGTCGAGGAAATGAATGCTGGTGGTATCGATATTCAGGCTACGCTTGATGCGGCGACCACCGGAGGCGGACATGCCGCTCCAGTTGATGAACGCATCGGACACCAGCGCCCAGGTCGGGATGGTGGTGATGGTGTTATCGAAGTTGCGCACTTTAACGGTGGTCAGGCCGATGTCGGTCACCGTGCCGTTGGCGCCGTACTTCGGCATCTCCAGCCAGTCGCCGAGCTTGAGCATGTCGTTGGCGGAGAGCTGAATGCCCGCCACTAAGCCCAGTATCGGGTCTTTAAAGACCAGCATCAGAACGGCAGCCATCGCACCCAGGCCGCTTATCAGAATGGCGGGTGACTGACCGATCAGCAGGGAGATAATCAGTATCCCCACCAGAATGGCACTCACCAGCTTAACGCCCTGGAATATCCCCTTCAGCGGCAGCTGCGAGGCGGTAGCCATTTTCTGCGACAGATTGAAAATCACGTCCAGCAACGAGAAGAAGGAGAGCAGGGCATAAACCATCACCCACAATTTCGCGCAGGTGGTGAGTAATTCCGCCGCTTCGCTGCCTTTTTGCAGCCACAGAACCGCCTGAACGTTGACGATTATCCCCTGGAGGGTAAACGCCAGACGGTGAAATAATTTGTTCTGCGTAATGATCTGCAACCATAAATGACTGCTGGCCTGGGCGCGTTTCTCGAATGCGCGCAGCACCACTTTGTGCAGAATAAAATGAACGATAATGGCCGTAAGAAAAATAATACCAAAGATAATCACTAAAGAGGTGGTGTGATTAATTTCAATCCCTAACTCTTCAACCTGAGCAATTAATTCCTGCATAACGTCTCCTGTATTGATGCAGCCCCATAATGGCGGCTGCGGATCTATTATGCAAATTCAGGCAGTTTTATTTTGTCGCCGGACAGGCCTTGACGACCGGTAAACACAGACGATGACGCATACGCAGCGTGACCAGCGCCAGCACCACCATCATGGCCGTTTCCACCATCAGGAAGACGTTGACCGCCTGG
Organism: Enterobacter cloacae complex sp. P18RS; assembly: GCF_014982105.1. Lineage (NCBI taxonomy): Bacteria > Pseudomonadati > Pseudomonadota > Gammaproteobacteria > Enterobacterales > Enterobacteriaceae > Enterobacter > Enterobacter cloacae complex sp. P18RS. The sequence continues at coordinate 215,427 of NZ_JADCKV010000011.1, read as the reverse complement.
GTATAATCTCCGTGATGATTTTGCAGCCCGTGCAGCAAAATCGCGCCGAAAATGGCCGGGCCAAGCCCCAGCGCAGCCTGTTGCAGCGTGCTTAAAATCGCGCTCGCGGCCCCCGCGTCGTCAGGCTGAATATCGCGCATCCCGATACGGTAGAAGCTGTTTACAATCAGCGCCTGCCCGTAACCCACCAGCCCGGTGGCTGGGGCCAGCGTCAGCGCGGTATTCTGCATTCCCCAGTGACGGAACGTGGCGATCAGCGCCACCAGGCCGACAAGCTGAATCGCAAGCCCGGTCAGCAGGATGGCGCTGGTGCTGTAGCGGGCAATCAGGCGTGGGGCGAACCAGGCAGAAATAAAATAGGTGACGCCAAGCGCGATAAAGCTGTTCCCGGACTGCCACGGCGCCATCCCCAGACCGCTTTGCATGGTCAGCGCCATACAGAACATGAACCCGGACCAGACGCTGAAAAAGAGTATCCCGATCAGCACGCCAAAGCGGATGCTGCGCAGCTGTAACAGGCGCGGCGCGATGAGCGGGTGGGCATTCTCACGCTCTTTTTTGCGCGCGTTCAGCACCATCAAACAGCCCAGCGGCACAATCGCCAGCAGTGCGGCCTTCAGCGGCCACGACCAGTGCCACTGCGGGCCGAGCGCCATCGGGAACAGCAGACAGCACAGTATTGCCGTCAGCAGGACAGTCCCGGTCCAGTCAATGCGCGACGGCGTGTCGCGGCGGGTTTCCGGCACGTAGCGACGGCTCAGCGCCAGCACCACCAGACAAATCGGCACGTTGATAAAGAAGGCGTTGCGCCAGCCCAGCCCGGCGATGTCCGCCGATACCAGCCAGCCGCCACCCATCTGGCCGACGATAAACGCAATTCCGCCGATACCCCCGAACAGGCTGATCGCTCTGGCGTGTGCCGTTCCTTTTAACGTCACATGCAACGTCGCGAGAATTTGCGGCATGATCAGCGCGGCGCCCGCACCCTGCATAATGCGCGCGCCAAGCAACTGTTCGATATTTCCCGCCATGCCGCACAGCAGTGAGGCCAGGCCAAAACACGCCACGCCCCACATAAACAGGCGACGGCGGCCAAGGTTATCGCCCAGCTTGCTGCCGGGGGCCAGGCAGACGGCAAAGGCCACGCCGTAGAGGGCGACAATCAGCTCCAGTTCGGTGGCGGTGGCGTGTAACGAATGGGTGATGGAATCCAGCGCCACGTTGGTGATTGAGGTATCAATCAGCGGCAGCATCTGGCCGGTTAACAGCAATATCAGGCCCGCACGACCCGGTGAAACAACTGACGTATTCATGGTGACTCCATTGCGTCAAACAGCGTAGAGTCGTAGCATCAACCATCTAATAAACGGGTACCAGTTCTTGCTTATACTGGTACTGACACTACCATGCAGGAGATGTTATGGCGCTGATGTCTGAACCTGTCACCTCTCTTCAGGATGACACCCGCAAGCAGCTGGGCGCGTTTTTGCGTGCCCGGCGCGAAAGCCTCGATCCGCAGCGGCTCGGCTTACCGCGCAGCGGCCGCCGCCGCACGCCGGGCCTGCGCCGGGAGGAGGTGGCGATGCTCGCGGATGTCGGCGTGACCTGGTACACCTGGCTGGAACAGGGCCGGGACGTCAATCCGTCCAGCGCGGTGATGGCCGCCATCGCAAAAGCGCTGCAATGCACCCCGACCGAAGCCCGGCATCTTTTTGTGCTCGCCGGTTTGCCGCCGGGCGAAGCCCCGCAGGCGGTGTGCTGCGAGGGGATCAGCGAAGGCACGCGTCGCCTGCTGGATACCCTGATGCCGAAACCTGCCAGTATTCAGAAACCGAATTTCGATATCGTGGCGTGGAACGACAGCTTCGGCCACCTGATGGGCGTCGATTTTAACGCCATCCCGCCGGAAGATCGCAACTGTATTTACCTGTTCCTCACCCATCCGGCGTGGCGCGCGCGGCTCGGCAAACGTGACGACGTGCTGCCGATTTTCGTCTCTTACTTCCGCGCGGCCATGGCTGAGCACCGGGGCGATCCGCTCTGGGAAGCGAAGCTGGCGCGTTTTTTTGCGGTGTCCGAAGAGTTTAAAACCCTGTGGCACCAGCGTAACGACGTGCGCGGCGTGGAGAACCAGCTCAAGCTGTTCACCCATCCCGAGCTGGGGGATTTTCATCTCCAGCAGATGTACTGGTACTCTGCGCCGCGAAACGGATCGCGGCTGCTGGTCTATTTACCCGTGGATGAGGCAGGGGAGAGGGCGATGGCGTGGCTGGCGGAGCAGGGGAAATAAGTTTTTTGCGAGGGGCTTTCAGGGAATCAACGCGGATCCGGTCCTGCCTGGAATAAGCTGGTAAGGTGAATCACGAAAGGCAAAATTAGCCTTTAATGCAAATTGCCTTACATGCTAATATTATCAGGGATGAAATACAGTGTTCAGACTTATCGTTCATGCGGCAGTCAGGGAGGAGATCCTCTCATTGCCTGAGGGAGTACAGGCGAAGCTGATTCGCCAGCTTGATAAATTACGCAACAACCCGACAGTATTGCGTGAACCTGACAGCAAACCCTTACCCAATGGTTTGTTCGAAATCCGAACCGTCGGGCTGATCCATACTCGTGGGATCTACGTTTATCAGCGGGAAAGAACCATTTTTCTGCTGCGGGTGTTTATCAAGAAGACGCAAAAAACGCCCTCTGCTGAACTCCGTCTGGCACTGAAACGACAACAGGAGATGTTGGATGAGCAAAAAGATTATTGACTGGGACGAACTCAGAGCTGAACTGTTAAGCGATTCAGAAGTTCAGGCTTCCTTTGATGCAGAAGAGCGCAAGGAACGCCTGCGGGAGATGCTGGCGCAATGGCGCAATCATGCTGGTCTGACGCGCGCCCAGGTGGCGGAGCGGATGGGCGTCAGCGCACCGACGGTATCACGAATGGAAGCAAATATTACCCGGGCGAGTCTCGATACATTAACGCGTTATGCGCTGGTGTGCGGGGTAAAGCATCCGCAGATAACGCTTTACTGAAAACGGGCACGCCGATAGCCGGCGTGCCAGAAGCGCTTAGCATTCAGTCACAATCGTGCTCAGCGGCAGGCGAGATTTCGGCAGCGTGGCGTTGAAATCTTCCACGCTGTGATGCCCGACCGGGACCACCACCAGGCTGGTGAAGCCTTTCTCTTTCAGGCCAAACTCTTCGTCGAGGATCGCGGCGTCAAACCCTTCGATGGGTACCGCATCCAGGCCCATAGCGGCCACGCCCAGCAGGAAGTTGCCGACGTTCAGGTAAACCTGCTTTGCCATCCACTGGTCGTCATCTTTCAGATCCACGCGGTGCATGTCGGCAAAATAGCAGCGGCCTTTGTGGTTCGCGGCTTTTGCTTCTGGCGTGGCGAAACGGCCGTCAGCCTCTTCCTGATCGACAACGCGCTCAAGCCAGGCATCGTCCATCGCGGTTTTCGCGCAGAACACCACCACGTGAGAGGCATCCAGCATTTTGCGTTCGTTAAACACATAGGTGCCCGCCGCGGATTTTGCCACGCGCGCTTTACCCTCTTCAGTGCTGGCAACAATAAAGTGCCACGGCTGGGAGTTGGTGCTGGACGGGCTGTATTGCAGCAGCGTTTTGATTTTTTCCGCTTCTTCTGCGGTCAGTTTTTTGGCTGGGTCGAACGCCTTGGTAGAGTGGCGTTTCAGGGCGACAGAAATAATATCCATAACAACTCCTGGTGATGAAATTCGCCCGCGGGCGGGCGTGAAAGGAAAGCAGATTACCGCGCGAAGCGGGAAAAGATAAGTGCGATTCGAGCGCTTATTCTGTTCGTCTCAGACGAACAATCAGGCTGGCCGAATCCACTTCTGATCTTTTTTCGGCAGTTTATCAACGACCAGATTCCACGAATCCGTAATCAGGTCGGTGACCAGTTCAGGCGTGATGTCGTCCGTGCCATAAAGTGAGATCCAGTGTTTTTTATTCAGATGGTAACCGGGCTCCACGCCACGGTAGATCTGCTGATTGAGCAGCGATTTTTCCGGATCGGATTTCAGGCTGACGTGGGCCCGACCATGTGCGGTCGCCATCAGCATAAAAATTTTCCCGCCCACCTTAAACACGTCATACTCCGGGCCAAACGGCCAGCAATGTTCGGTAAAAGGCATCTCCAGCGCGACGCGTCTGGCATGTTCCTGCAAGGATTTACTGTCCATGGTTATCTTCCTCAGCAAGCCCGCGCCACATGGCTTCAAAGCCCAGCGCTTTAAAATCGACGGCACGGGACGGATCGCGCGCGGCAAACTCCATGGTGGTTTCAGCCAGCGATAAGAATATTGCATCACCGAAGGTCTTAAACTCGTCAGACATAAACACTGGGCGGATCGAACGACGACACAGTTCATGCAGTTCCGGGAACATGTCTTTCACCGCCTGCTCGGTTTCGGCGTTCAGCTTTTCACTGACGCCAATCTGGCGGATAGCCGCATGCGCCAGGGGGTTACGAATGCCCCAGTCTACATAGCTGTTCCAGATATTGCGGGTATGCTCTTTTGGCTCGGTGATGGTGCGATCGAGATTCGCCAGCATGGTCTGGCAGAGATCCTGCTTCAGATGCAGGTAGAGGGCATTCAGCAGATCGTCTTTGGTAGCAAAGTAGCGAAACAGTGTCCCTTCAGCGACGCCCGCATTACGGGCAATTAACGCCGTTGAGGCGGCAATACCTGACTGCGCAAACGCAGCCGTTGCTGCTTCCAGTAAGGCCTGTTTTTTATCTTCACTCTTCGGACGTGCCACTAAATTTTTCCTCCCGTCAATTGTAAAAGCCCTGATTGAAACACGAGCCTTGATACGCTGCAACGCGGAATGTCAAAGAACGAAAACCTTCTTGACGGCGTAATCATCCTATCTATAATGAGTGCTTACTCACTCATAATCAAGTGTCACCCGCGCAAACCATCGGATGGGGCGCGTAGGCGGGTCAGGAAATGAAAAAGCCTCTATTCATCTGCGTGGTGTTAGTCATGATTATTGCTTCAGCTGCCAGTTTACCGTTTGTACTGAATGCCGGATTTGGCCAGCCACCGCAGGGTGCGCAGCTCTCTGAAGTGGAAGCCTCTCCGCACTATCGCGACGGGCAATTCCATAACACGCTCCCTACGCCGGGCTTTACCGGGCAACAAAATATGCTGGTGGCGTGGTGGCAGTTCCTTACCCGTAAAACCGAAAACGCCCGTCCTGCGCAGCCGCTGCCGCTGGTGAAAACCGATCTGGCGAGCCTGTCGCCTGAACAGGACACGCTGGTGTGGCTCGGCCACTCCTCCTGGTATATGCAGCTGGCGGGGAAACGCATCCTGATCGATCCGGTTCTGAGTAGCTACGCCGCACCGTTCTCCTTCCTCAATAAAGCGTTTGCGGGGGAGTACCCGTGGCGTGCGGAGAGCATGCCGGAGATCGACCTGCTGATTATCTCCCACGATCACTATGACCATCTGGATTACGCCACCATCAAGGCGCTGCTGCCGAAGGTTAAGCGCGTGGTCACCCCGCTGGGCGTGGGGTCGCATCTGCGCTACTGGGGGATGAACCCTGAGATTATCGACGAGCGGGACTGGAACCAGTCGGTGTATATCAGCGATACGCTGACGATTCACGTTCTGCCGGCGCGCCATTTTTCCGGGCGCGGCATTAAGCGTAACCAGACCCTGTGGGGCAGCTTTATGTTTGTCACCCCAGAGCGAAAGGTCTACTACAGCGGAGACTCCGGTTACGGCCCGCACTTCAAAGCGATTGGCGAGCAGTTTGGCGGAGTTGACTTAGCCATCATGGAAAACGGCCAGTACGACCAGGACTGGAAGTACATCCATATGCACCCGGCAGAAACGGCGCAGGCCTCGGCAGATCTCAATGCCAAAGCGGTCGTACCGGGACATAACGGGCGTTTTGTGCTGGCGAAACATACCTGGAACGATCCACTGATCCAGCTGGCGAAAGCCAGTAAGGATAAAAACTACCGGCTGCTGACGCCGGAGCTGGGCGAGCCCGTGCGGGTGAGTGATACCACGCAACAATTTCGCGAGTGGTGGGAATAATGTTTAAGCGAGAAGCAGAGGGGGAGAGCAGTATGACGATTTCCGCTCAGGTCATTGATACGATTGTCGAATGGATTGATGACAATCTACACCAGCCGTTACGCATCGAAGAGATTGCCCGCCATGCGGGTTACTCAAAATGGCATTTACAGCGGCTGTTTATGCAGTACAAAGGCGAAAGTCTGGGGCGCTACATCCGCGAACGCAAGCTGCTGATGGCGGCGCGCGATCTGCGTGAGTCAGACGAGCGCGTGTACGATATCTGCCTGCGCTACGGGTTTGACTCGCAGCAGACGTTTACCCGCATCTTTACCCGCACCTTCAACCAGCCGCCCGGGGCGTATCGCAAAGAGAATCACCGCCAGACACATTGAAATTGACGACATCCAGGCCGGGTAAGGCGTAGCCGCCACCCGGCTTTTTTGTGTGCACGGTGCCTTTAAGTTGCCCGGTGGCGCTGCGCTTACCGGGCCTACAACACATCGTATAGCGCGGACATCCAGGCCGGGTAAGGCATAGCCGCCACCCGGCTTTAACTACCAGCTGTAATTCACCGTCGCCGTCACCGTCCGGCCAATCCCGTAGAAGCACGCCGTATCGCTTGCGCATGACGCCACATACTTCGTGTCTGCCACGTTATTGACGTTGAACTGCACGCTTGCCCCTTTCAGGCTGCGGTTCATCTCGCCCAGATCGTAGCGCAGCATCGCGTCATACAGATCCACCGATGGCACCTTGAAGGTGTTCTTCGCATCGCCGTAGCTGGTGCCGATGTAGCGCATCCCCACGCCAGCGGTCAGGCTCTTCAGCGCTCCGCCCGGAACGGAATAGCTGGCGAACGCCGATGCCATATGCGCTGGAATGCGCGCAGGCGTTTTGCCTTCAGTTCCCGCCACCGTGGTGCTTTTGGTTTTCGCATCGGTGTAGGTGTAGGAGCCAATCAGGTTGATGTTATCCATCAGCGTGGCGTGGATTTCCGCTTCGGCGCCTTTCGAACGCACCTTGCCCGCATTTTCGAACCAGCCTTCAGCGCTGTTATAGGTCGCGACGTTGTCCTGAGTTAAATCGTATAGCGCGAGGGTCATCAGCGTGGTGTCGACCGGCTGATATTTCACGCCAATCTCGGTCTGCTCCCCGGTAGTAGGCCTGAATGGCGCAACGCCCGGCGCACGGTTGGTTTGCAGGTTCGGTTCAAACGAGGTGCTGTAGCTGATGTACGGCGACAGGCCAGAATCAAACGCGTACAGCAGGCCAGTGCGCCAGGTAAATTTGCTGTCGTTCTGCTGGGTTAAGCTGTTATCGGTGAAGTCGTTGGTACGCACTTCGCTCCAGTCGTAGCGCCCGGAAACCAGCCACTCCCAGTTGTTCCAGCTCATCTGATCCTGAAGATACAGGCCCATCTGGTCGAGATTTTGCTGCTCGTCGGTGGCCGTTTTGAAGGTACTTTCATCCACGTTCACGCCGTAAACCGGGTTTGTCCAGTCGAGGTCATACTGTGAGCCGCTCCCGCGCGCCAGCAGCTGTTTATCCTTACTGGTCTTGTAATCAAACCCGCCGAGCAGGGTGTGGTTGACGCTTCCGGTCTCCAGCAGATATTCCAGCTGGTTATCAAGGCCAAATTCGTTGGTCGTGCGCTCTTCACGCTGGGCGCGACGGGTCAACACCGTGCTGTTGGCCGCGCTGTTGGTGTAAACCAGATAACGATATTTCTGCTTGATGGTGGCGTAACGGGCGTTCTGGCGGAAGGTGAGGTTGTCGGCGAACTGGTGTTCCAGCTCGTAGCCAATCATCGTCTGCTCGCGCCAGGATTGATTGTAATTCGGATCGCTGACGTTAAAGTCGCGCGGGATGTACTTCCCGTCGGCGCTTTTCACCGTGCCATACGCGGGCAGGAAGTTGCGGTATCCGGCATCCGGATCTTTCTGGTAGCTGGTCAGCAGCGTAAAGCGGGTCTGATCGTTCGGGTACCAGGTGATCGCCGGGGCGATCGCCATCCGCGTCTCTTTATAATCGTCCACCTGATTATGCTGCGTACGGGCGATACCGTTCACGCGATACAGCACGCGGCCGTCGTCGCTCAGCTTGCCGCCGAAATCAAACGCACCTTCGGCGAGATCGTTATTGCCGGTGCGGAACTGCACGTTGTGAATGGCCTCCGCCGTCGGGCGCTTGCTGGTCATGCTGATTAATCCGCCCGGATTCACCTGTCCAAACAGCACCGACGCCGGGCCGCGCACCAGCTCCACGCGCTCCAGCAGCCACGGGTCAACTGTGCCCGTCTGTGAGGAAGCCGTTGCGCCAAAGCTTAAGCCGTCGAGGAATTTCGGCACGTAGCTAAAGCCGCGCACAAACACCTCGTCGTTACGGTTAGACGAGCCCCGGTACTCGGTAAACACGCCCGCCGAGTAGCGCAGCGCCTGCGAAACGGAGGTGACGTCCTGCATGTTCATCTGATCGCGGGTGATCACCGATACCGACTGCGGCGTCTTCACGATCTCCGCGCTGGTCTTGGTGGCGGAGAGCGTTTTCGTCGCCACAATGCCTTTTACGGGCGCAGTGGGCTCTTCACTCACGCCCTGCGTCACCGTAATCGTTTCTTCTTTCGTTTCTGCCTGAGCCGCGACGCTGGTCGTCGCCAGACTCAGCAGCCAGAGCTGCATTATCTTATTATTTTTAAACATTTTTATTGAACGTCCTTGGTTGCTATCGCCATAAAAACACCGGTAAAACGCCGTTGATGATATTGCAAATTATTACCATTTGCATTAGCGTTGTTAACAAATTTCGTTGGGGAACAAGCGGTAATGAAGAGGGTATGGAGTGGGTTGCTGCTGGGGATCGGCGCGCTGCCCGCCGTGGCGGCAACGTGCGAGCAGTCGTCCCGGCAGGGCGATGTTCAGGGAAAGTTTGATGCCAGCGGCGAAGTCTGCTTCTCCCTGCCCGAGCTGGATGAAAATTACGTTTCCGCCACGCTGCATGGCGTGACGGATGCGCGCCTGCTGGATGGGCAAAACCGTCGCATCCGCACGCTGATCGAAAACGGTCCTGCGGACGGGGAACACACGCTGCTGTTTGCCCTGCCGGTGAAACAGAACACCTCGCTGGTGCTACACGGCGAAGCTGGCAAGCCGTGGCGTTTTCAGTGGCGGATGAAAGAGACCTCTCCGTTACCACGCGTGCAGATGCTGGCGCCAGAAAGCCCGACGCTGAAGGCGCTGGCAAACGTCATTTCTGCCGGTGGAAGTACCGAGGCGTTCTGGCAGGCGCAGCGTCGACAGGGAACGCCGATGGTGGAGCCGGTAGATGCGAGCCATAAGCGGGTGACCTTTCTGTGGCGCGGCGCGCGGGATAACGTCTTCATTCTCGGCTCTCCGGCGGGGGATCACGATCCGCTGTTCCGTCTGGGCAACAGCGACGTCTGGTTCCGCAGCTACGTGGTCCCCGCTGATACGGTGATGCAGTACAAGCTCGCCCCCGATGTGCCGATCGTTGAAGGCTCTGCCCGCGATCAACGCCGCGCCATCCTGGTAAGCGCGCAGGCCGATCCGCTTAACCCGAATAGCTTTGGGGAGCAGAAGACCGATCGCTGGAATCGCTATTCTCTGCTCGATCTCAGCCCGGCGCGCTACTGCTCCGTTCGGGCTACGGCACAGCCGCTGTTACACGGGACGTTGAGCCGCCAGAGGCTGAGCAGCAACATCCTCGGCAATGCCCGCGACGTGATGATCTACCAACCGCGCGGCGCACAGCCTGCACGCTGGACGCTCATCCTTTTCGACGGACAGGTTTATCAGGACGAATACCATTTTGCCAACGTGCTGGACGGTCTGATTGCCCGACATCACCTGCCTCCGATTAACGTGGTGTTTATCGACAGCCTCGATCACGCCCGTCGCGGCAACGAGCTGCCGCCGAACCCGGATTTTGCTGACTTTATGGCGCACGAGCTGCTGCCGTGGCTGCGGGGGAAGGGCATCGGCATGCAGCGGCAGAAAACCGTACTGGCAGGATCAAGCTACGGGGGAATTGCCTCTTCATGGGTGGCGCTGCGCTATCCGCGCCTGTTTGGCAACGTGCTGAGCCTTTCCGGTTCTTACTGGTGGGCGCCGGAAGGTGACGCTCCCGGCTGGCTGACGCGCCAGTACCAACAGTCTCCACCGTATCCGGTGCGTTTCTGGTTACAGGCCGGGAAGTTTGAAACCACGGGGCCGGGCGGCGGCATCTATCGCACCACGCAGGATTTTGAACAGGTGCTGAGGAAAAAAGGCTATCGCGTCAGCTTCCACCCCTCATCCAGCGGCCACGACTACGCGGCCTGGTGTGAAGCGCTGATCCACGGGATGCGCGATCTCACTGGCTTACGACGCCAGTGAAAACCAGCAGCGCCAGATGAAACGCAGGATAAAGAATTCGATGGCGCCGAGCACCAAAAACCACAGACAGAACAGAATGGTGTACAGCTGATTCAGATCGACCATATGAAAGGTCTGAACCAGCTTCTGCGCCAGCACCAGACCCAGCGACGGCGCGGGTAAAAGCAGGCAGGAGAGCAGGGCCATCAGCAAAATGCCCCCTGCGGTGAGCAGCGATTCTAACGGGTGTTTCATCGTAATGTTAATCGTCAGTTAAAAATGTCATTGTCCGGCATCCTGAAACGTAAAGCAATATCATCCCCGCTGGCAAAATTGGGTAAAAGGCCACCGTTATTCTGCGAATTAATAACAGAAAATAGATAATATTTTCGGGGCGATTAAATTAATATCGCGTTATGTAAATAAACGTCTTTCTCACGAAAATAATTTTACAAAGCTATAGGTGCTATATCCAATTAACGTCGCAATAACAATGGCTGCGACAATGTATAACGCCAGACGCCGTCCGCGATAAATACCAAACATGCTTCCTCCTCGTTTAGTGTTGGTTTAGAAATATTTTGTAAAAATCAACGCGTCGAAATAATTTTAATCAGTTTTGAATAACCGGGTAGTCAATATATTGCGGTAGATCAATTTAACCCGCAAGACTTAAAAATGAATTATTTAAAGCCAGAAAGGAATTCCGGCTTCCGTCCACCGGATATTGAAGGAAAAATACCATGACCAAAAAAAATTTCTCGCAGAATATGCCACCCGCAGGCGGGCAGGCGTACCAGCAGACCGTAGAGCAGGTGCTTGCTCAGGCGCAGAGCCAGGCTAATGGCCTGGACCGTGCCGAGGCGCAGGCGCGTTTACAGAAGCATGGCCCGAACGCGCTGCCGGAGAAAAAAGGCAAGCCGGGCTGGCTGCGTTTTCTCGCGCATTTTAACGATGTCCTGATTTACGTCCTGCTGGCAGCCGCCGTATTAACGGCAGTAATGGGACACTGGGTTGATACGCTGGTTATTCTGGGCGTGGCGGTAATCAATGCCTTAATTGGCCACATTCAGGAAAGTAACGCGGAAAAATCCCTGAAGAGTATTCGCAATATGCTCTCCAGCGAGGCGCGCGTTATTCGTAACGGCAACCATGAAACTATCCCGACGACGGAAATCGTCCCGGGCGATATTATTGTGTTGCGTGCAGGAGATCGTATACCGGCGGATATGCGCTTAATCGAAGCGCATAATTTACGCGTGGAAGAGGCAATTCTGACCGGTGAATCCACCGTGGTGGATAAACACACGAGCCCGCTGAACGGCGAATTACCGCTGGGCGACCGCACGAACCTGGTCTTTTCCGGTACGACGGTCAGCGCGGGCGGCGGCGTGGGTGTGGTCATTGCCACGGGCCAGGAGACCGAACTCGGCCACATCAACCAGATGATGGCGGGCATTGAAAAACACCGCACCCCGCTGCTGGTGCAGATGGACAAGCTGGGCAAAGCGATCTTCGCCATCATTCTGGCGATGATGGCCGCGCTGTTTGTCTTCAGCCTGGTGTTCCGCGAAATCCCGATGGGCGAGCTGCTGCTCTCCCTGATTAGCCTGGCGGTAGCCTCCGTACCGGAAGGTCTGCCAGCGATTATCTCCATCATCCTCTCGCTGGGCGTACAGGCGATGGCGCGCAAGCGGGCGATTATCCGCAAGCTGCCGACGGTTGAAACCCTGGGCGCGATGACCGTGGTCTGCTCGGATAAAACCGGCACCCTGACCATGAACGAAATGACGGTTAAAGCCATCATCACCGCAGACACCTGCTACCGCGTGGACGGCAACAGCTACGAGCCGGTGGGCAACATCTACCTCGAAGGCAGCGACGAGCCGGTGCAGATCCAGCCGGGCACTGTGCTGGAGCAGTACCTGCGCACCATCGACCTGTGTAACGACAGCCAGCTGATTCAGGACGAGCGTGGCCTGTGGGGCATCACCGGCGGGCCAACCGAGGGCGCGCTGAAGGTGCTGGCGGCCAAGGCCCACCTCGAGCCGGTCGTGACCACGCTGGTTAACAAGATCCCGTTCGACTCTCAGTACAAGTACATGAGCACCCACTACCAGATTGGCAGTGAGGAGCAGATTTTGATTACCGGCGCGCCGGACGTGATTTTCGCCCTGTGTGAGCAGCAGCAGACCCGCAACGGTGCGCAAGCCTTTGACCGCGCGTACTGGGAAACGGAGATGGAGCGCTATGCGCGTCAGGGGCTGCGCATGGTCGCCGCGGCGTTCAAGCCAGCGAACGGCGAGCAGGCATTAACTCACGACGACCTGAGCCACGGTCTGATCTTCCTCGGCATTGCCGGGATGATGGATCCGCCGCGTCCGGAAGCGATTGAGGCGATTAACGCCTGCCAGCAGGCGGGGATCCGCGTGAAGATGATCACCGGGGATCACCCGCAGACGGCGATGAGCATCGGCCAGATGCTGGGGATCACCAACAGCGAGCAGGCGGTTACCGGCTACCAGCTGGAGAAGATGGACGACGCCGAGCTGGCGGAAGCGGCGGTGAAGTATGACATCTTCGCCCGTACCAGCCCGGAGCATAAGCTGCGCCTGGTGAAAGCGTTGCAGGACAAAGGCGAAATCGTCGGCATGACCGGTGACGGCGTGAACGATGCCCCGGCGCTGCGCCAGGCGGACGTGGGTATCGCGATGGGCATCAAAGGCACGGAAGTGACCAAAGAGGCGGCGGACATGGTCCTGACGGACGATAACTTCGCCACCATCGCCAGCGCGGTAAAAGAGGGGCGTCGCGTTTACGACAACCTGAAGAAGACCATCCTGTTCATCATGCCGACCAACCTGGCGCAGGGGCTATTGATTGTGATTGCGCTGCTGGCGGGGAACATCATTCCGCTGACGCCAGTGCTGATCCTGTGGATGAACATGGCGACCTCCGCCACGCTCTCCTTCGGCCTGGCCTTCGAGGCCGCCGAGCGCAACATTATGCGCCGCCCGCCGCGTCAGACCGGGCAGCACGTGATGGACGCCTACGCCGTCTGGCGCGTGGCCTTCGTCGGCACCATGATTGCCATCGCCGCCTTTGCGCTGGAAGCCTGGCTGGCCCCGCGCGGCCACAGCGCGGAGTTCATCCGCACCGTGCTGTTGCAGATGCTGGTCTGCGCCCAGTGGGTATACATGATTAACTGCCGCAATACCGACGGGTTCTCCCTGAACCGCGGCCTGCTGGCGAACAAAGGGATCTGGCTGGTAACGGGCGTACTGTTCCTGCTCCAGGCGGCGATCATCTACCTGCCGTTTATGCAGATGCTGTTCGGCACCGAAGCGCTGCCGCTGCGCTACTGGTTCGTGACGCTGGCGGTGGCGGGCGTGATGTTCTTCGTCGTCGAAATCGAGAAGCGACTGACCCGCAGGTTCCGTAAGGCTGCATAACCTTTTGCCCTCACCCTAACCCTCTCCCACAGGGAGAGGGAACTCTGCCCCCCCTCTCCCTGTGGGAGAGGGCCGGGGTGAGGGAAAACAACGCCGAGGTACTCCCATGAAATTCCCACTCCTGTTCGCGCTCCTCGCCTGCACCCTGCCACCCGCATTCGCCGCGGCCATTCCCGTGCGTGTCGCCACCGTGGAGCAGACCGCCCACGCCGCCGAGCGTCAGATCCCGGGTCGCATTGAAGCTATCCACACCGTTGAACTGCGCGCCCGCACGGAAGGCGTCATCACCAGAATCCACTTCCGCGACGGGCAGTACGTGAAAAAAGGCGACGTGTTGTTCGAACTGGACGACGCCGAGCCGCGCGCCGCCCTGCGTCTGGCGCAGGCCGAAGTGAGAAGCGCCGAAGCCACGCTGCGTCAGGCGCAGCAGCAGCTTTCCCGCTTCGAAAGCCTGGGCAGCAGCAACGCCATCAGCCGCCACGACGTGGACAACGCCCGCATGCAGCGCGACGTAGCGAGCGCCGCGCTGGAGCAGGCGAAAGCCCGGCTCGACACCCGCAGCGTCACCCTCAACTACACGCGTATTATTTCACCGATTGACGGGCGCGTGGGGCACAGCAACTTTCACGTCGGCAGCCTGGTGAATCCTGCCAGCGGTGTGCTGGTGGAGGTGGTGCAGCTCGATCCCATCCGCATTGCCTTTGCGCTGGAAGAGGGCACGTTTGCCACTAAAGCCGGACAGCATGCGGATATCAGCGCCATGAAGCAGGCCTGGCAGGCGCTGATTGACAGCAACGGCCAGCGCATCAGCGGGGAACTCACCTCCGTGGACAACCGCATCGACCCGCGCACCGCCAGCGTGATGCTGCGCGCCGAGTTCGCCAACCCGCGCCATCAGCTGCTGCCCGGCGGCAACGTGAACGTCTACCTGCGTCCGTCAAGTGAGCAACCAGTGCTGACCCTGCCCGCCGCTGCCGTACAGCAGAATGGCCACGGGTTCTTCGCATGGGTGGTTAACGCCGAGGATAAAGCCGAAATGCGTCCGCTGAAGGTCGCCGGACAGATCGGCCAGCAGTTCCAGATTGCCTCCGGCCTGAAGCCCGGTGAGCGAGCGATTACTGACGGTGCGCAGCGCGTGCAGCCAGGCGTTGCCGTCCAGATACTGAATTAAGGAGCCATCATGCTGACGTTTTTCATCAAACGCCCGCGCTTTGCGATGGTGATTGCGCTGGTCATCACCCTGCTGGGGGCCATCGCGCTGAGGATTATTCCGGTGGAGCAGTACCCGCAGATCACCCCGCCGGTCGTGAATGTGTCAGCGTCATGGCCGGGCGCCAGCTCGGCTGACGTGGCGGAGGCCATCGCCACGCCGCTGGAAACCCAGCTGAACGGGGTGGATCATATGCTCTATATGGAGTCCACCAGTTCGGACGAGGGTAGCTATAGCCTGAACATTACCTTTGCGGCGGGCACCGATCCGGACCTCGCCGCCATCGACGTGCAAAACCGCGTGGCGCAGGCCGTGGCGCAGCTGCCGACCGAGGCGCAGCAAAACGGCGTGCAGGTGCGCAAGCGCGCCACCAACCTGATGATGGGGGTAAGCCTTTACTCACCGAACAACACCCACACGCCGCTGTTCGTCAGCAACTACGCCAGCACCCAGGTGCGCGAGGCGCTGTCGCGTCTGCCGGGCGTCGGGCAGGTACAGATGTTTGGCGCACGGGACTACAGCATGCGCATCTGGCTGCGCCCGGACCGCATGAACGCCCTGAACGTGACCAGCGATGACGTGGCGCAGGCGCTGCGCGAGCAGAACGTGCAGGGGGCGGCAGGCCAGGTCGGCACGCCGCCGGTGTTTAACGGCCAGCAGCAGACCCTGACCATTAACGGGCTGGGGCGCTTAAATCAGGCCGACGACTTTGCCAACATCATTATCCGCGCCGGGGAGATGGGTCAGCTGGTGCGCCTGAAGGACGTCGCCACCATCGAGCTTGGCTCGCGCAGCTACAGCTCTGGCGCGCAGCTGAACGGGCACGACTCCGCCTACCTCGGCATCTACCCGACGCCGTCCGCTAACGCCCTGCGCGTGGCCGATGCGGTGCGCGCGGAGCTGGAACGGTTATCCACGCGCTTCCCGGACGATCTGGTCTATGAAGTCAAATTCGACACCACCTCGTTTGTGGCCGCCACCATCAAAGAGATTGGCGTCTCGCTGGCGCTGACGATGCTGGCGGTGGTGGTCGTGGTGTCCCTGTTCCTGCAAAGCTGGCGCGCGACGCTGATTGTTGCCCTTGCCATTCCGGTGTCGCTGGTGGGCACCTTCGCGGTGCTCTATACGTTCGGCTACTCCGCCAATACGCTGAGCCTGTTCGCTATCATTCTGGCGCTGACCATGGTGGTGGATGACGCCATCGTGGTGGTGGAGAGCGTCGAAACGCTGATGGCGGAAGGGCAGAGCCGGACGGCGGCGACCGCGCTGGCGCTGCGCCAGATTGCCGGGCCAGTGATTGCCACCACGCTGGTGCTGCTGGCGGTGTTTGTGCCGGTGGCGCTCTTGCCGGGGATTGTGGGCGAGCTGTACCGCCAGTTCGCGGTGACGCTCTCGACTGCCGTCACGCTCTCAAGCCTGGTGGCGTTGACTCTTACGCCCGCCCTGTGCGCGCTGTTGCTGCGCCCGCGACCGGAGAAACCTGCGGCACTCTATCGCGCCTTTAACCACGGGCTGGACGCCACGCGCGGTTTCTACACCCGCATCGTGAACGTTTTAAACCTGCGCCCGTGGCTGGCGCTGCTGGCCACCGCGGGTGCGGCGGCGGTGGTGGTATTCAGCTTTATGTCGATGCCAAAGGGCTTCCTGCCGCAGGAGGATCAGGGCTACTTCTTCGCCAGCGTCCAGTTGCCGGAGGCAGCCTCGCTGGAGCGCACCGAAGCGGTGATGACCACCGCGCGCGAGCTGATCGCTAACAACCCGGCGGTAGAAGACGTGATTCAGGTCTCCGGGTTTAACATCCTCAACGGCACCAGCGCATCGAACGGCGGGTTTATCTCCATCATGCTCAAAGACTGGAGCGAGCGTCCGCCGCTGGATGAGGTGATGGGCACCCTTCAGCACCAGCTGCTGGCCCTGCCGGAAGCCACCATCATGACCTTTGCGCCGCCGACGCTGCCGGGGCTGGGCAACGCCTCCGGCTTCGACCTGCGCATTCAGGCGCAGGCGGGGCAAAGTCCGGCGGAGCTGGAGCGCGTGACGCGTGAGGTGCTGGCGAAAGCCAACCAGAACCCGCGGCTGAGCCGCGTGTTCACCACCTGGAGCAGCAACGTGCCACAGATGACGCTCACCGTTGACCGCGAGCGCGCGGCCCGCCTCGACGTGCCGGTGTCACGCATCTTCAGCAGCCTGCAAACCGCCTTTGGCGGCACGCGCGCCGGGGATTTCAGCGTCAACAACCGCGTCTACCACGTAGTGATGCAGAACGAGATGCAGTGGCGCGAGCGCGCGGAGCAAATCAGCGAGCTGTTCGTGCGCAGCAACAGCGGCGAGCGGGTGCGTCTGAGCAACCTCATCACCATCACGCCGACCGTCGGCGCGCCATTTATTCAGCAGTACAACCAGTTCCCGTCGGTATCGGTGAGCGGCTCGGCAGCGGAAGGGGTGAGCAGCAGCACCGCAATGGCGGCGATGGGCGAGATTCTGGCGGAAAACCTGCCAGCCGGGTACGACTACGCCTGGAGCGGCATGTCGTATCAGGAGCAGCAGACCGGCAATCAGGCGATATGGATCGTGCTGGCGGCGGTGGTGATGGCGTGGCTGTTCCTCGTCGCCCAGTACGAGAGCTGGACGCTGCCGGCGAGCGTGATGCTCTCGGTGCTGTTCGCCATCGGCGGGGCGCTGGTCTGGCTGTGGCTGGCGGGCTATGCCAACGACGTATACGTGCAGATAGGTCTGGTGCTACTGATAGCCCTCGCCGCCAAGAACGCAATTCTTATCGTGGAGTTTGCCCGCGCCCGGCGCATGGATGGAATGGCGATTGTCGATGCCGCACGGGAGGGGGCATCGCGCCGCTTCCGCGCGGTAATGATGACCGCCGTGTCGTTCATTATCGGCGTCCTGCCGATGATGCTGGCGACCGGGGCGGGTGCCCAGAGCCGCCGCATCATCGGCACTACGGTGTTCAGCGGCATGCTGGTGGCGACCGTGGTGGGGATAGTGTTCATCCCGGCGCTGTTCGTGCTGTTCCAGCGCCTGCGCGAGTGGGGCCACGGCCTTACGGACTCGTCGCCCACAGCTCACAGTGCTTCTGCACCAGAGAAATCAGCGAGCCGCCATCGGCGATAAAGTCCCGCATGCGCTGCGCCTCGCTCTTGCCCTGCTTTAACAGCAGGGCAATCTCATTGATTGCGCTTGTCGCGCCGAGCTTCTCGGCCGACGGCGCAACCTGCTCGAGCA
Source organism: Enterobacter cloacae complex sp. P18RS (assembly GCF_014982105.1). NCBI lineage: Bacteria > Pseudomonadati > Pseudomonadota > Gammaproteobacteria > Enterobacterales > Enterobacteriaceae > Enterobacter > Enterobacter cloacae complex sp. P18RS. Next base: position 197,095 of record NZ_JADCKV010000011.1, on the reverse strand, counting down.
GCCAGGCGATATCTTCCGCCACGGTTTTGTGCTCGCCGGTATGTACGTCCGTCAGAATGCCTTCCAGCCCGTAGCGACAGGCCTGAAAACGGTTAAAGCGATAGAGCAGAAAATCCCGTTCCTGATGCTTATACGGCCGCGCGGTCAGCAGCCAGTGCGACGTCGCCTGAATAAGCCCGGCGATGTTAATGGCGTGGCTGAGCGTCAGCGGCGTATCCATCACCCGCACCTCGACGGTGCCGAAGTGCGGGCTGGGGCGGATGTCCCAGTGCAGATCCTTAATGCTGTCGATCATGCTGGTGGAGCTCAGGCGGCGGAACAGCCCCTCGAACTCCTGCCAGCTGTTGACCCACGGCATCTGACCGTTATCCGGGAAGCCCGAGAAGATGTTGAGACGCGATGAGGCGAACTTCGTGTCCGTGCCCTGCATATACGGTGATGCGGCGGCCAGGGCGATAAAGTGTGGCACAAAGCGCGACAGGCCGTGCAGCAGGTAAATGGCGTCGTCCCCGGTCCGACAGCCGACGTGTACGTGCTGGCCGAACACCGTCGCCTGCAAAATCAGATAGCCAAAGCGCTCCAGCGTGACGTTATAGCGCTCGTCGTCGCACACTTCCTGCCGCTGCCATTTCTGGAATGGATGCGTCCCACCGCCGCAGATCTGGATATGCTGATCTTCCGCCGCGCGCAGGATGCTCTGCTGCATCACTGAAAACTGCGCCGCTGCCTGGTCGATGGTCTGGCACACGCCGGTGGCGATTTCGAGCATGCTTTCGGTGATGTCGTGTTTGACTTCCCCCCCTTTGATGTCGTCTTTGACGGCGGCGATGAGGGCAGAGGAGTCCTGGCTCAGATCGTAACCCGGCGGGTTAACCACCTGGAGTTCGAGCTCAATGCCGAGGGTATAAGGTTCAGAGGATTTGAAGTCGGGTAAAGGCATGGCGCACTCCGTTGTCTGTTATGAGTTGAGTATAGACAATGGGCGTGGCGCGCTCGTCTCAGGGTGGTATAACTGATAGCAGGCTTAGCAAAAGGGGAGTGACCCATGTCTGACTATCCAACCATTGCGCTGACAGGACCCGGTGCGATTGGGACCACCATCGCCGCGGTGCTGCATGAAGCGGGCCGCACGCCGCTGCTGTGTGGGCGCACCGCGCATCCGGAACTGCGCCTGCGTCATGATGAGGGTGAAATTGTGGTGCCCGGTCCGGTACTCACCGATCCCAGCGTCATTACGCGCCCCGTTGACCTCGTTTTTTTGGCGGTCAAAACGACGCAAAATGCCGACAGCGCCGGGTGGCTGCGCGCTCTGTGCGATGAAAACACCGTGGTCTGCGCGCTGCAAAACGGCGTGGAGCAGAAAGCCCAGCTTGCGCCTTTGGTCAATGGCGCAACGGTGCTGCCCTCGGTGGTCTGGTTCCCTGCCCAGCGCGAGCCGGATGCCTCCGTCTGGCTGCGCGCCAAACCGCGCCTTACGCTGCCGGACGTGCCGCAGGCGCAGCGGGTGGTGGAGGCGCTTCGCGGCACGCGCTGTAACGTTGAGCTCTCGACAGATTTCACTACCGTCGCCTGGCGCAAGCTGCTGCAAAACGCGGTCGCCGGGCTGATGGTGCTGGCCAATCGCCGCGCCGGGATGTTCAGGCGCGAGGATATCAGCGAGCTGGCGCTGGCCTACCTGCGCGAGGGGCTTACCGTCGCCCGCGCCGAAGGGGCGAAGCTGGACGATGCGGTGGCCCAGGATATTCTGGCGAACTTCCAGCGCGCGCCTGAGGACCTGGGCACCTCGATCCTTGCCGACCGTCAGGCGGATTGCCCGATGGAGTGGGACATACGCAACGGCGTGATCCAGCGCTATGGCCGCAGGCACGGGATTGCGGTGCCCATCAGCGACGTGGTGGTGCCGCTGCTGGCGGCGGGGAGCGAGGGGCCGGGGTGAGAGATATAGTGGTATTAACGTCTGGGGAATTGGTCTGGGTGAAAACTTCGCATCAGTTCCCCACAAATGCGCTCACCGGCAAACCGAAACGCTTCGCCAGCGCTCGCATATGATCTAGCGTTAACGTGCGCTGTCCGTTAAGGATCCGACTTACCAGAGACTTCTTACCAATCTCGTTCTCGAAATCACTCTGAGTGAGCTGGTACTGATCCATTAGCGTTCGCAGTAACGCAACGCCTGACAGAATGCTGGCAATACGCGCGTTAAATTCTGCAAACTCCGGGGACGCGTTTTCATACTTATCGATTTTGGCAGTGAGCATATCTACCAGCGGGTTATCGGGGTCGTGCTCGATAAGATACTCCACCAGCGCCAGCGCATCCTCGTAGTCTTGCCGCGACGGGCTTGAACCCAGGAAAGGGAGCTCGTTTGTCAGAGCGTTTGCCGCTTTGATGGCTGCTGCATAATTCATTCTTTCGTTCTCCGGTAGTAGTCCGTGAGCTTGTCATAGTCTGCGTGAGTGCTGATGTGTTTGATGAAGATCTTTCCACGCTCAAAATCAGCAAAAAACATCACTCTTAGATGCCCGCCACCCACATCAATGACCCACCATTTTTCCCGGTATTTCATCCGGTCCAGGCTAGGAAAGCGCTTTCGCATCTCGTCTGGTGAGGGGTAGTGTTCCTTTTTTAGTACCCGGTAAAGATCGTCCAAAGCTTGTGCTTGATTGGGATAATGTCTGGCCGCTGTGTCGAAAGGCGCTCTTGAGACTATGTGCATCCTTGCCCCTTGTTTCCAGGTTGGAAATATTATAGATGGTGGTTGGTGGGTTGACAATGCGGAAACTTCGATGAAATTGCAGTTTCTACATGATCGTGACAATTGAACTTTGCATTGAGTGCGAGCACTTTAAGTTGGAGTGGTATGTCATTAAAGTGCCAGAAGTATCTCGGCCTGAAGTATTTATGTGATTTGCTAAGCGTATTCAGGAATTGCTTGCTGGGAAGGAGTTCCGTGGAGATAGTTTTGCTAACCAGGTTATTTAGAAGCGTGTGAAAGATGCGTCCGCTATGTGCCAAGAGCGGACGTCATGATGTTTATTCAGCGAACGCCAGTTGAACGTTTCATAATGATATCTCTCTGCGGATCTGACCCAACCTGGAAGATATGCTCACCCACCTCGGTAAACCCAAGCTTATGATAAAAAGAAATTGCCCTTGGGTTATGTTCCCAGACGCCTAACCAGACAACATCCGATCCCTTTGCCTCAAATTCAGCAAAGCACATCCGCATAAGTTCTTACGCAAATCCTCTACCATGATAGGGAGCATCAACATATAGACACAGGATTTCCCCGGCGTGAATGCTATTGACACAGGGAGGAAACTCTTCCCACCTCAGTTGGGCATACCCAATCAATTTGCTCTCGTGTTCACAGACTAATGTAACCCAGTCTTGTCTGAGGATCTCTTTCAACTGGATATGTGTTGAATAGCTTGCCTGGCAGTGAAGTTCCATATCCTCCTGAGTATTCCCATCCTGGAAAGTCTTTCTGAAGGTTCGTTCAGCTAAAATGGCAAGCTCTTCTGCATCAGAGGTATTTGCCCTGCGGATCAACATTTGTCTTTGCTTTCTGAAAGTATTCTTAGTTTTTCCCGGGTTTACGATAAATGTCTGGTCGATTGATCTGCCAGACAAAATCTGGCCGGTTCAAAGGGTTATACCCCAGTTTCTGATATAGCCAAGGCGCACTGTCGGTTACCAGCATTATTCGTCGCAGACGTGACATCAACGGATGTGCGTGACAGCATTCAATCAGCCAACGACCAAGACCACTTTTCTGATAATCGTTTAACACATAGACATCGCACAAATAACCAAAAGTAGCATAGTCTGTGACCAGACGGGCGAAGCCGATTTGCCTTGTTCCATCCAAAAGTGCAAAGCAAAGGCTGTTCTGGACGGATAACCTTACCGTTTCGGCATCAATGTCTGGAGCCCAGGACGATTGGGAGAGGTAATCGTGAATGGCTTCCAGCTGAAAAAAAGCGGGATCGGTTGTGACAGTAAATTTGTCTTTGGTAAATCGCAGGTGCTGATTATTCACTGAACTTCTCCTTCAGGACTGACTCGCGATGAGACAGCAGGGCTGACCACTAAACCGGGGAGCACTCAGGATGCTCTTTCATGTACTGTCATGATAAATACCAATGGGTTCTCCCCCCGATTTTCATAGAAATGAGGAACGTCTGTTCTGGCCGTTGCCGAGCAGCCAGCCTTCACCAGATACAGGTGATCATGTACGCCGAGTGTGAGAGTGCCAGTTTGTACATAAAACAATTCAAGCGTTCCTTCCGGGTGACCAGGTGAAGCAAATTTTTCCCCTGGCTGCATTTCCCACATCCAGAGCTCGGTCATATCAGGGCCACCGGATCCGGCAAGCAACCTTGCTCTTCCGCCTTTTTCGCCTTCCCACAATTGAGGGATCTCATCTTCAGCAATGAGATGTACGGTCGGTTTGGCGCTGACATCCACAAAGTCAGCCACCGAAACACCCATCGCGGCAGCGAGGCGGCATAACAGGGCAATGCTGGGGTTCGCCCGGCATCCCTCAATCTCAACCAGCGCGCCCTTGCTGACGCCCGCCCGACGGGAGAGTTCATCGAGGGATATTTTCTTTTGCTTGCGATACAGCTTAATCCGCTGAGAGACGGCTTCGTTTACGGTGCTGGCTATCGCATTAGCATCGGTCATTAAATTGACTTTCTTAGTCATCGGTCATTATCATGGAATAAATTGGTCATAACAGGATTATCACGTGTTAACAGTCTCTCCGTCAATTGCCCCAGAAATCTATCGTATCGCTCCCGGCTTTCGGGCACTCAGTATCTGCGTAAAAGCCGCGCCGATTCTGAACCCTGGTATAGGGGAAACGGTACTGCTGGAAGCCTGTGAAGCGGTTCTGGCCGGCGAACCTGAATGGGCTGAATCTCATCTGGTCGCCTGGGCTGAGGTTTTCCAGACGTTTGGTGCTAAACCGAAACGCACACCATGTTCAGCGGATGCCTTACGTAAGCGCGTATTACGTGACAGTACGACGCCCGCACTCGATCCCATCGTTGATCTCTATAACGCCGTTAGCCTCCGCTATGCCGTTCCTGTGGGGGGAGAGAATATCGCTGCCTATCAGGGTTCACCGCGTCTGGTTGTGGCAAAAGGAACCGAGCCTTTTGATACCGTCAAAGACGGTGAGACCGCCATTGAATACCCGTCGCAAGGTGAGGTTATCTGGTGCGATGATGCAGGCGTGACCTGCCGTCGCTGGAACTGGCGACAGGGGGTCAGAACCCGCCTGGATGTGGAAGCTCAGCAAATGTGGTTCATTCTGGAGAGTCTGCCGCAGATGCCACTGGAGAAGCTTCATGAAGCCGGGAAGATGCTGACCGATGGCCTTGAAAAAATGATGCCCGGTCTGTGGTTTGAGGTGGCTCTTATCGAAGAGCAATACCAGTAATATCATTCAGGAGAAACACAATGTTCACCGGCTTGTCTGCTTTTCCGCTAACTCCCGTCACCGCCAGCGGCGTCGACGAACAGGGGTTCAGTAAGATTCTGGCCCGCCTGACCGCGGCCCGTGTTGATTCTCTGGGCATTCTGGGTTCAACCGGAAGCTACGCGTATCTGACCCGGGAGCAGCGCAATCGCATCGCGACTCTGGCTAAACAGCTTGCTGGAGATATCCCTGTGATGGTGTGCGTGGGGGCAGTCAGCACCGATGCCATCCTGCATCTGGTTGATGATGCGCAGGCAGCAGGCGCAGATGCTCTGTTGCTCCCGGCGGTCAGTTACCAGTCACTCCGTGATGAAGAGGTCTTCGCGCTTTTTGAGGCGGTGACCCGGCATGCGTCTGTTCCGGTCTGTGTCTACGATAATCCGGGTACCACACATTTTACCTTTACGGATGAACTGCACGGTCGTCTCTCATCACTGGCGGGGGTTCGTTCGGTTAAGATCCCTGGCGTCCCGGATAGCCCGGCAGCGGCCGCTGAGCGGGTGAATGCGCTACGCCAACATCTTTGCCCGGGAGTGACAATCGGTATCAGTGGCGATATGTATGCCGGACTGGGATTAAATGCAGGCTGCGAGGTCTGGTACTCTGTGTGTGGCGGTCTGTTCCCGCAAACCGCAAAGCAGATCACCGAGGCAGCAGCAGCAGGGGATCACGCTCGTGTTATGGCATTGACAACCCGACTGGAACCGCTGTGGGCGCTGTTCCGTAAACATGGCGGGAGTATTCGTGTGATTGCCGCTGCCGCTGGTGTGCTTGGACTGACCGATACGGATTGCCTGCCTCGTCCTCTGCAACCGCTGTCAGCGGGCGATATCGCGGATATTGCCCGAGTGATCACCGCGCTGGAGCTGAAGTAACCCACCGACAGGACCGGCACTCTGGCGGTCCTCCTGAAACCTGGCCAGGCAATAATCTTCATGACGACCCTTCAGTATACAAACGCGCCTGTTAAGGCAGGTCTTGTCCGCTATGCCTGTGCCGCGATGCTGGCACGCATTGCGGATGGCGGCGGGGTGCTGGCAGTGATCTTACTGTGCCAGTCATCTGAACAGTATTACACAGTGACGGGGTGGATGGCTGCCTGCATTACCCTCCCACATATGCTGGGGCCGTTTATTGCCCGCAGGATCGATACCGCCAGCGACGGGCGCAGGGTCATTGCGATGGCCTGCCTGGCGTATGCCTTTATTACAGGGATTATGACAGTGACTTTCGGCCACGTCCCTTTACTTTTGACGGCATTACTTCTTATCGCCGCAGGACTCTGTGGCCCACTCCTGACAGGTGGGATCAGTGCTTTCCTGCCTGCCATGGCAGGGCCGGACCAGCGAAGTCAGCGCCGGGCTCAGGGTCTTGATGTGGCAACCTACGGTTTCGGTGGCACGCTGGGTCCCTCTGCTGTTGCCGCCATATCCGCCTGGGCTTCGCCTTCTGCGGCGTTTTACCTTCTGGCCGTTGGTACTGTTTTCGCTGCTTTCTTTATCATGCGGCTACCGGTTTCGCCGGTTACACACAGCGGCAAGCCTACAAAGGTTGCCGGTGCCATCACAACGATGAGTATGATGATCCGGTGCACACCGCTGTGCAGGACACTGTACCTGACGATGGCCGTCGCCTTTGCTGTCGCCGTCCTGCCGGTTGTTGCGGTGAGTATGGCTGATGTTCTTGGTGTTCCAGCAGCCACAGCCGCTTTTCTTACCGTGGCCTACGGAGCGGGCAATCTGGCGGGATCGGTATGCCTGATGGTTATCCCACTGAGAGGTGAACCCGACAGGCTGATGCTGAGCTCCGGAGGGCTGATTGTCGCAGGCCTGCTTTCCATTCTGGTGGTCAGCAGTTTTTTACCCGTGTTTTTCTGCTTCTTCATAACCGGAGTGCTTAATGCCGCTTTTTTCGCCGCCACGCTTGCCGCACGCAGTGAATACTCCCCACCATCCTGCCGGGGGCAGGTCTTTGTCTGGGTGGGTGCAATGAAAATTACTGCGGGCTCACTTGGCACCGCAGCTGCGGGTCAGTTGATGATGTTGGGAGCTTATGCGCCACTGGTGTTAAGCCTGTGCACGCTGTCGACAGTACTGGTTATTTCTCTGTTGGCCCGTATCTGGCCATCGTTCAAATCTCATTGCTGATGGTTTAAGCAGGGATTCCATTTTATTCAGGCCGTAGCGGGACGACCCGTTACATCAGAGGCTTTCTTCGGGACGACCCGGACATATATTAAGAGGAGAAATTATGGCCTGGTTAATGCTGACGGCTGCGGGTTTGCTTGAAGTCGTATGGGCTTATGCGATGAAATTGTCTGACGGGTTTACCCGCCCACTGTACTCGATAGTGACTCTCGTCGGTATGATAGCGAGTTTTGCCTTACTCTCGGCAGCAATGCGCTCATTACCACTGGGCACGGCATATACCATCTGGACCGGGATAGGGGCAGTAGGCTCATTTGTTGCAGGCCTGTATTTTCTGGGGGAACCTGCCACACCGATGCGCATATTCGCTGCGGTGGTGATTGTAGCAGGCCTTATTATGATGAAACTGGCATCCTGAGGTATGTCTTGTGCCAGGATGGAGCAACCTGTCCTGGCAGGAGAGTAATTATCATCATATTTTTGACGCGACATATTTATGTCCGCTTTTCGCTCATAAGAGACAACCATACTCAAATCTCCCACATTGCAGGAGATTTGAGTATGAACACGTCACCGTGGAATAAAGACCGTATCATAGGCCAAAAAAGACCACTTCAGATATCTCATATCTGGGGGATCCGAATCCGGCTTGAACTGGAAGGTAAAACGCGTGATTTAGCTCTGTTCAATATGGCCTTAGACAGTAAGCTACGAGGCTGCGATCTGGTGAACCTGAAAGTATCTGATGTTGCATATGGTAGCTCGGTTTCAAGCAGAGCAACGGTGCTGCAACAGAAAACCGGTAGCCCTGTGCAATTTGAGATAACCAAAGGGACAAGAGAAGCTGTTGCTGCATTGATAAAGCTTGGCAATTTGCACAGTAAAGACTTCTTGTTTCGGTCTCGGAGCGGAACTAACCGGTACATATCAACCCGACAATACAGCCGAATTTTTCATGGGTGGGTAGAAAAGCTTGGTCTCGAAGCTTCGCTTTACAGCACACATTCCATGAGAAGAACAAAACCTTACCTGATATACAAGAAAACCAAGAATCTCCGGGTGATCCAACTTCTGTTGGGCCATAAGAAACTGGAAAGCACTGTCCGTTATCTAGGCATCGAAGTCGATGATGCGTTAGAGATCTCTGAATCGATTGAAGTCTAAGGTTGTCAGGGCTGCAACAGCAGCCCTGTGTCAATAACAGGCATTGCCGGATATGTATGAGACTGGCCGCCATTCCCGATAGCACAGCTCTGATGCTACACTGTTTTCAGTCCTCATTACCTCATCAAATAAATTTATGACTACCGCTGATTTCAAACGCCCTAAACTAGAACTCCCAAACGGGGCTGATAAACTGCTGCTGCACTCCTGTTGCGCTCCGTGTTCTGGTGAGGTAATGGAGGCGATCCAGGCCTCAGGGATCGACTACACCATCTTCTTCTACAATCCGAACATTCATCCGCAGAAAGAGTATCTGATTCGTAAGGATGAGAATATTCGCTTTGCCGAACAGCACGGCGTACCGTTTATCGATGCGGATTACGATACAGATAACTGGTTTGAGCGCGCCAAAGGCATGGAATGGGAACCCGAGCGCGGCATTCGCTGCACCATGTGTTTTGACATGCGCTTTGAGCGGACTGCGCTTTACGCCGCTGAAAATGGCTTCAACGTGATTAGCAGCTCACTGGGCATCTCTCGCTGGAAAAATATGCAGCAAATCAACGACTGCGGTCAGCGAGCCGCCGCCCACTATCCGGGTATGGTCTATTGGGACTATAACTGGCGGAAACAGGGCGGTTCGTCGCGCATGATTGAAATCAGCAAGCGCGAGCAGTTCTACCAGCAGGAATACTGCGGCTGCGTTTATTCACTGCGTGACAGCAACCTGCACCGCAAATCCCAGGGCCGTCCTCTCATTCAGATCGGTAAGCTTTACTACGGTAAAGAAGACGACCAGGCCTGATTTTATGTCACGCCCTCTGTGGCGTGACCGCCTTCCTGTGCATTCCTCTAACAAACCGTCATTCATCAAACAACGTTGTCCTTTGTGTAAGGCCGACTCAGTGAGCCGTTATATAAGGCTCCTTCACAAACTCCGCTAACAACCCAGCAGTTGCTTACAGAGCGTAGAAAATGTCACCGCATCGTCCATTTCCACCAGTACGCTCACGTACGCCGCACAGGTGCCAGCCAGTTCAAAGAGATCCGCAGAATCGGGAAGTTGCAGGTGAAGAAGGTGATGAACAGCGCTTTCTTAAGCGTGTACGTATGAAAATCCAGGGGTAGTCGCCATTTAGCATCCTCGTTGTCCAAAAAAATGTCACGTCATGCTAACGGGTTCCTACGCCCGGTTACGGATGTGCCGCAACGCAGGCACTTTACGACCGCGGAGAAGGGATGAAAAGGGATGCCCCTGAATTACATAAGATTGCTTAAAAGTTTGCGAGGCGGCTTCCAAAGGGCATTGCCGGGTGGCGGCTGCGCCTTACCCGGCCTACAAAACCGCTAACCAGCCAACCTATCCGCGACACGAACCGTAGGCCCGCGCAAGCGCAGCGCCGCCGGGCACAGCCACACCGTAGCTACCCCTCGCTCATCATCGCCAGAAACCGCTTCACCGTCCGCGAACGCTCAAAACGCCGCCAGCAGAGCGCGATATCGGTATAAAGCTCCGGCGAGCGCAGCGCATGGTAGGTGACATTCGGCGGAGAAATAGCGGCCATGGATTTCGGCACCAGCGCGAACCCGCCGCCAGCGGAGACCATGCTCAGGGAAGAGGAAAGTTGTGAGGATTGCAGCGTGTGTTGCATATCGATCCCGGCCCGCTCGCAGCTGCCGTAAACGCGGTCATACAGCCCCGGTGCTACCTCCTGGGGGAACAGCACCACCGGCGTATCCCGCAGCTCATCCAGCGCCAGATCGCCACATGCCGCCAGAGGATGATCGCGATGCAGCGCCACCACCATCGGCTCCCGATCGAGGATTTTTAATTCGAACACCTTACTGCTTTCGCACGGCAGGCGCACAAAGGCGATATCCAGCTCACCCTCCGCCAGCATCGTCGTCAGCGACGACATATTGGCTTCCACCTGGTGAACCTGCACAGCCATGTTCTGCACCTGAAACTGGCGAATCAGGGCGAAGATTTTGGGATGAAAAGCATCTGAACTGGTGATGCCAATCGACAGGCTGCCGTTCAGCCCGCGCGCGATGCCCCGGGCTTTCTCCAGCGCGGCGTCGCTCAGCGCCAGTATCTTACAGGCGTCCTCATAGAAGGCCTCTCCCGCTTCGGTCAGCTCCACGCCCCGTGTCAGGCGCCTGAACAGCGGCGTGCCCACTTCCTCTTCGAGCCGTTTGATCTGCTGACTCAGAGGAGGCTGTGAAATACCCAGCGCTTTGGCCGCCCTGGTGAAGTGTCGCTCGCGTGCTACCGCGACAAAATAGCGCAGATAACGAAGTTCCATATCAAAAACGTCTCAAACCAGCATGGATTCTATATTGGAACTCTCTGCTGAATCGGGTCAACATTTATTTAACCTTTATAAATAAAGTTGAAGAGGACGGGCATGATGATGCATTCATCTGCATGCGACTGTGAGGCGAGTTTATGCGAGACCCTGCGTGGGTTCTCGGCTCAGCATCCTGACAGCGTGATCTATCAGACATCGCTAATGAGCGCCCTGCTAAGCGGCGTCTACGAAGGGGAGACGACCATCGCCGACCTGTTGGCACACGGTGATTTTGGTCTCGGTACCTTTAACGAGCTGGACGGTGAAATGATTGCCTTTAGCAGCCAGGTGTACCAGCTGCGCGCCGACGGCAGCGCCCGCGCCGCGAAGCCGGAGCAAAAAACGCCGTTCGCGGTGATGACCTGGTTCCAGCCGCAGTACCGCAAAGCCTTCGACGGGCCGGTCAGCCGTCAGCAGATCCACGACGTGATCGACAAGCAAATCCCCTCCGATAACCTGTTCTGCGCGCTGCGCATCGACGGCAATTTCCGCCACGCGCACACCCGCACCGTACCGCGCCAGACGCCGCCGTACCGGGCGATGACCGACGTGCTGGATGACCAGCCGGTGTTCCGCTTTAACCAGCGCGAGGGCGTACTGGTCGGGTTCCGCACCCCGCAGCATATGCAGGGCATTAACGTGGCGGGCTATCACGAACACTTTATCACCGACGACCGTCAGGGCGGGGGCCACCTGCTCGACTATCAGCTGGAGAACGGCGTGCTCACCTTCGGCGAAATCCACAAGCTGATGATTGACCTGCCCGCCGACAGCGCGTTTTTACAGGCCAACCTGCACCCCAGCAACCTTGATGCGGCTATCCGCGCCGTCGAAAACTAACAGGAGAACTACCGTGAACAGTGAGAAACAGTCACGTCAGTGGGCGCACGGCGCCGATATGGTTGTCGGCCAGCTGGAAGCGCAGGGTGTGAAGCAGGTGTTCGGCATACCGGGCGCAAAAATCGACAAGGTCTTTGACTCCCTGCTGGACTCCTCCATCGAGATTATCCCGGTGCGTCACGAGGCGAACGCGGCGTTTATGGCGGCAGCGGTAGGGCGGCTAACCGGTAAGGCCGGGGTCGCGCTGGTCACCTCCGGGCCGGGCTGCTCCAACCTGATCACCGGCATCGCCACCGCCAACAGCGAAGGTGACCCGGTGGTGGCGCTGGGCGGTGCGGTGAAGCGGTCAGATAAAGCGAAACTGGTGCACCAGAGCATGGATACCGTCGCCATGTTCAGCCCGGTCACCAAATACGCCGTCGAAGTCAATTCACCGGACGCGATTGCCGAGGTGGTGTCGAACGCGTTTCGCGCTGCCGAGCAGGGCAGGCCGGGCGGGGCGTTTGTCAGCCTGCCGCAGGATATTGTCGACCAGCCCACCACGGGGGCTATTTTACCCGCCAGCACCGCGGCGCTGATGGGCCCGGCGCCGGAGTCAGCCATCAACGACGTGGCGAAGCTTATCGCGAAGGCCAAAAACCCGGTCATCTTACTCGGCCTGATGGCCAGCCAGCCCGCCAACAGCGCCGCGCTGCATAAGCTGCTGGAGAGAAGCCGTATTCCGGTCACCAGCACCTATCAGGCCGCCGGGGCGGTGAATCAGGAACACTTCACCCGCTTCGCCGGACGCGTCGGCCTCTTTAACAACCAGGCTGGCGACCGGCTGCTGCATCTGGCGGACCTGATTATCTGCATCGGCTACAGCCCGGTGGAGTACGAGCCGTCCATGTGGAACAGCGGCGACGCCACGCTGGTGCACATTGACGTGCTGCCCGCCTATGAGGAGCGCAAGTATGTTCCCGATCTGGAACTGGTCGGGGATATTGCTGCCACGCTGAATCTGCTTGCCAGTCGAATCGAGCACAAACTTGAACTCAGCCAGCGCGCCTCGGAAATTCTTGTCGATCGCCAGCATCAGCGGGACCTCCTCGACCGTCGCGGCGCATCGCTTAACCAGTTTGCGCTGCATCCGCTGCGCATCGTGCGCGCCATGCAGGACATCGTGAACAACGACGTGACGCTCACCGTCGACATGGGCAGCTTCCACATCTGGATCGCCCGCTACCTTTACAGCTTCCGGGCGCGTCAGGTGATGATCTCCAACGGTCAGCAGACCATGGGCGTGGCGCTGCCGTGGGCGATTGGCGCGTGGCTGGTCAACCCGGGGCGCAAGGTGGTCTCGGTCTCCGGGGACGGCGGCTTTTTGCAGTCGAGCATGGAGCTGGAAACCGCCGTACGCCTCAACGCCAATGTGCTGCACATCATCTGGGTGGATAACGCCTACAACATGGTGGCCATCCAGGAAGAGAAAAAATACCAGAGGCTTTCCGGCGTCGAGTTCGGCCCGGTCGATTTCAAAGTCTATGCCGACGCGTTCGGTGCGAAAGGCTTTGCCGTCGAGAGCGCGGATGCGCTCGAACCGACGCTGCGTGCGGCAATGGATGTCGATGGCCCGGCCGTGGTGGCCATTCCCGTCGACTACAGCGATAACCCGCTGCTGATGGGCCAGCTCCATCTCAGCCAGATTTTGTGAATCAATATAAGGACAGAGAAATGCAAAAAGTGGCTCTCGTAACCGGCTCCGGCCAGGGGATTGGCAAAGCGATCGCGCTTCGCCTGGTGAAGGATGGTTTTGCCGTTGCTATTGCGGATTACAACGAAGAGACGGCGAAAGCGGTCGCGGATGAGATCACCCGTAACGGCGGGAAGGCCGTCGCCGTGAAGGTGGACGTCTCTGACCGCGAGCAGGTGTTCGCGGCGGTGGAAAAAGCCCGCACCGCGCTGGGCGGTTTTAACGTCATCGTCAATAACGCCGGGGTGGCGCCGTCCACGCCCATCGAATCCATCACGCCGGAAATTGTCGACAAGGTCTACAACATCAACGTGAAAGGGGTGATCTGGGGCATTCAGGCCGCAATTGACGCGTTTCGTAAAGAGGGGCACGGCGGCAAGATCATCAACGCCTGCTCCCAGGCGGGCCACACCGGTAACCCGGAGCTGGCGGTCTACAGCTCCAGCAAGTTCGCGGTGCGCGGCTTAACCCAGACCGCCGCGCGGGATCTCGCGCCGCTGGGGATCACCGTTAACGCCTACTGCCCGGGGATCGTCAAAACGCCGATGTGGGCGGAAATCGACCGTCAGGTCTCCGAGGCGGCGGGTAAACCGCTTGGCTACGGGACGGAAACCTTTGCCAAACGCATCACGCTTGGCCGTTTGTCCGAGCCGGAAGACGTGGCCGCCTGCGTCTCTTACCTCGCCGGGCCGGATTCCGACTACATGACCGGTCAGTCGCTGCTGATTGATGGTGGGATGGTGTTCAACTAAATACACAATACTAAAAAGCTCTGACATGAACTTTCCCCTGCTCCCGTGCAGGGGCTTTTTTTTGTCTCGTCAGCCATTGTGCATTACACTGCGCGCTGCAAAACTTTAGTCTTAGGATCTGACAGGCGGTAACAGCGATGAACGGTACAATCACAACGTGGTTTAAAGATAAAGGCTTTGGATTTATCAAAGATGAAAACGGCGACAACCGCTATTTTCATGTGATTAAGGTCGCCAACCCTGATCTGATTAAAAAAGATGCGGCGGTGACCTTCGAGCCAACCACCAACAGCAAAGGCCTTTCCGCGTATGCGGTGAAGGTGATCCCGGAGAGTAAGCATCTCTATATTGCGGGCGAGCGAGTGAAGCTCACCTCAATTAAATCCTTCGTGGTGTTCAGCGAGGAAGAGCCCGTTGAGACCAAAATCGACAAAGAGAATGCGGTGCTGTCGGTGGGGCTGCTGATGAACAGCATCAAACCAAAAACCGAGAAAAAGCCGGGCGAAATGCGCACGGTGAAGAAGCTGGCGATCACCACCTTCCAGAACACGACGATGATCTTCACTGAAGATGAGATCGACATTGATGCCACGGTGAAGCTGCTGAAGTAACGTTTTGCCGGGTGGCGGCTACGCCTTACCCGGCCTACGAAATACGTGCGGCACTCGCCGCCGCACGGTTTACCCCATCCTGTGCTCCCCCCGCAACATGGCTTCACGGTCAAATACCCGCTGGATCTCCCCGTGCGCCATAAATGCCGCCCGGTCGGACATATGCGCAATCACGTCCGCATCGTGGCTCACCAGCAGGTAGGTCATGCCGTGCTGCGCCTTCAGGCGGTTGAGCAGGTTAAGTATCTCCGCCTGTACCGACATATCCAGCGCCGAGGTCGGTTCATCCAGCAGCAGAAGCTGCGGGCGCAGCAGCAGCGCGCGGGCAATGGCCACGCGCTGACGCTGTCCGCCGGAAAGCTGATGCGGGTAACGCCTGCCGGCGTCGGCAGCCAGACCCACCTGTTGCAGCGCATCCGCCACCTTTTCGGCAACCTGGGTTTCGCCGTGGATGTTTAACGGCTCCGACAGGGTGCGGGCAATGGTGTGGTTCGGGTGCAAAGACGCCCACGGATCCTGGAACACCATCTGCACGTTACGGCGAAGCGCGCCTTCAAAACGTCGTCCTGGCCGTAAATTTTCCCCGAGGACGGAAATGTGGCCATGCCACTCGCGCAGCAGCCCCGCCAGCACGCGCAGAAGAGTCGATTTGCCGCAGCCGGATTCACCGATCAGGCTGAAGGTTTCGCCTTTTTCGATCGCAAAACTGGCGGCGGAAACCGCCGTTTTTTCACCAAAACTCACCCGGAGCTGGTTAACCTCAACGAGTGCCATTGTCGGCCTCCTTCCACGGTTGCGAACGGTCGAGCGTCGGCAGCATCTGGCCAAAGGTCCCGGCGTTCGGGCGGCAGGTCCAGAGCGTGCGCGTGTAGGGATGGGTTGCCTGCGGCAACTGGCTCGCCGCCATTTCATCAACTTTCTCACCCTGATACATCACCAGCACGCGGTCACAGTGTTCCGCGACGAGCGGCAAGTCGTGGCTGATTAACAGCATCGCCATCTGCCGCGCCTCGCACTGCTGTACCAGCAGCTCCAGGATCTGGTTGCGCAGGCGTGCGTCCAGCGCGGAAGTCGGTTCGTCGGCGATCAGCACCTGCGGGTTGTTGACGAGCGCAATGGCGATCATCACGCGCTGGCCCATGCCGCCGGAGAGTTCGCCGGGATAGCGCTGGAGCACGTGCTCGTTCAGCCCCACGGCGCGGATGATATCGTGAATGCGCGCCAGGCGTTCGGCGCGGGGCAGGCGCTGATGGAGGGTCAGCGCTTCATCAAGCTGGGCGGCGACGGTTTTCACCGGGTTTAGCGCGTAGCGCGGGTCCTGTAGAACCATCGCAATGCCGTTGCCGCGCAGCGCCTGCCAGCGGCGGCTGTTCAGGGTCAGCAGGTCGTTGCCAAGCACGTTAAGCCGCTTAGCGCTCACGATGCCGGGCTTGCGCACCAGCCCCATCAGGGCGCGGGCAGACATGGACTTGCCGGAGCCGGATTCTCCCACCAGCGCCAGCCGCTCGTTGCCTAACGTAAAGCTCAGGTTGTTGACCACGCGCGCGGCGGGGTAGTCGATATTTAGCGCATCGACGATGACGCGGTGTTCAGTCATGCTGTGGCTCCAGTACGTCGCGCAGGCCATCGCCCAGCAGGTTAAAGGCCAGGCTGGCAAACAGAATCGCCCCGCCTGGAATGGCGGCAATCCACCACTGGTCAAAAATGACCTGCATGCCGTCGGCTATCATCGCGCCCCATTCCGCCATCGGTGGACGTGCGCCCAGGCCAAGGAAGCCCAGCCCGGCGGCGGCCAGAATGATCCCGGCCAGATCCAGCGCCAGCCGTACAATCGCGGAGGGCAGGCACAGGGGCAGAATATGGCCGACCAGCAGGCGCGGGCCGCGAATGCCCATCATCTCCGCGGCGGCCAGATAATCGCTGTGGCGCAGACGCTGGATTTCACTGCGCGCCTGGCGCGCATAGGCAGGCCAGGTCGTTAAGGCCAGCGCCAGCGCGCCGTTCACCAGACCGGGGCCGAGCATCGCGACAAACGCGAAGGCGAGGATCAGGCGCGGCATCGACATCACCACGTCGGTAAAGCGCATCAGGATGCGCTCCATCCAGCCGCCGTAGTAGCCTGACAAAATCCCCACCAGCAGACCGGCGGGGAGGGTAATAACGGTGACTAAGGCCACCAGCCCCAGTGCCGGACGGGTGCCGTAGATTAATCGGGAGAGCAGATCCCGCCCATAGCTGTCGGTACCCAGCCAGTGCTGCGCGTTGGGCGGTTGCAGACGCGCGGCGGCGTCCTGCCAGTTGGGGTCATGCGGCGCAAGCCACGGTGCTAACAGGGCAATAAGCACCAGCAGCGCGATGGCGATCAGCCCGCAAAACGCGGCAGGGGAGCGGCGCAGGCGGCGTAAGAAGAGATAAAACGGCATTAGCGCACCCTGGGATCGGTCGCCCGCACAAGCAGGTCGGTAAGGTTATTGATCAGAACAAAGCAGACGCCAATCAGCAGCGTGCCGCCCATCACGGCGGTGGTGTCACCGGCGAACAGGGCCGTGGTGAGGTAGCGCCCGATGCCCGGCCATGAGAAGACGGTTTCGGTTAATACCGCGCCCTCCAGCATGCTGGTGTAGGCCAGGGCAATCACCGTCAGCAGGGTGCTGCGAATGTTCGGCAGCACGTGACGCAGCAGGATGGTCATCTCTCCAGCGCCCTTGGCGCGGGCGAGCAATATGTACTCATTGTTCATCTCGCTCAGACAGGCGGAGCGCGTCAGGCGGGTGATACTTGCCAGCGAGTAGTAGGCCAGCAGCAGCACCGGCAGCACCAGGTGGCTGATGGCGTTGCGGAACGCCTCGCGGTCGCCGGAAAGCCAGGTATCAACCAGCGCAAATCCGGTTCGTGGCTCAACGGTGAATTGCCAGATGTCGTCCAGCCTGCCGGGGCCAGCGCTCCACTGTAGTTTCGCGTAGAACAGAGCCAGCATCAGCAGTCCGAGCCAGAATATTGGCACCGAATTGCCGAGCAGGGTGAGCGTTCTGATCGCTAAGTCCAGTGGCGAACCGACGTAGCGGGCGCACAGTACACCCGCAATCACGCCGAGTACCGTGCCGATAATTAGCGCCAGCGTTGCCAGTTCCAGCGTGGCGGGAAAGGCGTGCAGCAGGTCCTGCAATACCGGCTGACCGGTAGCGCTGGCGGTGCCTAAATCCCCGTGAGCGAGGTTTTGCAGGTAGTGCCAGAACTGCACCGGCAGGGGCCGATCCAGCCCAAGCTGGTGGCGAACCTGATCGTAAGTGGACTGGCTGGCGTGATCGCCGACGATCTGCAATACGCGATCGACCGGGGAAAAGGCAGAGAGCGCAAACGTGACCAGCAGTAGCCCGAACAGCGTGAGCAGGAGAGTCAGCAGACCCTGAAGCACGCGGGTGGAAAGATGTGGCATGGGAAAATCGTTATCCTGAAAATATGCACGAACGACCCCCTCTCCCTGTGGGAGAGGGCAGGGGTGAGGGGAAACAGGCGGCTCTGTTGCGCGATGTTGCCCTCACCCCAACCCTCTCCCACGGGAGAGGGAGAGGGGGGAAAAGCTACTTCGTAACGCGATCGTACCAGACCATATCCGCGTTCAGCCCCTGCTGATACCCCTTCACGTTATCGCGCACCACGATCTGGGTTTTGCCCTGGTCAACGAACACATACGGCGAGTTATGCTGTAACTGTTCCTGCATCTTCTTATACAGATCCAGACGTTTTGCCGGATCCGGCTCGGCAACCGCCGCCAGCGTAGCGTTGTTCAGCTCCGGAATTTTCCAGCCGTTAAGCCCGGCCACGGTGCTGGATTTCCCGTCATTCCATGCGAAGGCGCTGGCGTTGGAGTGTGCATCGAAGTAGTCCGGGATCCACAGACGTATGGCCGCCTGATGCTGTTTCGCACGCACGCGGGCGTACACCTGGCTACCCGCCGCGGGCAGCAGATCCACCTTCACGCCGCCCTGAGCGAAGCTCGCCTGCATGGATTGCGCGATGGTGATGAACGGCGGTTTATTCTCTACGTCCAGCGTGAAATGCGCGTCTTTGATGCCCGCCCTGGCGAGGATCGCTTTTGCTTTTGCCGGGTCAAACGTGAACGGATTGTCCTCCAGCGCGCCCGGCAGGCCGACCGGCAGGAAGCTCTGATGAACAAAATACTGGCCTTTCAGCAGGTCCTTGGTGATGCCTTCATAATCCACCAGCCAGCGCGAGGCTTCCCAGAACGCTGGATTATTCAGCAGCGGGTTAGCGCTGTTGCCGGTGTTAAACACCAGATAGTTTTGCTCGGCAGAAGGGATGCTAAGCACCCTCACGCCCGGCTTGCCGCTGAGGGCGCTTATCTGGTCTGCACCCAGATCGCGCGCCACGTCCGCATCACCCTGCTGGATCAGCAGGCGGCGGGAAGCGGGATCGGGGACGTTTTTAATGATGATGCTTTTAAGCTTCGGCGCGCCGCCGGGCGCGGATTCGTTGGCTTCCAGCACGATGGCCTGATGCGGCTGGTAAACGCGCATTTTGAACGCGCCGCTGCCCGCAGAGTGCATTTTTAACCACGCGTTGCCGAAGTCGTTATCCTTCACGTTCGCCGCAACCTGCTTTTCATCGACGATGGAGGCAATCGGCGTGGAGAGTATATTCAGCGCTACCGACGGGCTGACGTCCGCCGTCCAGCGAAGCGTGAGGGTATGGTCGTCCACTTTCTTCAGCTGGCTGGCGATGTTGCTGGCGTCCCAGCCCAGTACGTTGAGGATAAACGCCGGGGATTTGTTCAGCGTCACGGCGCGGGTATATGAGAAGATCACATCTTCCGGGCGCAGCGGGTTGCCGGAGGCAAATTTTGCATCGGGCTTAAGTTTGATGGTCAGGGTTTTTGCTGCCGCGTCCGCTTCCCAGCTTTCGGCCAGAACCGGGGTGATTTTTTCCGGGTTATCGCGGTCCGGCTGTACCAGACGCTGATACAAACTCGGTACGGTCTGGATGCTGGAAAGTTCGTTGGCTTCGGCCGGGTCAAGGCTCACGATATCATCCAGACCCTGAGCGACAACCAGCGTGTTGGGCGGGGTAGCGGCGTGAGCAGCGCTTGAGAGCGCAGCCAGCACCAGTAACGGCAGCAGTTTTTTATTCATAGCGATCCCTGAAGAAAATATATTGTGATTGTTTTATGCACCGTTACGGTAGGCTGGCTGAGGATTTCCTCGAAGTCGAAATTCTGCTTTGCTTATGCCCTCCGGGAATAACGCATTCGGTCTGGTTATGAATCACCTCTCTTTTCGTTCGCTTTTTAACCTGCTATAACAAACTCCTTACCTTTCAGGGAGTCACCGCCGTGCCCGAAATCAATCAACATGGTCAAACCGTTAATGATATTGTCCCGGATTGGAAATGCGCCCGCGCGTTAACCCGTACCCTGCTCACCGGGCGGTATTGCCGCCTGGAGCCGCTGGATGCTGACCGCCATTCGGCTGATTTGTTTGAAGCCTATGCGCTGGGTGACGACAGCGACTGGACGTGGCTTGCCAGCACCCAGCCTGTGAGCGTTGAGGCCACTGCGCACTGGGTGCTAGGAAAGGTGCTGGATGACGACCTGGTGCCCTTTGCCGTTATCGATCTGCGCACCGAAAAGGCGGTAGGGCTGGTCAGCTATATGGCGATAGAACGCTTTCAGGGCTCGGTTGAGATCGGCCACGTCACCTGGTCGCGCAGAATGAAGGGCACCCGCGTGGGTACCGAAGCGGTGTGGCTGCTGCTGAAAAATGCCTTTGAGCATCAATATCGCCGGCTGGAGTGGAAGTGCGATTCGATGAACATCGCCTCACGCAACGCGGCGGAGCGGCTGGGGTTTGTCTGGGAAGGGCGCCTGCGCCAGAAGCTGGTGCGTAAAGGACGCAACCGCGACAGCGATATGCTTTCGATTATTGACGGCGAATGGCCGCAGCGCGATGCAGAGCTGCGCGCCTGGCTGGCGGCGGAGAATTTTGACGGGGAAGGACGGCAGGTTAAGCGGCTTGAAGCATTTCGGCAATAATTTCCCCTCACCCTAACCCTCTCCCAGAGGGAGAGGNNCCCTCTGGGAGAGGGCCGGGGTGAGGGGAGAAGTTCGCACTCAGCGGCGAACCGGCGCCCCATCCGCCACATAATACGCCGCCGTGCTCTTCGCCAGCGGCTCGCGCCCGCGAATGGCGTCGGCAATCTTTTCGCCAATCATGATGGTGGTGGCGTTCAGGTTGCCGGTGATAATCTGCGGCATAATCGACGCATCCACTACGCGTAACCCTTCCAGCCCGTGAACCCGGCCTTCGCCGTCAACCACCGCCATTTCGTCGTAGCCCATTTTGCAGGTGCCGCACGGGTGGAAGGCGGTTTCAGCGTGGTTGCGCACGAACTCGTCCAGCTGTTCGTCGGTCTGGCATTCGACGCCCGGGCTGATTTCACGACCGCGATACTTGTCCAGCGCAGGCTGGTGCATGATCTCGCGGGTGATGCGGATCGCGTCGCGGAACTCCTGCCAGTCCTGCTCGTGGGACATGTAGTTGAACAGGATCGCCGGATGCTGGTGCGGATCGCGCGACTTGATGCGCACGTGGCCGCGGCTCGGCGAGCGCATGGAGCCAACGTGGCACTGGAAGCCATGTTCTTTCACCGCGTTCGAGCCGTTGTAGTTAATCGCCACCGGCAGGAAGTGATACTGAATGTTTGGCCACTCGAACTCCTCGCGGCTGCGGATAAATCCGCCCGCTTCGAAGTGGTTGCTCGCGCCCACGCCTGTGCCGCCAAACAGCCACTCCGCGCCAATCTTCGGCTGGTTCCACCATTGCAGGGCAGGGTAGAGTGAGACCGGCTCCTTACATTCATACTGAAGGTACATCTCCAGGTGATCCTGCAAGTTTTCACCCACCCCGGGTAAATCATGTACCAGCGGGATATCAAACTGCTTCAGCAGTTCAGCGTTGCCCACGCCGGAGCGCTGGAGGATCTGCGGAGACGCGATGGCGCCCGCGCACAGCAGCACCTCTTTCTTCGCCGTCGCTTTTGACGGAATGGTGCTTTCGCCTTCCAGCCACTCGACGCCCACCGCGCGCTTGCCGTCAAAGATAATGTGATCGGTCATGGCGTGGGTGCGGATGGTCAGATTCGGGCGCGGTTTGGCCTGGTCCAGATAGCCGCGCGCGGTGCTGGCGCGTCGGCCCTGCGGCGTGACCGTACGGTCCATCGGGCCAAAGCCTTCCTGCTGATAGCCGTTAAGGTCGTCGGTGCGCGGGTAGCCCGCCTGCACGCCCGCCTCTACCATCGCTTCAAATAGCGGGTTCACGCCCGGCTTAGAGGTGGTGACGCTCACCGGACCGTCGCCGCCGTGGTAGTCGTTTGGCCCCACGTCGCGGGTCTCTGCCTTGCGGTAATAGGGCAGGCAGTTGAGGTAGCTCCAGTGCTCCAGACCCGATTGTTTCGCCCAGTTGTCCAGATCCATCGCGTTACCGCGCACGTAGCACATGCCGTTGATCAGCGACGAGCCGCCCAGCCCTTTACCCCGTCCGCATTCCATGCGGCGATTGTTCATGAAAGGCTCAGGCTCGGTTTCATACGCCCAGTTGTAGCGCTTGCCCTGCAACGGGAAGGCCAGCGCGGCAGGCATCTGGGTGCGGAAGTCAAAGCGGTAGTCCGGCCCGCCCGCCTCAAGCAGCAGGACGGTGGTGTTCGGATCTTCAGTCAGTCGTGTTGCCAGTACGTTGCCGGCAGAGCCGGCTCCGATAATGATGTAGTCAAATTGCAAATAAACCTCCCGGTTAAAATATGGACTGGAATTTACCCATCTCAACCTGGATGGACTTCACCTGGGTGTAACTCTGAAGCGTCATGACGCCGTTCTCACGGCCAATGCCGGAGTGTTTGTAGCCACCGACCGGCATCTCTGCGGCGGATTCGCCCCAGGTGTTGATCCAGCAGATGCCCGCTTCGAGCTGATGAATAGCGCCGTGGGCGCGGTTCAGATCGGCGGTGACGATGCCCGCCGCCAGACCGTAGTCGGTATCATTGGCGCGGCGAATGGCCTCTTCGTCAGTGTCATAGGTAAGAATGGACATCACCGGGCCGAAGATCTCTTCGCGCACGATGGTCATTTCGTCGGTGCAGTCGGTGAACACGGTCGGGGCCACCCACGCGCCGTTGTCAAAGCCGTCACCCTTCAGCACGTCGCCGCCGCACAGCACGCGCGCGCCTTCCTCTTTGCCTTTGGCGATGTAGCGCAGCACGCTGTCGCGGTGCGGGAAGCTGACCATCGGGCCAAAGTTGGTGTTTTCATCGAACAGGTCGCCCGCGCGGATGCGGCCCACGCGCTCAACGATTTTCTGCTCAAACGCCGCCTTAAATTTCGCGGGCACGAACACGCGGGTGCCGTTGGTGCACACCTGACCGGAGCTGAAGAAGTTCGCCATCATGGCGATATCTGCCGCGAGATCCAGATCCGCGTCGTCAAACACTATCAGCGGAGATTTACCGCCCAGCTCCATCGTCACTTCTTTCAGGGACGAGGCCGCCGAGTTCGCCATCACCTTTTTGCCGCTGGCCACGCCACCGGTGAAGGAGACTTTGGCGATGCCCGGATGCTCGGTCAGGAACTGGCCGGTCTCTGCGCCCACGCCCGGCAGGACGTTAAACACGCCGTCCGGCACGCCTGCTTCGGTGTAGATCTCCGCCAGTTTCAGGGCGGTAAGCGGCGTCACTTCGCTCGGCTTGAAGATCATCGCGTTGCCCGCCGCCAGCGCCGGGGCCGATTTCCACAGGGCGATCTGGATCGGGTAGTTCCACGCGCCGATGCCCGCCACCACGCCCAGCGGCTCGCGGCGGGTGTAGACGAACGAGGTGTCGCGCAGCGGGATCTGGCTGCCTTCCAGCGCCGGGATCAGCCCCGCGTAGTACTCCAGCACATCCGCGCCGGTGACGATGTCGACGGTTGAGGTTTCAGAAAACGCTTTACCGGTGTCGAGGGTTTCCAGCGTTGCCAGCTCGTCGTTGCGCTCGCGCAGGATATCGACGGCGCGGCGCAAGATGCGCGAGCGCTCCATGGCGGTCATCGCCGCCCATATTTTTTGCCCGCGTTTTGCGCTTTCCACGGCGCGGTCGACGTCTTCGCGCCCGGCCGCCTGCACGGTCGCCAGAACTTCACCGTTCGCCGGGTTGATGGTCTCGAAGGTACGACCGCTGGTGGCCGATGTATAACCACCATTGATATAAAGCTGCTGTTCTGCCATTCGGGACATAAATTCTCCTCGGTTAATCGGTCGGTAAATGCTGGCTGATAAAGTGGCTGGTAAGCGACTGGGCCAGGGTTTTATCCAGCGGTTTGCCGCTGAGCGCAGCGCGCAGCCATAGCCCGTCAATCAGTGCGGCAAGCCCGTAGCCCGCCTCTTCAGCCTGTTCACGCGGCAGCTCGCGGCGGAACTCGTACACCAGGTTTGAGAGCAATCGGCGGCTGCTGACCTGCTGCAAACGGTAGAGCATCGGCTGATGCATGCTGCTGGCCCAGAAGGCCAGCCAGGCCTTCATCGCCGCGCCGCTAATCTGGGTTTCATCAAAATTGCCGCCGACAATCGCCTGCAATCGCTGCTCTGCGCTGCCGTCCGGCAGGGCGCGTAAACGGCTTAATACCGCGTCGCGCAGCTGACCGGTGATGTCACGCATGGTCGCTTCCAGCAGACCGTTTTTATCTTTGAAATAGTGGCTGATGATCCCCGTGGATACGCCCGCCCGACGGGCGATTTGCGCGATGGTTGCGTCATGCATTCCCACTTCATTAATTGCTTCCAGCGTGGCATCGATTAGCTGCCTGCGCCGGATCGGCTGCATCCCCACTTTGGGCATTTTTGCCACTCCATTCATCAGCGTTGGTTAACTATTAAAGCGGTTTTTGATTGGACGTTCAATATAAAATGTGTCTTAATTGTTGCGATTTTGGATTTCAATAGTTACAAAAACAGTGGGGATACTGGATGACAGACCTTTCACAGGACAGAGAAAAAGACAAAATCAACCCGGTCGTTTTTTATACGTCCGCCGGGCTGATTTTGTTGTTTTCCCTGACGACCATTTTCTTTCGTGATTTTTCTGCCGAGTGGATTGGGCGCACCCTGAACTGGGTGTCGAAGACCTTCGGCTGGTACTATCTGCTGGCCGCGACGCTCTATATCGTCTTCGTGGTCTGCATTGCCTGCTCGCGCTTCGGTTCGGTGAAGCTCGGGCCAGAGCAGTCTAAGCCCGAGTTCAGCCTGCTGAGCTGGGCCGCGATGCTGTTTGCCGCGGGCATCGGCATCGACCTGATGTTCTTCTCCGTGGCGGAACCGGTCACGCAGTATATGCAGCCGCCGGAAGGGGCAGGGCAGACGATGGAGGCCGCGCGCCAGGCGATGGTCTGGACGCTGTTCCACTACGGCCTGACGGGCTGGTCGATGTACGCCCTGATGGGCATGGCGCTCGGATACTTTAGCTATCGTTATAATTTGCCCCTTACCATCCGCTCCGCGCTGTACCCGATTTTCGGCAAAAAGATCAACGGCCCTATTGGGCACACGGTAGACATCGCGGCGGTGATCGGCACCATCTTTGGTATCGCGACAACGCTCGGAATTGGCGTAGTGCAGCTTAACTACGGGCTGAGCGTGCTGTTTGACATCCCGGATTCGATGGCGGCGAAGGCGGCGCTGATTGCGCTGTCGGTGATTATCGCCACCATCTCGGTGACCTCCGGCGTGGATAAAGGGATTCGCGTGCTCTCCGAGCTGAACGTCGCGCTGGCGCTGGGGCTGATCCTGTTCGTGCTGTTTATGGGCGACACCTCGTTCCTGCTCAATGCCTTAGTGCTCAACGTGGGTGATTACGTGAACCGCTTTATGGGCATGACGCTGAACAGCTTCGCCTTTGACCGTCCGACAGAGTGGATGAACAACTGGACGCTCTTCTTCTGGGCGTGGTGGGTGGCGTGGTCGCCGTTTGTCGGCCTGTTCCTGGCGCGTATTTCGCGTGGGCGCACCATCCGTCAGTTCGTGATGGGCACGCTGATCATCCCATTCACCTTTACCCTGCTGTGGCTGTCGATTTTCGGCAACAGCGCGCTGCACGAGATCATCCACGGCAATGCGACTTTTGCCCAGGAAGCGATGGCGCACCCGGAGCGCGGCTTCTACAGCCTGCTGGCGCAGTATCCGGCGTTTACCTTTAGCGCGTCCGTAGCGACCATTACCGGCCTGCTGTTCTACGTCACCTCGGCGGACTCCGGCGCGCTGGTGCTGGGGAACTTCACCTCGAAGCTCAAGGACATTAACAGCGACGCGCCGAACTGGCTGCGCATCTTCTGGTCCGTCGCCATCGGCCTGCTGACGCTCGGCATGCTGATGACCAATGGTATCTCGGCGTTGCAGAACACCACTGTGATCATGGGCCTGCCGTTCAGCTTCGTGATCTTCTTCGTGATGGCCGGGCTGTATAAATCGCTTAAGGTGGAAGACTACCGCCGCGTCAGCGCCAGCCGCGACACCGCCCCGCGTCCGCTGGGCGCGCAGGACAGGCTGAGCTGGAAGAAACGCCTCTCGCGCCTGATGAACTACCCCGGCACGCGCTACACCAGCCAGATGATGGAGACGGTCTGTTTCCCGGCGATGGAAGAGGTGGCCCAGGAGCTGAAGCTGCGTGGCGCCTACGTGGAGCTGAAAAACCTGCCCCCGGAAGAGGGCGAAAATCTGGGGCACCTGGATCTGCTGGTGCACATGGGCGACGAGCAGAACTTTGTCTATCAGATCTGGCCGCAGCAGTATTCGGTGCCCGGGTTCACCTACCGGGCGCGCAGCGGGAAGTCGACCTACTACCGGCTGGAGACCTTCCTGCTGGAAGGCAGCCAGGGGAACGATTTGATGGATTACAGCAAGGAGCAGGTGATCACGGACATTCTGGACCAGTATGAACGGCACCTGAACTTTATCCATCTGCACAGGGAAGCGCCGGGGAATAGCGTGATGTTCCCGGATGTATAAATGGATTCTTAAAATTTTGCCGACCTGTATATAAATACAGTATTTTGGCGCAATATTACTCAAGGAAGAGTAACAATGTAGCAAGAGCCTGATCCTGATGTATTCAGGCTTTTTGCTGCGATTAGGGAAGGAATTATGGATGAGTCACGCGATAGAGTTTATCGAAACATCACTCTTTACCCGGCAGATTAAAAGCATTGCTACGGATGATGAATTAAAGGATCTGCAAAAGGAACTCATTGCCTGGCCTGATAAAGGCGACCTGATACAACAGACGGGTGGGTTACGTAAAATAAGGATGGCGGCAGGTTCAAAGGGAAAGAGAGGCGGTGCCAGAGTGATTTACTTTTTGGCCACGGAGGAGGTGATCTATTTCATCATGGCCTATCTAAAAAGCACCAGGGACAGCCTGACTGAGACAGAGAAAGCTGAACTTAAAAAACTAACTTCTGTTCTGAAAAATAGTGCTTCCTGTGCCGTAAATGGTAGGTGTACTATGTACCCTATTCAGGCAGGAGGAGGCAGACAATGAGTATATTTGATGAATTAAAATCTTCGCTTGAAGAAGCCGTTGAGATCCACAGCGGAAAGAAAACAGCTTCCAGAGTAACCCGCTATGAAGTTGCAGATGTTCGCGCAATCAGAGAACAGCTCAATATTACCCAATGCGAAATGGCGAAGGCGCTTGGCACGAGCGTTGACACGATAAAAAGCTGGGAGTCCAAACGTCGCAACCCAACCGGGCTGGCGGCGAAGGTACTTAACGTGATTCGGGAGAATCCTGCATTTTATAAGGCCCTTGCCGGGCAGTAGGCAGCCCTCTTGCCGGGTGGCGCTGCGCTTACCCGGCCTACAAATCTGCTTTACCGTAGGCCTGATAAGCGAAGCGTCATCAGGCACGCCCTTCATTGACACAACTTTAATGATAATTATTTTCATTTAAACATAGCCTGTGCTATACCTTATAGCACAGGCTAATTTTGCTTTGAATTTAATCACCTCAGGAGACTTCTGCGATGCATCCACGGCAAGGATTGAAGCGTTTGTTGCTCGGCGCGCTGCTCATGACCGCGACCACTACCGGCGCGCTGGCGGCTGAAAAGTTCCAGGTCATCACCACTTTTACCGTTATCGCTGATATGGCGAAAAACGTGGCGGGGGATGCCGCAGAGGTCACCTCCATCACCAAACCGGGCGCGGAAATTCACGAATACCAGCCCACCCCGGGCGATATCAAACGCGCGCAGAAGGCACAGCTGATCCTGGTGAACGGCATGAATCTGGAGCTGTGGTTCCAGCGCTTTTATCAGCATCTGAACGGCGTGCCGGAGGTGATTGTCACCAAAGGCATCACCCCGATGGGCATCAGCGAAGGGCCCTATAACGGCAAGCCCAATCCGCACGCGTGGATGTCGCCGGATAACGCGCTGATTTACGTCGATAACATCCGCGACGCGCTGGTGAAGTACGATCCGGCCAACGCACAGACCTATCAGCGCAATGCGGAAGCCTACAAGCAGAAGATCACCACCACTCTCGAACCGCTGCGCAAGCAGGTCGCGGAGATACCTGAAGACAAACGCTGGATGGTAACCAGCGAAGGGGCGTTCTCCTATCTGGCGCGGGATTTGGGCCTGAAGGAGCTTTACCTGTGGCCGATCAACGCCGATCAGCAGGGCACGCCGCAGCAGGTGCGCAAGGTTATCGATCTGGTGAAAAAACATCACATTCCGGCGGTGTTTAGCGAAAGCACGGTCTCCGATAAGCCCGCGCGTCAGGTGGCGCGGGAAACCGACACCCACTACGGCGGCGTGCTGTACGTCGACTCCCTGAGCGCGGAAAACGGCCCGGTGCCGACCTATATCGATCTGCTGAACGTCACCACCCGCACGTTGGTGCAGGGCATCCGTGACGGCATGAAGGAGTAACCATGCACGATGGGATTGTTGTCTCAGACGTCACCGTGACCTACCGCAACGGCCACACGGCGCTGCGCGACGCGTCGTTCAGCGTGCCGGGCGGATCGATTGCCGCCCTGGTTGGCGTAAACGGTTCCGGCAAATCCACGCTGTTCAAGGCGGTGATGGGCTTTGTGCGGGCGGCGAGCGGCACTATCTCCATTCTGGGGTTGCCGCCTCACCGGGCGCTGCGTCAGAACCTGGTCGCCTACGTGCCGCAGTCGGAAGAGGTCGACTGGTCGTTTCCGGTGCTCGTCGAGGACGTGGTGATGATGGGCCGCTACGGGCATATGGGGTTTCTGCGTCGTCCCAAAGAATGCGATAAGCAGATCGTCACCGACGCCCTGAAGCGTGTAGATATGCTCGAGCTGCGCCATCGGCAGATTGGCGAGCTGTCCGGCGGGCAGAAGAAGCGCGTGTTTCTGGCGCGGGCGATTGCCCAGCAGGGCGAGGTGATCCTGCTCGACGAGCCGTTTACCGGCGTGGACGTCAAAACCGAAGCCAGGATCATCAGCCTGCTGCGGGAGCTGCGCGACGAGGGCAAAACGATGCTGGTCTCGACCCATAACCTGGGCTCGGTCACGGAATTCTGCGATTACACGGTGATGGTCAAAGGCACCGTGCTGGCGAGCGGCCCGACGGAAACCACCTTTACCGCCGAGAATCTCGAGCGCGCCTTTAGCGGCGTGCTGCGCCACGTGGTGCTCAGCGGCTCGGAAGATCGCATTATTACCGACGACGAACGCCCCTTCGTCACGCACCGTCAGGAGGCCAAATGAACGTGCTTCTCGAACCCTTCGGCTACGAGTACATGCTCAACGCGATGTGGGTCTCGGCGATGGTGGGCGGGCTGTGCGCGTTTCTCTCCTGCTATCTGATGCTCAAAGGCTGGTCGCTGATCGGCGATGCGCTGTCGCACTCCATCGTGCCGGGCGTAGCGGGGGCCTACATGCTCGGGCTGCCGTTCTCGCTGGGGGCGTTTTTATCGGGCGGGCTGGCGGCGGGCAGCATGCTGTTTCTCAACCAGCGCAGCCGCCTGAAGGAGGACGCCATTATCGGGCTGATCTTCTCCTCGTTTTTCGGGCTGGGGCTGTTTATGGTCTCGCTCAACCCGACCTCGGTGAACATTCAGACCATCGTCCTCGGCAATATTCTGGCTATCGCCCCGGAAGATATCGTCCAGCTGGCGATTATCGGCGTGGTGTCGATAGTTATCCTGCTGTTCAAATGGAAAGATCTGATGGTGACCTTTTTTGATGAGAACCACGCTCGCGCCATCGGCCTGCGTCCTGAACGCCTGAAAATTCTCTTCTTCACGCTGCTGGCGGTCTCTACCGTGGCGGCGCTGCAAACCGTCGGCGCATTTCTGGTGATCTGTCTGGTGGTCACGCCCGGCGCGACCGCGTGGCTGCTGACCGACCGCTTCCCGCGCCTGCTGATGATTGCGGTCGCCATTGGCAGCATCACCAGCTTCCTCGGCGCGTGGGCCAGCTATTACCTGGACGGCGCCACCGGCGGCATTATCGTGGTCGCCCAGACGCTGCTGTTCCTGCTGGCGTTCGTCTTTGCGCCGAAGCACGGGCTGCTTGCCAGCCGCCGTCGGGCGCGGGAGGCACACCCATGTTGACGCTGCTTCTCGAACCCTTCCAGTTTGCGTTTATGAACAACGCGCTGCTGATTTCACTCCTGGTGGCCGTGCCCTGCGCGCTGCTGTCGGTTTTTCTGGTGCTGAAAGGCTGGGCGCTGATGGGCGACGCCATGAGCCACGCGGTGTTTCCCGGCGTCGTGCTGGCCTGGATGATGGGCCTGCCGCTGGCGCTGGGCGCGTTCGTAGCCGGTCTTTTCTGCGCGGTCGCCACCGGATATCTGAAGGATAACAGCCGCATCAAACAGGATACGGTCATGGGGATCGTCTTTTCCGGCATGTTCGGCGCCGGGCTGATCCTCTATATCGCCGTCAAACCTGAGGTGCATCTCGACCACATTCTGTTCGGCGATATGCTGGGTATTAACGGGATGGACATTCTGCAAAGCGGTCTCGTCGCGGGGCTGATTGCGCTGGTGATTGGCCTGAAGTGGCGCGATTTTCTGCTGTTTTGCTTTGACTATCAGCAGGCGCAGGCGAGTGGCCTGCGCACCCGCTGGCTGCACTACGGCTTACTGTGCATGGTTTCGCTGACCATCGTTGCGACGCTGAAAGCGGTGGGGATCATTCTGTCGATTTCCCTGCTGATTGCGCCCGGCGCCGTGGCGGTGCTGATTACCCGACGCTTTCACATGGCGCTGCTGGTGGCGGTCGCCGTTTCAGCGCTGGTGTCGGTAAGCGGCGTTTATGCCTCGTTTTATCTCGACAGCGCGCCTGCGCCGACCATTGTGGTCCTGTTCGCGATGGTGTTTATCGTGACGTTTGTGGTGACCAGCGTGAAGGCTCGTCGCCAGGAGCGTGTGACAGCAGGGTGATGACTTGTTCGCCGTGCTGCTGCCAGTGCAGGCGGAAGGCGGTGCCTTCTTCAAAGCCTGCCAGTTGACGGGTCAACGCCAGCGTGAGCGTCTTGTCGTCGAGCTTGGTAACGCGGGCGCAGTCAAAACCCATCCAGGCCTGTACCTGCGGAAAGAGGGCCTTAAACAGGCTCTCTTTGGCGCTGAAGACCAGCGTCAGGGCGAGGGCGAACGGGTATCCCTGGCGGGAAAGCACAGGTTCTTCCTGCGTATCAATAATGCCGTCTTTGATTTCCCTGGCTTCGTTTTCGAAGAGGATCGTTTCACAATCGATGCCGATAAGCGCCGGGTATTGCGTGACGACGGCTATCGCCTGCGTGCCGCTGTGGGTGATGCTGCCGGAAATACCTTGCGGCCAGAGCGGTTCCCCGCTGGGGCCGATGGCGGGCATGGTGTGGTCAGGTAAGGCGTGCGCGGCGGCGATGCGGCCTGCCAGGTGGTCGGCCTTGCGTTTGCGTCCGGCGTCAGCAAGCTGCGCGTGATGGGGGAGCCAGAGGAGATCGGCGTCGGTAAAGGTGGCGGGGTCGAAAGTGATGCGGTGGAGGGGGTGGCCGGCGAGAGAAAATGTGCTGTGGGTGGTGTGCATGGTTTTCCCTTCAGTATTGTGCGGCCTGATGCCCTCACCCCAGCCCTCTCCCATGGGGAGAGGGGGAAGTCACTGCCTTTATCAGAACCTCGTATTCACGCTCATATACCAGGTACGGCCCGGTTCATTATACGTATACGCGCCCGCACCGTACATATACGCGCCGGTGGTGGTATTACCCGTAGTCTGGGCGTTACCCGCACGCCACTGGCGCTTGTCGAAGACGTTGTCCACGCCGCCGGTCAGGCTGACGTTTTTGGTCACGTCCCAGGTCGCGCTCAGGCCAACGATGCTGTACGGGCTGACTTCGTCTTTCTCAGACCCGGTCACCGGCTGACCTTTGTAGTTGTACTTCTTCGGCTGCTGCTTGCCATACCAGGTGAAGGTCGACTGCAATGAGACATCCTGACGTACCTGCCAGCTCAGGGTAGAGTTCAGCGTATACTCCGGGATGATCGACAGACGATCGCCGGTCTCCTTGTTCTTGCTTTGCAGCATGTAGGTGATGTTGTTGGTCCAGTTGATGGTATCGCTGACCGGCACGTTCAGGGAGCCTTCCAGACCTTCTACTACCGCCTTCGGCACGTTTTCCCACTGGTAGATATCGGTGGTGACTTTGCCGGTGGACGTCTGGCCAATCGGCGCGTAGCCCGCTTCAATCTTGTTGCGGTAGTCGTTGCGGAACCAGGTCACGCCCGCCAGCCAGCCGTCGCGTTTCCACTCCAGGCCAATCTCTTTGTTGATGCTGGTTTCCGCTTTCAGATCGTCGTTACCCATCATGTAGCAGCCCACGCCGTCGGAACTGGCGTAGCAGCCCTGGCCTTTACTGTACAGCAGGTAGTTCGGGTTGGTCTGGTACAGGCTTGGCGCTTTATAGGCGCGCGCGATGCCCATCTTCAGGGTGAAGTCATCCCCCAGACCCTGCGACAGGTTCAGGGACGGGCTCCAGTTATTACCCACAATGGTGTGGTGGTCGAAGCGCAGGGCAGGGGTCAGCATGGTGCTGTCGGTCAGCTCCATGTTGTTTTCGGCAAACAGGGAGAAGATCTCCGCTGAAGTGTACGGGCTACGGTCTTCGCTCATGCCCGGAATGGTGCCGCCCTGCTGGGTTTGCGTGAAGGAGGTCGAGTCCTTCATGCGCTGCTGGTTCCACTCGGTGCCGAGCGTCAGGTTTTGATTCACAATGAAATCAATCGGCAGGTTGATTTCGCTGTGCAGCATCACGTCGGCCAGGTCGGTATCGGTGAATTTATTGCTGTTGAACAGGCCTTCCAGACCGCCCGCCAGGCCTTCGCCCAGACGTGAGTTGCGGGTGTGCTCGTACTGCGCCCAGTTGCTGGTGGTAATGCCGTTATCCCAGCCGCCGTTCCAGGTCACGGCGAAGTTCTGACGATAGATACGGTTAGTCTCTTTACCGTAGTTCTTCTTCACCAGCCCGCTGGAGCTGTTGTCGTTGTTGGTATTCTGGGTATCGCCCGCGTAAAGGTTGTTCTGGCGGCTGTATCCCGCCTCAAACTCCAGGGACTGCATAGGCGCAAAGTCCCAGCGCACCACGCCGTTGATGTCTTTATTCTCGACCCCTTCACGGCCTGCCGGCAGCGTGTCGGCATATGTGCCGGTACGGTCAGACTGATGGCCCTGGTTAATGTCCCAGGCGTCGGCCTGAGTTTTATCCAGGTTACCGTACATGCGGAAGCTGAAATCCCCGCCCAGCGGGCCGCTCAGGCTGAAGTTAGTGCGTTTGGTGGAACCTTCGTCTTTATGCTCTGGCGCATTCAGGTAGGTGTTCCAGGAGCCGTGCCACTGGTCGTCAAATTTTTTGGTGATGATGTTCACCACGCCGCCCGCCGCGCCGTTACCGTAGCGGGCAGCAGCCGGGCCACGGATCACTTCGATGCGCTCGATCATCTCCGGCGGGACCCAGCCGGTATCGCCGCGGGTATCACGCTCGCCGCGCCAGCCCAGACGGATGGAGTTGCGGCTGGTGACCGGCTTGCCGTCGATCAGGATCAGGGTGTTTTCCGGGCCCATGCCGCGAATGTCAATCTGACGGTTATTCCCGCGCTGGCCGCTGGTGGAGTTGCCGGTCAGGTTAACGCCCGGCATGGTGCGGATGATTTCCGCCACGTCCCGCGCGGGCGGGTTTTTGCGGATCTCGTCGGCGGTGATGGTCGACACGCCCGGCGCCTGCAAATTCTGCTCGGCGGCGGTGATCACCATGGTGTCTTCATGCTGCGCGGAGGCGGTGTTGTCGTCTGCCATGACGGGCAGCGCGACACCATAAATCCCTAAATTGACCAGCAAGGCCAGAGAGTGAATCTTCTTATTCATTGTACGTCCCGCTTTTATGGTTATTTAATGAGCGCGCTTCCCACAGCGCGGGCATTACGCTATTGCAAATGCAAATAGTTATCAATAATATTATCAATAAAATTTGCTCTGAAACAAAAAAGACTGTTAAACATGGGGTTATAAGGGTGACGGCGTTAACAACCGGAAGTGAAGCGTGGTGGCAGGCGAAAGACGGGCCGGAACGGGAACGTCATCAGGAAAACTATCGCGTGACATTCTGGTGGCGGGACCCGGCGGGAACGCAGAAAACGTCGACGGTTAAACGCGTCTGGCTCTACGTCACCGGTGTGACCGATCACCATCAAAATGCCCGTCCGCAGTCCCTTGAACGTATCCCGGATACCGACGTCTGGCAGTGGCAGGGCGAGTTCAGCCCCGAATGGCGCGGCAGCTACTGTTTTATCCCCTCCGACAATGAAAACGATTTTGCCAGCGCAGTGTTTGAAGGCGATCAGCCGGACCGCATGGCGCTGCGCGAAGGCTGGCGCAAACTGTTGCCGCACGCGGTGTCCGACCCGCTGAACGCCCAGAGCTGGCGCGGCGGGCGCGGGCACGCAGTCTCGGCGCTGGAGATGCCGGAGGCGCCCGTACAGCCCGGCTGGAACCATCCCGATACCCCTTACAAAAAGCCTGTCTGCATTGAGTGGCACAGCGCGCGTCTGAAGAACCGTCGCCGCGTGTGGATTTTTACCACCGGGGATGAAAGCCCCGAGCGCCCGCTGGCGGTGCTGCTCGACGGGCAGTTCTGGGCCGAAAGCATGCCCGTCTGGCCTGCGCTGGCGTCGCTCACCCTTGAAGGCAAACTGCCGCCTGCGGTCTATGTCTTAATCGACGTGATTGACACCGCACACCGCAGCCGCGAGCTGCCGTGTAACCCTGATTTCTGGCTGGCGGTGCAGGACGAACTTCTCCCGCAGGTGAAAAGCATGGCCCCGTTCAGCGACCGCGCCGACCATACCGTGGTGGCGGGTCAGAGCTTCGGCGGGCTCTCTTCCCTCTATGCGGGCCTCAACTGGCCGCAGCGTTTTGGCTGCATCCTCAGCCAGTCCGGATCCTACTGGTGGCCGCACCGCGGCGCGCAGCAGGACGGGCTGCTCATCGAACAACTCAAAGCGGGTGACAAAACCGCTCGCGGGCTGCGCATCGTCCTTGAGGCCGGGCGCAACGAGCCGCTTATTTTGCGCGCAAACCAGGCGATCCTCGCCGAACTACACACTCAGCAACCGGTTTTCTGGCGTCAGGTTGACGGCGGACACGATGCGCTTTGCTGGCGCGGTGGGCTGACGCAGGGGCTGATGACCCTCTGGCAGCCGCTTATTCAATAACGGAGTCTGTATGGAATTCAGCAATCCTTTCGATAATCCGCAGGGACAGTTCGCCATTTTGCAAAATGACCAGGGGCAGTACAGCCTGTGGCCGCAGCAGTGCGAGTTGCCCGCGGGCTGGCGCGTGGTCTGCGAACCGCAATCTCAGGAGGCGTGCCAGCAGTGGCTGGCGGAACAGTGGCAGACGCTTGAGCCGTCATGTTTTGCGGGGGAGCGCGCATGAACCGTCTCCCTCTTGTCGCCGCCCAGCCGGGGATCTGGATGGCAGAGCAGCTTTCCTCCCTGCCAAACGCCTGGAGCGTCGCGCACTACACCGAGCTGAAAGACGCTATCGATGCGCCATTGCTGGCAAAAGCCATCGCTGAAGGCATGATGCAGGCCGACACCCTGCGGATGCGTTTTGCCGAAGATAACGGTGAGGTGTGGCAGTGGATCGATGAGGCCATGCTCCTGCCGGAGCCGTCCATCGTGCGCGTTGACTCCCACGACGCCGCCGTGGCGCTGATGGAGGCCGATCTCAACCAGAACCTGCGCGTCGACAGCGGTCAGCCGCTGGCGTTTCACCAGCTGATCCAGGTGGGAGAAAGCCACTGGTACTGGTATCAGCGGTATCATCATCTGGTGGTAGATGGCTTCAGCTTCCCTGCTATTACCCGTCAGATCACCGCCATTTACGCTGCGTGGCAGAAAGGTGAATCCACGCCGGCCTCGCCGTTCACCCCGTTCGCCGAGGTGGTGGAGGAGTATCAGCGCTATCGCGACAGCGAGGCGTATCAGCGCGACGGTGCTTTCTGGGCCGAACAACGCAAACAGCTTCCTTCTCCGGTCTCGCTCTCTTCCGCGCCGCTGCCGGGACGCGCCGCCACCACCGATATCCTGCGCCTGAAAATTGCGATGGACGGCCGTGCGTTCAGCCAGCTTGCACAGAAGGCAGGCCAGGCGCAGCGTACCGATCTGGCCCTTGCGCTGGTGGCGCTGTGGCTGGGCCGCCTGACCGGACGGCTGGACTACGCCGCCGGGTTTATCTTTATGCGCCGTATGGGCTCCGCCGCGCTGACCGCGACCGGACCGGTGCTCAACGTCCTGCCGCTGGCGGTGAATATTCGCCCGCAGGAGAGCCTGCCGGAACTGGCGCTGCGCCTGGCGAACCAGCTGAAAAAGATGCGCCGCCATCAGCGTTACGACGCCGAGCAGATCGTGCGCGACAGCGGACGTGCCGCAGGCGATGAAGCCCTGTTTGGTCCGGTGCTGAACGTCAAGGTGTTCGATTATCAGCTGAATATCGACGGCGTGGAGGCCATTACCCACACGCTGGCAACCGGCCCGGTGAACGATCTGGAGCTGGCGCTGTTCCCGGACGAGCAGGGCGGACTGAGCATTGAGATCCTCGCCAACGGGCAGCGTTACGACGAGGCGACGCTGAAGGGGCACGCGGCGCGCCTGAACGCAATGCTGACGCAGTTTGCCGCCAATCCGGACCTGCGCTGTGGCGACGTGGAAACCGTTTCAGAGCAGGAGTACGCCCGGCTGGCGCGCATCAACGATACCGGGCTGGCGCTGCCGTCCACCACGCTGGCGGATCTTGTGGCGGAGCAGGCGAGCAAAACGCCGGACGCCCCCGCGCTGGCGGATGCCCATACTGAACTGAACTACCGCCAGATGCGCGAGCAGGTGGTCGCGCTGGCAAACCTGCTGCGCGCGCGCGGCGTGAAGCCGGGCGACAGCGTGGCGGTGGCGCTCCCGCGCTCGGTGTTCCTGACCCTGGCGCTGCACGGGATTGTTGAAGCAGGCGCCGCCTGGCTGCCGCTGGATACCGGTTACCCGGATGACCGTCTGCGGATGATGCTGGAGGACGCGAAGCCGTCGCTGCTCATTACCACCGACGAGCAGCTTCCGCGCTTTAACGATCTGCCGATCGCCACCTTTAGTTACAACACACTATTACCGGCCACCGATGCTGAACCTCTGCGACTGGCGAAGCCGGAGCAGACCGCGTACATCATATTTACCTCCGGTTCGACGGGGCGTCCAAAAGGGGTGATGGTCGGCCATACCGCCATCGTTAACCGCCTGAAGTGGATGCAGGATCATTATCCACTGGCGGCGCATGACGTGGTGGCGCAGAAAACGCCGTGCAGCTTTGACGTGTCGGTGTGGGAGTTCTGGTGGCCGTTTATCGCCGGGGCGAAGCTGGTGATGGCCGAGCCGGACGCGCACCGCGATCCGCAGGCGATGCAGGGCTTCTTCGCAGAATATGGCGTAACCACCACCCACTTCGTGCCGTCGATGCTGGCGGCGTTCGTCGCCTCGCTGACGCCGGAAAACGTCGACTGTTGCAGGACGCTGAAGCAGGTGTTCTGTAGCGGCGAGGCGTTGCCGACTGCGCTGTGTCGCGAGTGGGAACAGCTCACCCATGCGCCGCTGCACAACCTCTATGGCCCGACCGAAGCGGCGGTGGACGTCAGCTGGTATCCGGCGTACGGCCCCGAGCTGGCGGCGGTGGAAGGCAACAGCGTGCCTATCGGCTTCCCGGTGTGGAATACGGGGCTGCGCATTCTGGACGCGATGATGCGCCCGGTGCCGTTCGGCGTGGCGGGGGATCTGTATCTCACCGGCATTCAGCTGGCGCAGGGGTATCTGGGACGCCCCGACCTTACCGCCAGCCGCTTTATCGCCGATCCGTTTGCCCCCGGCGAGCGAATGTACCGCACCGGGGACGTTGCCCGCTGGCTGGACAACGGCGCGGTGGAATATCTGGGCCGCAGCGACGATCAGCTGAAAATCCGCGGTCAGCGCATCGAGCTGGGCGAAATCGACCGGGCGATGCTCGCGCTGCCGGATGTGGCCCAGGCGGTGGCGCACGCCTGCGTGTTCAACCAGGCGGCTGCCACGGGCGGCGATGCCCGCCAGCTGGTGGGATACGTTGTCTCTGAATCCGGCTTACCGCTGGATCGCGACGCGCTGCTTGCATCACTCAAAGCCCAGCTGCCGCCGCATATGGTGCCGGTGGTGCTGCTGCAAATCAGCGCGCTGCCGTTAAGCGCCAACGGCAAGCTGGATCGCAAGGCGCTGCCGCTGCCGGAGCTGACCAGCAAAACTTCCGGTCGCGCGCCCGAGACGCAAACTGAAGTCACCGTGGCGCAGGCGTTTTCTGCCCTTCTGGGCTGCGCGGTGAACGATATCGAGGCCGATTTCTTTGCCCTCGGCGGCCACTCGCTGCTGGCGATGCGCCTTGCGGCTCAGCTCAGCCGTGCGTTCAGCCGCAAGGTCACGCCGGGGCAGATTATGGTCGCCTCGACGGTGAGCAAGCTTAGCGCCCTGCTGGACTCGCAGATGAGCGACGAGCAGGCGCAGCGTCTGGGGTATGAAACCGTTCTCCCGCTGCGTGAAAGCAACGGCCCCACGCTGTTCTGCTTCCATCCGGCGTCCGGCTTTGCCTGGCAGTTTAGCGTCCTGGCGCGCTACCTCAGCCCGCGCTGGTCAATCGTCGGCATTCAGTCTCCCCGGCCTGAGGGGCCGATGCAGCAGTGTGCGGATCTTGATGCGGTGATCGAACATCATCTGAACACGTTGCGTAAGCAACAGCCGCAGGGGCCGTATTATCTGTTCGGCTATTCCCTCGGCGGCACGCTGGCGCAGGGCATTGCGGCGCGTCTGCGCGAGCAGGGTGAAGACGTAGCGTTCCTCGGCCTGCTGGATACCTGGCCGCCGGAAACCCAGAACTGGGCGGAGAAAGAGGCCAACGGCCTCGATCCGGAGGTGCTGGCGGAAATTGAGCGCGAACGCCAGGCGTTTATCGCTGCCCAGCAGGGGCAGGGCTCCAGCGAGTTGTTTAACGCCATTGAAGGCAACTATGCGGACGCGGTGCGGCTGCTCACCACGGCGCACAGCGCGCGGTTTGACGGTAAAGCGACGCTGTTTGTCGCCGAGCGAACGCGAACCCTGGATCCGCAGGCCGCGTGGGCGCCGTGGGTGGATGAGCTGGAGGTGTACAGCCAGGACTGCGCCCACGTGGATATCATTTCACCGCAGGCGTTTGAAAAGATTGGGCCGGTACTGAAGGAAATTTTTGGATAGTGCAAATGCCCGGTGGCGCTGCGCTTACCGGGCCTACGGGAGCGAAATGTAGGCCGGGTAAGGCGTAGCCGCCATCCGGCAATTACCGCCGACCCAACGGCACCACCAACGGCGTACCCGCCACCGGATCGTCAATAATCATGCAGCGCATGCCGTAGATCCGCGCGATCAGATCCGGCGTCACAATCTCTTTCGGCGCGCCCAGCGCCACAATCTCGCCGTCGCGCAGCGCAATCAAATGCGTAGCGTAGCGGCACGCCTGGTTTAAATCGTGCAGCACCGCTGCCAGGGTGTAGCCCTGCGTGCGGTTCAGTTCGCTCAGCAGCTCCAGCAGGTCAATCTGATGGCTGATATCCAGCCAGGTCGTCGGCTCGTCCAGCAGCATGATGGAGGTCTCCTGCGCCAGCACCATCGCGATCCACGCGCGCTGGCGCTGTCCGCCGGAGAGGGTATCGACGCTTTGCTGGGCCAGATCGGTGATGCCCGTCGCCTGCATCGCGCGCTTCACGGCCTCGTCGTCCTCCTTGCGCCAGCGGGTAAACAGCGGCTGGTGCGGATAGCGCCCGCGGGAGACCAGCTCCTGCACGGTAATATCCCCCGGCGTGGTGGCGTTTTGCGCCAGCAGCCCAATTCGGCGCGCCACCTCTTTGCTGGCGAAGCGCTGGATCTGCTCCCCGTCGAGGAACACGCTGCCCTCAACCGGCGACATCAGGCGGCTCAGCGTGCGCAGCAATGTCGATTTGCCGCAGCCGTTTGGCCCGATAATGGCGGTGAAGTGGCCGTCCGGAATGGCAACGGATAAGTCCCGGGCAATGATTTTTTTACCGTAGCCGAGGGTCAAGTTTTCGCCGCGCAAGCGGGGTGTTGAATCTGTCATTTCTTGCGTGACTCCTGAACGAGCAAGACGATGAGGTAAATCCCGCCGAGGCTGACGGTCACCACGCCCACCGGCAGTTGATAAGGCGTAAACAGCTGCTGAGCGCAGAGATCGGCGGCCAGCAGTAATACTGCGCCGCACAGCGCTGCCTGGGTTAATCCCCAGCGCGCGGTGCCGCTAAGTCGCCGCGCGATATGCGGCGCGACAAGGGCAATAAACGAGATCGGCCCGGCGATGGCGGTAGACGCTGCGGTCAGCAAGACCGCCACCAGCATCAGCATCAGGCGCGAGCGCTCTACGCTCACGCCCAGCGCGCAGGCGCTGTCGTCGCCCATCTCCAGCAGGCGCATGCGCCTGACCAGCAGCAACGCGCCAATAAACATCAGGATAATCAGCGGCGCGGCGGGCCAGGTTTTTCCCCACGTCAGACCGTTGAGGGAACCGGCGTACCACAGCCCGGCGGAGAGTGCGGTTTCCAGCGACGCCTGTAGCAGAAGCCAGGTGTTAAACGCCATCAGCATCGCGCGGATGCCGATCCCGATGATGATCAGGCGGAAGGTGTCGATGCCGTTGCGCCAGGCCAGGGCCCAGATAAGCAGGGAGGTGAGAATGCCGCCCGCCATCGCCGTAAAGGTAATGGCCGTGAGATGCTGCCCGAACAGCACCATCGCCACCAGCACGCCGCTCCACGCGCCGGTATTCAGGCCCATCACGTCCGGGCTGCCGAGGGGGTTACGCATCAGCGACTGGAATATCGCGCCGCTGACGCCAAGCGCCGCGCCAACCAGGATCGCCATCGCCACGCGCGGCAGTCGCCATTCGGTGACCACCATGGTGATGTTACGCGGCGCGCTGCCGGTGAGAGCATGAAAGACCTGCGCGAAATCAAGCGTTACGGCACCGCTTTGCAGGCTCCAGACCGCCAGCAGCAGACTGGCGACGACCAGCAGGGCGACGCTGGTGAGTAATCGACGGGACGGGGCCATCATGCGCCACCCCCGCGTCTGCGTCGTACCAGGAAGATCAGCACCGGCGCGCCGATAAAGGCGCTGACCACCGAGACGCGCAATTCACCCGGCACCAGCAGGCGGCCCAGTACGTCGGCAAACAGCAGCAGGGCAGGGGTCGCCAGCAGCGTGACCGGCAGCGACCAGCGGTGATCCGCC
Organism: Enterobacter cloacae complex sp. P18RS; assembly: GCF_014982105.1. Taxonomy (NCBI): domain Bacteria; kingdom Pseudomonadati; phylum Pseudomonadota; class Gammaproteobacteria; order Enterobacterales; family Enterobacteriaceae; genus Enterobacter; species Enterobacter cloacae complex sp. P18RS. The sequence continues at coordinate 155,128 of NZ_JADCKV010000011.1, read as the reverse complement.
CCCACCAGCCAGCGCGCCATGTGCGGCATCATCAGGCCGATGAAGGCAATCGGCCCGACGACGGCGGTCGCGCTGCCGCACAGCACGGTGATGACAAGCAGGCCCGTCAGCTGCGTGCGCGCCACGCGGTTGCCGAGGGCGGTCGCGGTGTCGCTGCCGAGGCTCAGGCTGTTGAGCGCCCGGCTTAAACACAGCGCTACGGCGGCAGCGATAAACACCGGGAATGCCACCACTTTCAGGGTATCAAGGGTACGGATATCCAGCGAACCGGCCTGCCAGAAGCGCAGCTGGTCATACACGTCCGGGTTGAGCAGGGCGATGCCGTTCGATAAGCCTTCCAGCACCGCCGCGAGCGCCACGCCCGCCAGTGTCAGACGTACCGGGCTGAGCTGTCCGCCGCCCTGGCTGCCGGTAAAGGCCACCACCAGCGAGGCGGCCAGCGCGCCGCAGAAGGCCATCACCAGCTGTTCAGACGGAGAGGTGAAACCAAACAGCGCCGCGCCGAGCACAATGGCGAAACTGGCACCAGAGTTCACGCCGAGAATGCCAGGGTCCGCCAGCGGGTTGCGGGTGAGGGTTTGCATCAGGGCACCGGCAAGCCCGAGTGCGCCACCGGCCAGCAGGCCGGCAAGGGTGCGGGGCAGGCGGGCGTCGAGCACGATAATGCAGTCGGCGCTCTGGCAGGTACCGGAGAGCGCATCGACAATAACGGACGCGGGCAGCGGCTTCGCGCCAACCAGCAAACTGAGTGCAATCGCAAGGATCAACAGCAGCAATAAAACGGGCACGGCTACGGCGCGCACCGCGGAAGAGGAAAACGACATAGCAACGTCCATGATGTGATAATGATAGTAATTATCGTTATCTATCTTATTTGGCTATGTTAGCATGTGCGCCCATGGAAATGGTAGACCGATACCTCAAGGCCTTGTCATGAATCAAAAATCCTGGCTGCTCAACCTCAGCCTGCTGAAAACGCACCCGGCGTTTCGAGCGGTTTTTATCGCCCGCTTTATCTCCATTTTATCCCTCGGCCTGCTCGGGGTCGCCGTGCCGGTACAGATCCAGACCATGACCCACTCCAGCTGGCTGGTGGGGTTATCCGTCACCTTAACCGGCGGGGCGATGTTTATCGGCCTGATGGTGGGCGGCGTGCTGGCGGACCGCTACGAGCGTAAAAAACTGATCCTGCTGGCGCGCGGCACCTGCGGGGTGGGCTTTGTCGGGCTGTGTCTGAACGCAATGCTGCCGGAGCCGTCGCTGATGGCGATTTATGCCCTGGGCCTGTGGGACGGCTTTTTTGCCTCGTTAGGCGTGACGGCGCTGCTGGCGGCCACGCCCGCGCTGGTCGGGCGCGAGAACCTGATGCAGGCGGGGGCGATCACCATGCTCACCGTGCGTCTGGGATCGGTGATTTCGCCGATGGTCGGCGGCCTGCTGCTGGCGACCGGCAACGTGGCGTGGAACTACGGCCTTGCCGCGGCGGGAACCTTTATCACCACCCTGACGCTGCTGCGTCTGCCGCTCCTGCCACCGCCGCCGCAGCCGCGCGAGCATCCGCTGAAGTCCCTGATGGCCGCGATTCGTTTTCTGTTCAGCAACCCGCTGATTGGCGGCATTGCGCTGCTCGGCGGCCTGCTGACGATGGCGAGCGCCGTGCGCGTGTTGTACCCGGCGCTGGCGGGCGAGTGGCAGATGAGCGCCTCAGAGATTGGCGTGCTGTACGCCGCCATTCCGCTCGGCGCCGCGTGCGGGGCGCTGACCAGCGGAAACCTGGCGCAGAGCGCGAGACCGGGGTTAATCATGCTGGTGGCGACGCTGGCCTCGTTTATCGCGATTGGTTTCTTCAGCCTGATGCCGGTGTGGGCGCTGGGGGTGATGTGTCTGGTGATTTTTGGCTGGCTGAGCGCGGTCAGCTCGCTTTTACAGTACACCCTGATCCAGACCCAGACGCCGGAAGGGATGCTCGGGCGCATTAATGGCCTGTGGACGGCGCAGAACGTCACGGGCGATGCGATTGGCGCAGCGATCCTCGGCGGGCTGGGGGCGATAATGACCCCGGTGGCGTCGGCGAGCAGCAGCGGGTTTGTGTTAGCCGTGGTTGGCGTAATTTTATTGGCGGTTTTGGTGGAGTTGCGTCGGTTCAGGCAGAACCTGTAGGTCGGGTAAGGCGTAGCCGCCACCCGACAAAACGCCCGGTGGCGCTGCGCTTACCGGGCCTACGGGAAACGTGCCACTTATTTAAAAATTGAATTCAAACGCTGCAACACCAACAACGCGCTGTAATAATCCAGGCGGAACGTCTCCGTTCCCAGCGCCCAGACGCGCTTGTTCTTGACCGACGGCAGATGCGCCAGCAGCGGATTGGCGTAAATCGCGTCCACGTCTTTCTGGTCGCCGGCAAACACGAACAGCCCTTCGCCGTTCAGCCCCGTCGCCAGGTTTTCCCCGCCCAGCTGAATAATGTCGTGACGCTTGCCCTGGCTTTGCGAGGTGTGCAATCCATCAGGTAACGCTGCCAGCGTGAAGCCCAGCTGGTGCAGCAGCTTGCCCTGAGCCGAGTCTGTCGTCCACAGGTTCGCCGTGTGCGCCGCGGCGGTGTAGACGATGGCGTTCACCGGCTGCGGCGGCAGCTTCATCTGCTGCTTCACCTGGGCGAGCTGTTTATCGAAGGCAGCGATGCGCTCTGCGGCCTGTGTTTCCTGCCCGGTGATCGTCCCCAGCTGGGTCAGCAGTTCCTGCCAGCTTTTGTCGTCGTAGTTAATGATAAGCGTCGGGGCGATGGCGGAAAGCTGATCGTAGAGTGCCAGCGCGGAATCCCCGCCGGTGGCGCTGATCAAAATCAGGTCCGGCATCTGGGCCGCGACGGCTTCGGCGCTCGGCTCGCCGATGTACAGCCGGGCAACCTTACGCTGTTTCGCGATATCGCCCCACTGACGTAAAAAGCCCTGTGCATCCGCCACGCGGTTGTTTGGCGTGGTGGCTCCGCTGGCAATAACCGGGGCGTCAATGGCCAGCAGGGAGCCGGTTAGGGTCACGCTGGTGGAGACAATGCGCGTCGGTTTGCTCTCAAGCGTATGAACGCCGCGGCTGTCTGTGACCTGACGCGGCCAGTCGGCGGCCGTCGCTGAGGTTAGTCCTAAAACAAAAAGTCCTGTTAAAAGAAAGGCATTACGGCAAACGGCAGGGAGTTTCACAGAGCGGCATCCTGTTTTTGTTGAAGTTAATGCTTCTCATTTTCATGATTGCGGGGAAGGGATGCAAGCGTTAGTCGCACAAGTTGTTTGCTCTGCGGTTGACACCAGGGCGATGTGGGATTAGGTTAGCCGACGAAAATATAAATGATAATCATTATTACTGCTTTTATCATTTTAGGAGGATGATATGGATACGTCATTGGCTGAGGACCTTCAGCACACCGCGACCACGCTGCAATCAGACAGCTTTTTCTTTATGTCGCCCTATCGCAGTTTTACCACGTCAGGCTGTTTTGCCCGTTTTTCTGAACCCGCCGTCGGCGGTGACGATCCGGCGGGCCCCTTTCAGCAGAAATTAGCTCAGGCTTTCCAGAATGCGAAAAACAGCGGCATTGCCCATCCGGTGATGGTAGGGGCGATCCCCTTCGATACCCGCAAACCGTCATCGCTGTTTATTCCGCAACGCTGGCAAACCTTCTCTCGCCCGGCGCGTCAGCAGTCCGCACGCTACGCCTCCGGCGCGCAGACGCTGAATGTGCAACAACGCACCGAGATCCCGCCGCAGCCGGTTTTCGAGGAGATGGTCGCCCGCGCCGCGTCGCTCACCGCCACGCCGCAGGTGAATAAGGTGGTACTGTCGCGCCTGATTGATATCGCCACCGACAAACAGATTGATAGCAGCGCGCTGATGGAGCGTCTTATCGCCCAGAACCCGGCTAGCTTTAACTTCCACGTACCGCTGGAAGACGGCGGCGTGCTGCTGGGCGCCAGCCCGGAACTGCTGCTGCGTAAAGAGGGCGCGCACTTTAGCTCGCTGCCGCTGGCGGGCTCTGCGCGCCGTCAGCCGGACGATGTGCTGGATCGCGAAGCGGGCACTAAGCTGCTGGCCTCCGAAAAAGACCGTCACGAGCACGACCTGGTAACGCAGGCGATGAAAACCATTCTGGAACCGCGCAGCCATCATCTGACCATGCCGGCTTCCCCGCAGCTGATCACCACGCCGACCCTGTGGCATCTGGCGACGCCGGTAGAAGGTGACGCGCGTGAAAACGAGAACGCCCTGACGCTGGCCTGCCTGCTGCACCCGACGCCAGCGCTGAGCGGCTTCCCGCATCAGGCGGCAAAAGAGCTGATTGCCGAGCTGGAGCCGTTCGATCGTGAGCTGTTCGGCGGCATCGTCGGCTGGTGCGACAGCGAAGGTAACGGCGAGTGGGTGGTAACTATCCGCTGCGCGCGGCTGCATCAAAATACCGTTCGCCTGTTTGCCGGCGCGGGCATTGTGCCTGCTTCCTCCCCGGTGGGCGAGTGGCGCGAGACGGGCGTGAAGCTCTCCACCATGCTCAACGTGTTTGGTTTGCACTAAGGAATACTCATGACCATCTCTTTTACCCGCTGGCCTGAGGATTTTGCCCGCCGCTACCGTGAAAAAGGCTACTGGCAGGATCTGCCGCTGACCCACATCCTGACGGACCATGCGGACAACGATGCGGTCGCGATAATTGACGGCGATCGCCGCATCACCTACCGCGCGTTTAATCAGGCGGTGACGAATCTGGCGTCTGTCCTTCAGGCGCAGGGGCTGCATCGCGGCGAGACCGCGCTGGTGCAGCTCGGCAACGTGGCCGAGTTCTACATCACCTTCTTCGCGCTGCTGCAAATCGGCGTCGCACCGGTTAACGCGCTCTTTAGCCATCAGCGCAGCGAACTCAACGCCTACGCGGAGCAGATCAAACCCGCCGTGCTGATTGCCGATCGCGACCACACGCTGTTCGCGGGTGATGATTTTCTCAATACCTTTGTGGATGCGCATCGCTCGGTACGCGTTGTGCTGCTACGCGGCGATAAGGGCGAACACGCGCTGGAGGCGGCGATTGCACGCCCGGCGGACAATTTCATCCCGAACCCGACGCCCGCCGACGAAGTGGCGTTCTTCCAGCTCTCCGGCGGCAGCACCGGCACGCCGAAGCTGATCCCGCGTACGCACAACGACTACGACTACAGCATCCGTCGCAGCAACGAAATCTGTGGTATCACTGCGCACACCCGCTATCTGAACGCGCTTCCTGCGGCGCATAACTACGCCATGAGCTCGCCGGGATCGTTAGGCGTTTTCACGGCGGGCGGCTGCGTGGTGCTGGCTAACGATCCGAGCGCCACGCTCTGCTTCCCGCTGATTGAGCAGCATCAGATAAACGTCACCTCACTGGTGCCGCCCGCGGTCAGCCTGTGGTTGCAGGCGATTGCCGACGGCGCGGGGAACGCCCAGCTGAAATCCCTCGAACTGCTCCAGGTAGGCGGCGCACGTCTCTCCGCCACGCTTGCGGCACGTATTCCGGCGGAAATTGGCTGCCAGCTTCAGCAGGTGTTTGGCATGGCGGAAGGGCTGGTGAACTACACCGCCCTCGACGATGCGCCGGAGCGCATCATCAATACCCAGGGCCGCCCGATGTGCCCGGACGATGAAGTGTGGGTGGCGGACGAGGACGGCAACCCGCTGCCGCGCGGGGAAGTCGGGCGTCTGATGACGCGCGGCCCTTACACCTTCCGCGGCTATTTCAATAGCCCGGAACACAACGCCAGCGCCTTTGATGCCAACGGTTTCTACTGCTCGGGCGATCTGATCGCCATCGATGAGCAGGGTTACATCACCGTGCAGGGGCGCGAGAAAGATCAGATCAACCGCGGTGGCGAGAAGATCGCCGCCGAAGAGATCGAAAACCTGCTGCTGCGCCACGACGCGGTGATCCACGCCGCGCTGGTGAGCATGGAGGACAGCCTGCTGGGCGAAAAAAGCTGCGCGTACCTGGTGGTGAAACAGCCCCTGCGCGCGGTGGAGGTGCGCCGCTTCCTGCGCGAGCAGGGCGTCGCCGAATTTAAGCTGCCGGACCGCGTGGAGAGCGTGGATGCGCTTCCGCTCACGCCGGTCGGCAAAGTTGATAAGAAACAGTTGCGCCTGTGGCTTGCTGAACGCGCCCGGGGCTGAGGAACAGAGAATGGCCATTCCAAAATTAACCGCATACGCGCTGCCAACCGCCGCCGAACTGCCGACCAGTAAAGTGAACTGGGCGTTTGAACCGGAGCGCGCCGCGCTGCTGATCCACGATATGCAGGAGTACTTCCTGAACTTCTGGGGCGAAAATAGCGACATGATGCAGCAGGTAGTGGCGAACATCGCTAAACTGCGCGCGTACTGCAAAGAGCACAATATTCCGGTGTACTACACCGCGCAGCCGAAAGATCAGAGCGATGAAGACCGCGCCCTGCTGAACGATATGTGGGGGCCGGGCCTGACTCGCTCGCCGGAGCAGCAGCGCATCGTCGCTGAGCTGACCCCGGACGAAGCGGACACCGTGCTGGTGAAGTGGCGCTACAGCGCGTTTCACCGCTCGCCGCTGGAGCAGATGCTTAAAGAGACCGGGCGCAACCAGCTTTTGATCACCGGCGTGTACGCCCACATCGGCTGCATGACCACCGCCACCGACGCCTTTATGCGCGACATCAAACCGTTCTTTATCGCCGACGCGCTGGCGGATTTCACCCGCGACGAGCACCTGATGTCGCTGAAATACGTGGCAGGACGTTCGGGCCGCGTGGTGATGACCGACGAGCTGCTGCCGTCCGTTCCGACAACGAAAGCCGCGCTGCGTGAGCTGATCCTGCCGCTGCTGGACGAGTCCGACGAGCCGATGGATGACGAAAACCTGATCGACTACGGTCTGGATTCAGTGAGGATGATGGCGCTGGCCGCCCGCTGGCGCAAAGTGCACGGCGACATTGATTTCGTGATGCTGGCAAAAAATCCGACCCTCGATGCCTGGTGGGCGCTGCTCTCCCGCGAGGTGAAGTGATGGCTTTTGATTTCACCGGTAAAACGGTCTGGGTGACGGGCGCGGGTAAGGGCATTGGTTATGCGACCGCGCTGGCATTTGTGGAGGCCGGGGCGCAGGTGACCGGGTTCGATCTGGCTTTCCCTCACGGCGAATATCCGTTTGCCACCGAAACGCTGGACGTGGCGGATGCGGCGCAGGCGAGTGACGTCTGCGGGCATTTGCTCAGCAGCCTTGAGCGGCTCGATGTGCTGGTTAACGCGGCGGGCATTCTGCGTATGGGCGCGACGGATCAGCTCTCGCAGGAGGACTGGCAGCAGACCTTTGCGGTCAACGTCGGCGGCGCGTTCAACCTGTTCCAGCAGACGATGGGCCAGTTCCGTCATCAGCAGGGGGGGGCGATTGTGACGGTGGCCTCTGACGCGGCGCACACGCCGCGCATCGGCATGAGCGCCTACGGCGCGTCGAAAGCGGCGCTGAAAAGCCTGGCGCTGACCGTCGGGCTGGAGCTGGCGGGCAGCGGCGTACGCTGTAACCTGGTGTCGCCGGGTTCAACGGATACCGACATGCAGCGCACCCTGTGGACCAGCGATGATGCGGAACAGCGGCGCATTCGCGGCTTTGGTGAGCAGTTCAAGCTCGGCATTCCGCTCGGTAAAATTGCCCGTCCACAGGAGATTGCTGCGACCGTGCTGTTCCTGGCATCCGATGCCGCCAGCCATATCACCTTGCAGGATATCGTGGTGGACGGCGGCTCCACGCTGGGGGCGTAATGATCTGGAAACGTCATTTAACGCTCGAGGAGCTGAACGCCACCAGCCTGAATACGATGGTGGGGCACCTTGGCATCGTCTATACCCGCCTCGGGGACGATACGCTGGAAGCGGAGATGCCGGTGGATGCCCGCACCCACCAGCCGTTTGGCCTGCTGCATGGCGGCGCCTCGGCGGCGCTGGCGGAAACGCTGGGCTCAATGGCCGGTTTTCTGATGACCCGTGACGGGCAGAACGTGGTGGGCACGGAACTGAATGCCACGCACCACCGCGCGGTCTCTCACGGTAAGGTACGCGGCGTGTGTCAGCCGCTGCATCTGGGCCGTTCCAGCCAGAGCTGGGAGATCGTGGTGTTCGACGAGCAGGGGCGGCGGTGCTGTACCTGTCGGTTGAGTACGATGGTGTTGGGGTAAGTCATTCAGCTGAAAGTGATCGGCTTAACACTGTGGTGTAAATCTCTGGTTTGACCACGCATTATTGCGTTTCAAAGTTGTTAAATTTTATCCGTTGTTCTAGAAACAAAATGTAACATCTCACTGTTTCACAACAACGGACAACAACTATGAACAACTCAGGGAAATACCTTACGTGGGCGGTGCTCTCCGTGGTGGGAGCCTTTGCCCTGGGCTATATCGCCCTCAACCGGGGGGAGCAGATCAACGCGCTGTGGATCGTCGTCGCCTCCGTCTGCATTTATCTGATCGCATACCGTTTTTATGGCCGCTATATCGCGAAGACGGTACTGGGCGTAGACGGCACGCGCATGACGCCGGCCGTGCGTCATAACGACGGGCTGGACTACGTGCCGACCGATAAAAAAGTGCTGTTCGGTCACCATTTCGCGGCGATTGCCGGGGCAGGCCCGCTGGTGGGGCCGGTACTGGCCGCGCAGATGGGCTACCTGCCAGGGATGATCTGGATCCTTGCGGGGGTGGTGCTGGCGGGCGCGGTGCAGGACTTCATGGTGCTGTTCGTCTCCACCCGCCGCGACGGTCGTTCGCTGGGTGAGCTGGTGAAAGAGGAGATGGGCGCAACCGCCGGGGTGATTGCGCTGGTGGCGACCTTTATGATCATGGTGATCATCCTCGCGGTGCTGGCGATGATCGTGGTGAAAGCCTTGACCCACAGCCCGTGGGGAACCTATACCGTCGCCTTCACCATTCCGCTGGCGCTGTTTATGGGGATCTATATCCGCTATCTGCGTCCGGGGCGCATTGGTGAAGTTTCAGTTATTGGCCTGGTGTTCCTGGTGTTTGCCATTATCTCCGGCGGCTGGGTAGCGGAAAGCCCGACCTGGGCGCCGTTCTTCGACTTCACCGGCGTGCAGCTGACCTGGATGCTGGTGGGCTATGGCTTTGTGGCGGCGGTGCTGCCGGTGTGGCTGCTGCTGGCCCCGCGTGACTACCTCTCCACCTTCCTGAAAATCGGCACCATCGTCGGGCTGGCGATCGGCATTCTGATTATGCGCCCGACCCTGACCATGCCTGCGCTGACCAAATTTATTGACGGCACCGGCCCGGTCTGGACCGGTAACCTGTTCCCGTTCCTGTTTATCACCATCGCCTGTGGGGCGGTGTCGGGCTTCCACGCGCTGATCGCCTCCGGAACCACGCCGAAGATGCTGGCGAATGAAAATCAGGCCTGCCTGATTGGCTACGGCGGCATGCTGATGGAATCCTTCGTGGCGATTATGGCGCTGGTTTCGGCCTGTATTATTGACCCGGGCGTTTACTTTGCGATGAACAGCCCAATGGCGGTACTGGCCCCGGCCGGCACCGTTGACGTGGTTGCCTCTGCCGCGCAGGTGGTCAGCGGCTGGGGCTTTGCGATTACCCCTGAAACGTTGACGCATATCGCTAATGAGGTCGGCGAGCAGTCAATTATCTCCCGCGCAGGCGGGGCACCAACGCTGGCGGTGGGCATGGCCTACATTCTGCACGGCGCACTGGGCGGGCTGATGGATGTCTCGTTCTGGTATCACTTCGCCATTCTGTTCGAGGCGCTGTTTATTCTGACGGCGGTGGATGCCGGTACGCGTGCGGCGCGCTTTATGTTGCAGGATCTGCTGGGGGTGATCTCCCCGAACCTGAAGCGTACCGATTCACTCCCGGCTAACCTGCTGGCGACGGCGCTGTGCGTGCTGGCGTGGGGCTACTTCCTGCATCAGGGCGTGGTCGACCCGCTGGGCGGGATTAACACCCTGTGGCCGCTGTTCGGTATCGCCAACCAGATGCTGGCGGGCATGGCCCTGATGCTCTGTGCCGTAGTCCTGTTCAAGATGAAGCGCCAGCGTTACGCATGGGTGGCGCTGGTGCCAACGGCGTGGCTGCTGATCTGTACCCTGACCGCGGGCTGGCAGAAAGCCTTCAGCCCGGACAATAAGGTGGGCTTCCTGGCGATCGCCAACAAGTTCCAGGCGATGATCGACAGCGGTAAGATCCCGGCACAGTACACCGAATCTCAACTGTCGCAGCTGGTGTTTAACAACCGTCTGGACGCCGGGCTGACCATCTTCTTTATGGTGGTGGTTGTGGTGCTGGCGTTGTATTCTCTGAAAACCGCGCTGGCGGCGTTGAAAGTCGACAAACCGACGGCGAAAGAGACGCCGTATGAGCCAATGCCTGAGAACCTGGACGAGATTGTCACCCAGGCGAAAGGGGCGCATTAACCCGTGTGCCGGGTGGCGGCTTCGCCTTACCCGGCCTACATTTCCTGTGAGATCAGAACTATGTTCGACACCCTTTCCAAAGCAGGTAAATACATGGGCCAGGCCGCTAAAATGATGATTGGCGTGCCGGATTACGACAACTACGTCGAGCATATGCGCGTCAACCACCCGGACCAGACGCCCATGACCTACGAAGAATTTTTCCGCGACCGTCAGGACGCCCGCTACGGCGGCAAGGGCGGGGCGAAGTGCTGTTAACCCTCTTTTGGTAAATAGAGGCTGATCTGCTCCTGTTTACAGCCGTAAATTGCCGCCAGCTTTTCGCGGGTGCGCTTTTGCGGTCGGGAGTCCAGCGCTTCCAGCTGTGACACGGCGGACTGGCTGATGCCAAGCTTCTCCGCCACCTCCTGCTGGGACATGCCGAGTAAAATGCGCCAGGCGGCCTGTAGGCTGACGTTTTGCCAGGTCATGATGCTGCATACTTCTCCGGGCAATTCCACGTCATCCAGACTATCGTGTTCGACTTCAATATCCTCCAGATCGTCGTCGGTTTCGTCGTCAATTTCTGACATTTGTAAGAGCATACGAAAATATTCGTGATAGGGAATAACGGCGTACTGCGTTTTCCCGTTATCGTCCTTGATTAGCTGAACAGCCATAGGTGGCACTCTCCTCATGCAGGTAAGTCGTTGAAGTTCTGCGCTTGACGGCCAAAACATAACAATGGTTATCAGGATTGTCCCGAAGCGTATAGACGATGCGGTAATCGCCTACGCGAAGCCGGAAATGATCTTCGGTCGCCGATATTTTTTTGATATCTGGCCGGGGAGCCGAGCGGTCATCCAGCTCAGAAAGCTTTACCTCAATGCGACGCTGATACCGCTCGTCAATTCTGGAAAATGCTTTTTTTGCACCATTGGACCAGACAATCTTCATCCGTACCTCCACTGTACGCCCACACAAAATATAAGGAAATAATAAGACTATTAGATAAATTCCGAATTTCTAATGGGGTACTGTAGAGCGGAGAAAAAACGGGTGAAAGCGGCAAAACGCGAATCGTCGAGGCGCCTCGAACAGGCCTCTGCCGGGCGACAGAGGCTTGCAGAAAAAGATGCGATCAGGCGTTCAAACCGCCGTCCACGTCCAGACCGGTGCCGGAAATTTGCCCCGCGGCCCCAGCCCACGACTGGCGCCGGTAACCAGCGCCTTTTTACCTGTTAAATCGATCTGCATGATGACCTCGTTGCAAGAGTGGAGAGAATCATCATTAGGTATAGCCCGTTGGCGCGATTAACGGCTGAAGGATTCCACCTTCGCAAACGCGGCGCGCAGCACCTCAGGCGTTAACGTCACCGGCAGATAGTGAATCGACTCCACCGGGCGCAGGGTGTGGGCAATGACCTTATCCAGCTCGTCGCGGTTGTGAATATCGACGTCCAGCTCGCGAAGCGTGGTCGGCAGATTGAAGCGCTGGTACGCCGCCACCAGCTGCGCCAGCACGTCGCCCTGACCGAGCAGGGCGCTCTGCACCAGAATGCCGTAGGCCACCTTGGTGCCGTGCAGGTATTTTTCCGTCTGCGGCAGCACGGTTAAGCCGTTGTGCACCGCGTGCGCCGCCGCCACGCGGGTATAGCGCTCACCCAGACCGCCGACCATTCCGCCTCCGGCAATAATCGCATCCACCACGTCCCGGAACGCCTGCGTCTGTTCGCCGCGCTGCTGATCCGCAAGCGCTTCTTCGCTGCGTGCCAGCAGCACGTCACGGATCGCCAGCGCACCGTTCAGGCCAAGACGCACGGTCAGCGGCAGACTCTCAGGTTGAGGGGCGAGCACCGCCGCTTCGTACCACTTCGCCAGCGTATCGCCGATGCCCGCCAGCAGATATTCCGCCGGGGCGTTAAGGATGATCTGCGGCTCCACCAGCACCAGAAAGTTGGCGTCGTCAAAAATCTCAAACTGTAGCGCCTGACCGGCATCGTTGTACCAGACGGAGAGCGGGGTCCACGCCGCGCAGGTGGCGGCGATAGTGGGAATGCCTACGAACGGCACGCCCAGACGACGCGCCACGGCCTTGACGGTATCCATTACCGCACCGCCGCCCACGCCAATCACCACGCTGGCTTCACTTCCCGACTCGTTCACCAGATGGGTGACGTCACGCTCGCTGCAATGGCCCTTAAACAGCAGATGTTTTGCCCCCGTCGCGTTAAAACTCTGCGGCAGATAAGGGCGTGCGCCCTCGATTGCCCGCTCGCCGTAGATCCACACCGCGCGGGAAAGCTGTTCCGGAGTAAAGAAATCATCCAGGTGGGCAAGGCTTCCCGGATGAGAGAAGTAGTTCGCCGGGCCGGGCACGACGCGGATATCGGTGTTGCTCATGAAGTTGTCCTTTTTTAGCAAGCGCTAACCCGATGTTATGTCTGGACATCCGGATGGCTAATAATATTTTGCTTTAACTTATGCCTTTTACGTCGTTGTCAGTCAACAAGAGCTGTGAAAAATTCGCTAAATCAGAAGAGTAATGAAGGATTTACGCGGATGGTTTCCAGTCGCCTTGAGATGCGCGGTATCAGCCTGGCCTTTTCCGGCTTTCAGGCCCTGTCGCGCGTGGATTTCACCCTGAACGGCGGGTCGGTGCATGCGCTGACCGGCGCCAATGGCGCGGGGAAATCGACGCTGATGGCGGTGCTGTGCGGGACGCACGATCGTTATGAAGGCGAAATCTGCATTAACAACCAGCCGGTAAGTATCCGCGAGCCGCTGGACGCCAAACGGCTGGGTATCCATCTTGTGCAGCAGGAGGTGGATGTGGCGCTCATCCCCGGGTTAAGCATTGCCGAAAACATCATGCTCGACCAGTTGGCGCATCCGGGGCACCGCTACAGCTGGCGCGCGGTTCGTCAGCAGGCGCGGCAGGCGCTGGCGCAGCTGGATGTTTCGCTCGACGTACGCCGCTCCATCGACAGTTGCACGCTGGCTGAAAAACAGCAGATTTTGCTGGCGCGGGCGCTGTCGCACCACTGCCGTTTTCTCATCCTTGATGAGCCCACCGCGCCGCTGGACGCGCACGAGAGTGAGCGTCTGTTTGCGGTAGTAAGACGTCTGCAACAGCAGGGTATCGGCGTGGTGTTTATCTCTCACCGCATTCACGAGCTGAAGGCCATCTGCGACACCCTGACGGTGCTGCGCGACGGCAGGCTGATTGAGTCCGGCCCGATGGCGGATCTGAGCGGCGAAGCGATTGTTGAGAAGATGCTCGGCCACGAGCTGAGCGATATCTATCCGCCCCCGCGCCCGCCGCACGGTGAGGAGACGCTGCTGCGGGTGGAAGGGCTGCACGACGATGCGCTGCTGAAAGATATCTCCCTGCACCTGCGCAAAGGTGAAATCCTTGGCATTGCCGGGCTGGCGGGGGCGGGGAAAACGGAACTCTGCAAGGCGCTGTTTGGCGCCAGCAAAAGCCGCGTCGCGCGCGGCGAGCTGAACCATCAGGCCTGGAAACCGCGCGATCCGGCAGACTCGGTACTGCGCGGTCTGGCGCTGGTGCCGGAGGAGCGGCGCAAAGAGGGCATTTTTATCGACGAGCCGGTGAGCATGAACCTTGCCGTGTGCGCCGATAACAGCTTCTCGCGCTGGAGCCTGTTTGGTCATCGTCAGGCGTGGCGCTGGGCAGAAGAGGTGATTGCCCGCGTCGGTGTGCGCACGCGCGGGCCGGGGCAGGTGCTGCGTCGGCTTTCCGGCGGTAACCAGCAGAAGGTCGCCATCGGCAAATGGCTGCGCAATGACGCCAGCGTGCTGATATTCGACGAGCCGACCAAAGGCGTGGATGTGAAGGCCAAAACCGATCTGTTTCAGCTGATCGACGGCCTGGCGCGCGAGGGCAAAGGGGTGATTTACGCCTCGGGCGAGTTCGCCGAGCTGGTCGGGCTGTGCGACCGCATCTGCGTGCTGTGGGACGGACGCATCGTGGCGGAAATCGCCGGAGCCGAGGCCCGGGAAGAGACACTACTTTATTATTCAACCGGAGGAACGGCGTCGTGAGCAAGGCCCTTTCAGTGAACGCGGCGGCGTCTGGCCGTCAGCAGATTTTCGATTTTCTCTACAGGTGGGGCATGCTGCTGACCGTCGTCGCGCTGGTGGCGGTGTTTGGCCTGGCGTCGGACAGCTTCCTCGATCCGAACAACATCATCAACATTCTGCGCTCGATTGCCATCGTGACGGTGATTGCCATCGGCGTCTCGATTTCGCTGACCGTCGGCGGGTTCGATCTCTCGGTGGGGTCAACCGCGTCGCTGGCGAACGCGCTGGTGATTTCGCTTTTCGTCTGGCACGGCTTCGGCACCACCGAGTCGATTCTGCTGACCCTTGCGCTCTGCACGCTGGTCGGCCTGTTTAACGCCTTTCTGATCGTCATCCTGCGCATTCCGGACATGCTCGCGACCCTTGCCAGCCTGTTTGTCATCCAGGGCGTGGCGATGACCTACAGCTACGGCGGGTCGATTACAGAGAACATGGTGCTGCCGAGCGGCGACATGGCGGAAGGGACCATTCCGGCGGCGTTCAGCCTGCTGGGGCAGGTGCCGACCATTGTGATCGTCATGCTGGTGGTGACGATTCTGGCGCAGTTGGGCCTGTCGCTGACCACCCACGGACGCCGGATGTACGCCATTGGCGGCAACCCGGAAGCCGCGCGTCTCTCCGGTATTCGCACCACGCGCTACAAGGTGGCGGCCTACGTGATCGCCTCGCTGCTGGCGGGACTGGGCGGAATTTTGCTGGCTTCGCGTATCGGTTCATCGCAGGTGAATGCGGGTGGCGGCTACCTGATGGATGCGGTGGCGGCGGCGTGGATCGGGTTCTCGCTGGCCGGGTCCGGCAAGCCGAACGCGCTGGGCACGCTGGTGGGGGCGGTGATCCTCGGCGTGCTGTCGAACGGGCTGGTGATGCTCTCCGTGCCGTATTATGCCATGGACATTATAAAAGGGCTGGTGCTCGCGATGGCACTGGCGATTACTTACATACAAAAACGCTGACAACACAACGGGATAATAAATGAAAAAGATTGCGCTCTCTTTGGTAGCTCTTGGATTACTCACTTCTTTGCCGGGCCTGGCGGCTACCCCCGCGCCGGTTCCGGCCGCCATTGCCAGCCATGACGGCCCCATTCGCATTGCGGTGATCCGCAACCTGGGCTCGGACGACAACACCACGCAGTTTGTTGCCGGGGCGATTCAGGAAGGGAAAAAGCTCGGCTTTAAGGTCAGCACGTTTTTAAGTAACGGGGACGACGCCAGATTCCAGGATTTCGTGAACCAGGCCATCAGCCAGAAATACGACGGGATTATTCTCTCTCAGGGGCGCGATCCGTACTCCACCGCGCTGGTAAAGAAGGCGGTGGATGCCGGGATTAAAGTTTCGGTGTTTGATACCGCCGTGAACGGCGAGATCCCGGGCGTAACCGTTACCCAGCAGGACGATGCCTCCCTGACCAACCTCTCTTTTGGTCAACTGGCGAAAGATTTCAACGGCAAGGCCAATATCGTCAAGCTGTGGGTCGCGGGCTTCCCGCCGATGGAGCGCCGTCAGGCGGCGTATAAAGAACTGCAAAAGCAGTATCCGGAGATTAAAGAGCTGGAGTCCATCGGCGCGGTCTCCTCTGACGTGCAGGGCGACACCGCCAACAAGGTGGGGGCGATCCTCGCGAAATACCCGAAAGGTAAAATCGACGCCATCTGGGGGACCTGGGATGCCTTCAGTCAGGGCGCGTATAAGGCGCTGAAAGAGAACGGCCGCACCGAGATCAAGCTCTACAGCATCGACATCTCCAACCAGGATCTCCAGCTGATGCGCGAGCCGGGTAGCCCGTGGAAGGTGAGCGTGGCGGTAGATCCGAAGCTGATTGGCGCGACCAACGTACGCCTGATCGCCAATAAGATTGCCGGAGAAGCGACGCCTGCCACCTACGATTTCAAGGCGGCGGCTATTCCGCAGGCGCTGCTGACCGCCCAGCCGGGCGCGGTGAACGTGGCGTCGCTGGGGAAAATCATTCCAGGCTGGGGCCAGACGGAAGATTTTATCGCGCCGTGGTTTGCGACGCTGGAAGCCAGGTCAAAATAATGCCCGGTGGCGCTTCGCTTACCGGGCCTACGGTGTTGTAGGCCGGATAAGGCGCAGCCGCCATCCGGCGAAAGGACTTATACATGTCTGCATTACCTCAACCCGAATACAGCCGCAATATGCGGCTGATTGGCCATAGCGACCAGGGCGGTCGTCCGGACGGTGTACAGCTGATGGTGCACCGTGGTTTCGCCTATATCGGTCATATGGTGTCGCAGGGCTTTTCCATTGTTGACGTGCGCGATCCGAAAAAACCAAAAGCCGCAGGTTACGTGCCCGCGCCGCCGGGTACCTGGAACGTACACCTCCAGGCGCACGACGATTTGCTGCTGGTGATCAACGCCCGGGATCTGTTTGCCGATGCGCGTTTTGCCGATGAGAAGGTCTACTACACCCGCCAGGTGGGGGAGACCGTCAGCGACGTGCAGGATAAAGTCTGGAGCGCCGGGCTTCGCGTCTTTGATATCTCCACGCCGGACAGGCCACGCGAAATCGGCTTTCTGTCGCTGAGTGGCATCGGCATTCACCGCATCTGGTACGTCGGCGGCCGCTGGGCCTACGTGTCAGCGCTGATCGACGGCTTTACCGATTACATCTTTCTGATCATCGATCTTGCGGACCCGCGTAAGCCTGAAGTCGCGGGGCGCTGGTGGCTGCCCGGGATGAACCAGGCCGAAGGTGAGAAGCCGGGCTGGCCGGAAGGCAAACGCTACGCGCTGCACCATGCGATTATTGCCGGCGACACCGCGTATGGCAGCTGGCGTGACGGCGGCCTGACGCTGCTGGACGTGAAGGACCGCACCCGGCCTAAGCTCATTAGCCACCGTAACTGGAGCCCGCCGTTTGGCGGTGGGACGCACACCGCGCTGCCGCTGCCGGATCGCGACCTGCTGGTGGTACTGGACGAGGCGGTGCTGGATAACCAGCAGGACGGCGAAAAGCTGATCTGGCTGTTTGATATCCGCGAGCCGTCGAATCCGGTAAGTATTGCCACCTTCCCGCAGCCGGATGAAATTGACTACGTGGCGAAAGGGGCGCATTTCGGCCCGCACAACCTGCACGAGAACCGGCCGGGAAGCTTCGTCAGCTCAACGCTGATCTTCGCGACGTACCAGAACGCGGGCGTGCGCGCGTATGACATTTCCAATCCGTATCGCCCGGTAGAAACGGGAGCGCTGGTGCCCGCGGCGCCGGAGAGGATGATGGATACGCGGCCCAACCGCCCGCAGGTGATCCAGTCGTGCGACGTGTTTGTGGATGCGCAGGGGATTATTTACAGCACGGACTATAACGGCGGGATGTCGGTGATTGAGTATCTGGGGTGAGTTTTTGCCGGGTGGCAGCTTCGCCTTACCCGGCCTACATTTTGCACCCGTAGGCCCGGTAAGCGCAGTGCCACCGGGCAAACGTTCTCAACTGTACTGCCGCACTCGCGCCACCAGCTCTTCCGCGCTGTCGATGCGGTCGGCAATGACAATCAGCGCTTTACCGAGGGATATTGCATGGCGGAGGCATTCGTGGCGCATGGCTTCATCCTGGATGGTATCGATATCCGCCACGTGTGAAAGCCCGACGCTGCGGCGAATCAGCTCGGTGCCGCAGAACCCGATGGCGTCATGCCAGACCTTTTTCAGGAACGCGGAGGCATAGCCCGGCGCGCTGAGTGCGGCGTCGCGGGCTTTCTCGTTTGCCAGCGCCTGGAAGCGCTCCGCGAAGGTGTTCCACAGTTCCTGAATATCGTTCAGGCGCTGCTCGCGCGCGGCGGCGGCATCGCGAATGCCGAGGTGCCCAGGCAGGCCGCAGAAGTTCAGCAGCAGGTTGCCGATGGCGGTGCCAACGTCAAAGCCAATCGGCCCAAAATAGCCGAACTCAGCGTCGATGGCCTTCAGGCTGCCGTCGGCCACAAAAATCGAACCGCTGTGAATGTCTCCGTGCAGCAGGGCTTCGGCGTGCGAGAAAAAGCGGTGCTTGAGGGAGGCCACGGCGATTTTAAGCTGGGCGTCGTCGCGCAGGGCGGCAACGTCGTTTTCCAGCTCGGCCGGGTAGCTGTTGCGCGCGTGGATCTGGTACGGATCGTTAAAGAACAGATCTTCGGTGATCTCGCACATCTCCGGGTTGATGAATTTCGCTACCCGCGCTTTTTTATCGTGCGGATGCAGATAAAAATCGCTGGTGTGGAACAGGGTGTGAGCCAGATATTCCCCCAGCTGACGCGCCGCCTGGGGGTAGTAAATGTTGTTAATCAGCTCGCCGCGCCAGATGCGATGGCTGGAGAGATCTTCCATCACCATCACCGCCAGTTCCGGGTCAAAGTGGTGGATTTTCACCGTGTGCTGCGGGCTGTGCTGGTAATGCTCGACCAGGGTTTGCGCTTCAAGACGGGCACGATCAAGCGTCAGCGGCCAGGATTCGCCGACGCAGCGTACATAGGGCAGCGCCTGCTTAACGACGATGCGGCTCACGCCCGCGCGGTCGAAAATTTTAAAGACCAGGTTGAGGTTGCCGTCGCCGATTTCCTGCGCCTCTACCAGCGATGAAGGATCGTCAAGTCCGCCAAACTGCCTGGCATACTCCACGGCGTCCTGAGCGGTAAAGGTACGGTATTGCGACATGGCCTGCTCCTCAGTTTTGCTAATTAAGACATGTAGACGTCTATACATCTGGATTTCATCCTGACACAATGTGCTACAACAACGCAACAGGGAATTAACGACATGCAGACATTACAGACGACCAGCCTGCGGGTGGCGGATAATCAGCTCTTTATTCTCGACCAGCAGGCGCTTCCACAGGAGAAACGCTGGCTGGATGCCTCGACGGTCGAGGCGCTGGTCGGGCACATCCACGCCCTGCGGGTGCGCGGCGCGCCGCTGATTGGACTCTCTGCAAGCCTGCTGCTGGCGCTGTTAGCGGAAAGCGGCAAAAGCCGCGACGAGCTGGCGGTGGCGCTGGAAACCCTGCGCGCCTCCCGCCCGACGGCGGTGAACCTGATGAATAACCTCGATCGCATGAAGATTGCGCTGTGGCAGGAAGATTATATTCCGGCGCTGGTGGCTGAAGCGCTGCGGCTGATTGACGAAGACAAACGGCTCTGTGACGCTATTGCCAGTGCGGGCAGCGCGCTGGTGAAGCCCGGCAGCCGTCTGCTGACCCACTGCAACACCGGCGGGCTGGCGACGGCGGGCGTCGGTACCGCGCTGGGGGTGATTGCTCGCGCGCATCAGGAAGGCAAGGTAAGCAACGTCTGGGTGGATGAAACCCGTCCGCTATTGCAGGGCGGCAGGCTGACCGCGTGGGAACTCGGCGAGCTGGGCGTACCGTATCAGCTGATTACCGACTCCATGGCCGCCAGCCTGATGGCAAAAGGGCAGGTGGACGCCGTGTGGGTGGGTGCAGACCGCATTGCCGCCAACGGCGACGTGGCGAACAAAATCGGCACCTATTCCCTGGCGGTGCTGGCGAAGTTTCACGGCATTCCGTTCTACGTCGCTGCCCCGCAAACGACCCTCGACCCGGACTGCCCGAACGGTGACGCAATCCCGATTGAGCAGCGCGCGGCCAGTGAAGTGACGGGCGTGGCGGGGAGCTTTGGCGCGGTGCAGTGGGCGCCGCAAGAGGCGCAGGTCTATAACCCGGCGTTTGACGTCACCCCCGCCTCGCTGATTAGCGGCTGGGTGCTGGATACAGGCGTGGTCACACCGGACGAGGTAGCGAAAGGGAAATTTGCCTGAGTCCGGCTATCCTTTAAGGGCGTTCCCTGAGAGGACAACATCGTGACGCTCGATCCTGACACAGACTTAAAACTGGAGCGCGTGGTGGATGCACCGCGCGACCTGCTGTGGCTCTGCTGGACCACGCCGGACCACATCAAAAACTTCTTCATCCCTGCACCGCATAAGGTGATCGACTGCGACCTCGATCTGCGCGTGGGTGGGCGGTTCAATACCATATTTGAGGTGGATGGGCAGCGGATGGATAACCGGGGCGTGTTTCTTGAAATCGACCCGGGGAACAAGCTGGTCTTTACCGACGGTTATACCGAGGGCTGGAAGCCTGCCGAAAAGCCGTTTATGACGGCGATCCTGCTGCTGGAGGACGTTGGGGAGGGCAAAACCCGCTACACGGCGATTGCGCGTCATCCGACGAAGGAAATCCGTGAGCAGCATGAGCAAATGGGCTTCCACGAGGGGTGGGGCGTGGTGCTGGATCAGCTGGTGGGGTATGTGAAGTCTCTTCAACCCCCTCTCCCTTGAGGGAGAGGGTTGGGGTGAGGGGGAGAAGGCGTTGATCATGTTGAAGACAGATTTCTCTTTTTTGTATTCCTCATCTGACGAAATACTGGCGCTCCCTTTTCATCAAAATATCTTTCCGGCCATATCACATCAGGCGGGATATCTAGCGCCTGTGCGATAAGCAATTCACCTTTGGGCCATGGTCGGGTAAGCGCGTTTGCGAGTGTGGATGAGGAAAGGCCAGCCTTTCGGGACAACGCAGCCAGGCTTGTTCCATGTTTCTTTAGTGCCGCAACAATATCGGCAGGATGCCAGTTTTGACGTTGCATTCTTTACTCCTTACAGGTTTGCGTTACGCACTCAATTAACCTGTTTTGGGATAAAAAGGCAATAGGTGGATATTCGATTTCAGGATATTTGTATGGAATCGGAACAATGACCTCAGTTTATTCAGAAGAATACCAGCTTGTTATAAATGGATTAAAGAAAGCCCGTAAAGAGAGAGGCATTACTCAGGCACAACTGGCTGAGGCATTGGGTAAACCTCAATCGTTTATCGCTAAAGTTGAAAGTGGTGAACGCAGGTTAGACGTGGTGGAGTTTGTGCATCTGGCGAGGCTGGTTGGCGCTGATTTGCAGAGGATTATCGCCAGTATTTGATTAATGTCTGAATATGGAACTGACCACCAGAGCCGTATGTTTCCTCTCACCCCAGCCCTCTCCCACAAGGGAGAGGGAGAAAAGATCATGCCAGGCGTGGATACGCATCCGCAATCGCATCCCCGGTAAACTGTGCGACCCAACCCTCCGGGTTATCGAAAATACGAATCGCCGTAAAGTTCGGCTCTGAGCCCATATCAAACCAGTGCGGCGTGCCCGCGGGAACGGAAATCAGGTCGTTTTTCTCGCACAGCACCTGATAC
The DNA here is from genome assembly GCF_014982105.1 of Enterobacter cloacae complex sp. P18RS. Classification (NCBI taxonomy): domain Bacteria; kingdom Pseudomonadati; phylum Pseudomonadota; class Gammaproteobacteria; order Enterobacterales; family Enterobacteriaceae; genus Enterobacter; species Enterobacter cloacae complex sp. P18RS. Next base: position 133,388 of record NZ_JADCKV010000011.1, on the reverse strand, counting down.
ACCTCATCGCCGATGTGCAGGCAGAACAATCCCGCCCCTTCCACGAAAAAGCGCACTTCGTCTTCGCCGTGAGTGTGTTCATTCAGAAACTTCGCGCGCAGCGCCTCTTTCTGCGGATTGTCGGCGCGCAGGCTGATCACGTCCCAGCTCTGGTAGCCTTTCTCTGCCACCAGCTTGTCGATCGCATGCTGATAGGCCGCGATCACGGCTTCAGGCGCGGGATCGTGCCCTAAATCGCGATCCGCAGCCCAGCGTTCAAACCGCACGCCTTTGGCGTTGAGCTGTTGGGCAATCTCGGCGGCGTCGGTGCTGTGCCACTGGTGCTGACTGGCGTCTTTATCGGAATAAATGGTCAATGCGCTCATGAAGGGATCTGCTCCGGATTAATCTCGTCAAACTGGTGGATCTGATGATGATAGCTTGCGCCGTCATCTTCACCGCGAATCAGTTGCAGGGTGCGAAAACCCGCCTGTTCAGCCGCGTCCAGCTCCTGATGAATATCCGACAGAAACAGGATCTGCGACGGGGCAATGCCCGTTTGCGCCGCAATATTTTGATAAGACTGCACCTCGCGCTTGGCGCCAATGTGGGTATCAAAATAGCCGCTGAACAGATGAGTAATATCACCTTCGTCGCTGTAGCCAAATAACAGTTTCTGCGCGGCGACAGAGCCAGAGGAATAAACATAGAGATCAATCCCTTGCGCCTTCCATTTTTCCAGCGCGGGCAGCACGTCAGGATAGAGGTGTCCGGTAAAGTCACCGTTGACGTAACCGTCCTGCCAGATGATGCCTTGCAGGGCTTTGAGCGCCGTCGATTTGCGGTCTTCATCCATAAAGGTAAACAGTACGTTGATGAGATCGCTGACGCTGGCATGCGGAGCGCTGATTTCATCGCGCAGGTTGTCCAGAATCGATTTGACCGGCTCGGCGTACTGCTGCGCGGTCACAAAGGCCGCCAGCCGCTCACGCGCGTAGGGGAACAAAACATCATGGACAAAACGGATATCGCTGGTGGTCCCTTCAATATCCGTCACAATCGCGCGAATCATACTCTCTCCCATTGTCGTAAACGCATTTCGCATTCAAATAAGAATTCTAACCCTTCCAGATGACGGCGGGCTTCGGCCACGTCGCGTCCCCAGCAGGTTAAGCCATGACCGCGCAGAAGAAAACCATAATTAAGCGGGCGTTCCTGCGCGTAATGGGCGATGCGCGAGGCGAGGGCGTCGATGTCCTGGTCGTTATCAAACACCGGGATGGCCACCGTATCCTGGTGCGTGGTCTGCCCGGTAAGGGATTTTTGCATCTCGAAACCGGTGATCTTCAGCTCGGCCTCGTTGACCAGACGCGACAGCACCGTGGCATTGACGGTGTGAACGTGCAGGACGGCGTTAGCCTCGGGAAACAGGCGATAGATGAGGGTATGCAGCCCGGTCTCTGCCGACGGTTTACGGCCAGACGGCGCACGGTTGGTGGCGATTTCAACCTGTAGAAAATCGGCGGTGGTCAGGCTGCCTTTATCTTTTCCGGATTCGCTCAGCCAGCATAGGTGTTCATCCTGACGCACGGACATATTGCCGCCGGTAGCGGGCGCCCAGCCTTTAGCGCCAATCCAGCGGCAGGCCTCGACCAGGTGTGTGAGTTGCAGGTTGTCTGTCATTTCCTTTTACCCTCTCGGTCAGGAATATTTATATCGTTTAGACGTCTAAGCGTCTTGATTGCCAAAGACTAACATCGTGTTATAGTGTCAGCAACATAAGTATTACAGGCAGGCACACTACAATGAGCAATAACCCGTTGATCCCGCAGAGTAAACTTCCAAATCTCGGCACGACGATTTTTACCCGGATGAGCGCTCTGGCGCAGCAGCATAACGCCATTAACCTCTCGCAGGGGTTCCCGGATTTTGACGGCCCGCGCTATTTGCAGGAGCGTCTGGCGTACCACGTGGCGCAGGGGGCAAACCAGTACGCGCCGATGACCGGCGTGCAGGCGTTGCGTGAAGCCATTGCGGATAAAACGGCTGAGCTGTATGGCTATAAACCTGATGCGAACAGCGATATCACGGTAACCGCAGGGGCGACCGAAGCGCTGTATGCGGCGATAACCGCCCTGGTGCGTACCGGCGATGAGGTGATTTGTTTTGACCCAAGCTACGATAGCTACGCCCCGGCGATTGAACTGGCCGGCGGCGTAGTGAAACGCGTGGCGCTCCAGCCGCCGCATTTTCGTCCGGACTGGCAGGCGTTTGCCGCGCTGCTGAGCGATAAAACCCGGCTGGTGATCCTGAATACGCCGCACAACCCATCGGCGACGGTGTGGCAGAAGAGCGATTTTGCCGCCCTGTGGCAGGCCATCGCCGAACGTGAAATCTATGTTCTGAGCGACGAGGTGTATGAGCATATCTGCTTTGCCGAAGAGGGGCATGCCAGCGTGCTGGCGCATCCGCAGCTTCGTGAGCGTGCAATCGCGGTATCGTCATTTGGCAAAACCTACCATATGACCGGCTGGAAGGTCGGGTACTGCGTGGCGCCCGCCGCCATCAGCGCTGAGCTGCGTAAAGTGCATCAGTATCTGACGTTTGCGGTGAACACACCCGCTCAGCTGGCGCTGGCGGATATGCTGCGCAGCGAACCCGGACACTACCGTGAGCTACCGGATTTCTACCGTGCGCGTCGGGATCGGTTTGTGGCTGCGTTGAGCAAAAGCCGTCTGGAGATTTTACCCTGTGAAGGGACCTATTTCCTGCTGGCCGACTACAGCGCGATTTCCGATCTGGACGACGTGAGTTTCTGCCAGTGGCTGACGAAAGAGGTGGGCGTGGCGGCCATTCCGCTGTCGGTGTTCTGCGCCGATCCCTTCCCGCATAAGCTGATCCGACTTTGCTTTGCGAAGCAGGAATCGACGCTGCTGGCAGCGGCAGCGCGGTTAAACGCGCTCTGACTATTTCACCGTCCAGGCTTCAGAAAAACGACGGTCTGCGAAGAGTTCGAGCAGACCGTTGATTTGTTTGAGGCGCAGCACTTCGTCGCTATCCATACCCAACTCCTGGCCAATTTTCTGCTCACTCCAGCCCATAAGCACCAGCTCGCGCACGATTTCTGACATGGCGTTGATCTGGTGGCGTCCGCGCGCGCGGTTGTGGCGAATGGTCGCAGCCATGCGGTCGAACTTTTCCTGCCGCGCTTTACGCAGGCAGGTGACAGGAAGGTAACCCTTAAGCTGGCGCTTCAGGGTCGCCCGGTTACTGCCGATATCATGGCGGTGAAAACCATCGACAATTTCGTAGTGCTGTGGCGCATTTTCCGTCACCACGATAGGCTGTGTGAATCCATCCAGCTCCAGTGACTTGCTGAGCAGCCGCTTTTCCGGTGGCGCGACGTTATTTGGGTTGTAATCGTTAGCGCTGATGTTTGTCTTTTTTATCCACAATACGCAATCGACGGGCTGATCGCGAAAAGGGCTGATTTCATGTAATGCCTGACGAAACGCATTAATAGCGGTTATTCGCTCTTCCTCAGAAAGTGCCTGAAGGTACGTTTCCATTTCGGTGATTATTCGTTGTTGCATAAAATTCCCCATTCCTTGCGTTTTGCTTTCACTCTGTCGCTGTAGCGCTGATAGTGTTTGGGCTTATTTGGGCTAAACGAAAGTGCCCGGCACCAATAGTCATTGTTGAGTAAAACCTTACAAATGCGTCGCCAGGAGGGGATATCTTTTGCACCAATGTCACCCTCCTGCGTATCGGGAATATCGTTCATGCCTCGCTTTTGATACCAGTGGAGATAAACCGCGATTTTATTGCGGTAATGTTCCGCCGTATTTTGCGGCATGCTGTCGAGTAGCAGCATGGCGTATTCGCGCCAGCCAAGATGGTCTGGTTTCAGGATCTTCCGGTGGCCATAAAAATGGTTATCGTGCCCGGCATAAATACCGCCGCTGCGCACCCCGCAGGCACGCTCACACATCGCCGCCCAGCGTTCGGGTTCAATGACATGATAGAGCCACAAGCCCTGACGCTGTTCCGGGCCAAACGGTTCGCAGATGCGCATATAACGCGGCGGCACCCCCGCCTTGTACATCAGGTCGTATAACGGGTTATAGCAACATTTTGATTTCGCGAACCACGTCCAGATGTCGGCGGTTTTCCAGTCGTACAGAGGGTAGATGTACCAGGTGTGCCCGCCCGGTGCGACGGTCGTCCAGGGTTTATCGTCAGAAAAGCGCTGCTTACGTGCCGACGCGATAGCCAGAAAGCGGTTGTAGGATTCATCGGCGCGGATCCCCACCATGACGGCGGCAGGACGTTTTTGCGCATACCATTCGGCAAACTCTCGCACGAAGACTTCAAACGTCATTCCCTGCTGATAAAAATCGAAATAGTGATAATCGGTAATGGCATCTTCCGGTGGCTGGCGAACCCAGTTTGTCCCGGGTTCCCAGCACTGCCATTCAGGTTGAAACTGTGACAGGGCGTTCTGGGTCGTGAGCGGAAGCGCTACCCACCAGAACTGATGGATAACATCCCGATACAGCATTCTCATCGTGTCAACATGCTGAATGGTTGAGGAGAATTGCGCTTCCCAGTCCAGAAAGATGACATCTATTTTTCGCTTTAATTGCCGTGCTTGCTGGGCAACGAGATGCAGCATCACGGTAGAATCTTTTCCACCGGAAAAGGAAACGCATACCCTGGAGAAATTGTTTAGCGTCCAGTCTATGCGTTCCGCTGAAGCGTCTAAAACATTTTCCTGTAAAGGGATTTTATAGATCGACATGGTTAATCGCATCCTGCGTGTTAAATGTCTGGAAAAAATTAAGACGATATTATGAAATCATTTTTCATTATTTTCACGGGATCATTTTTTCAGTTTGCGATTTTTGTATTCATCATATAAATGATTTTACGCAGACGGAGCGGAAAGACAGAGTTTATGCATTTTCTCAATGAACGTTGAAAAAACGCTGCTGTTCAGCGATGAACGGCTGTAAAGCATATAGACATGTATTTCGGGCAATTCAAATGGGGCGGCGATCCGTTTTATTTTTAACGTCTCTTTATAGGCTTCATAGATTGATACGGGTATAAAGCCTAACAGATCAGATGAACTGACCATGGAGATAAGCGAAATGATGGAGTCCGTGCGAAAAGCAATATCTCTTTCCGGGAAAAGGTCATTGGCGCGATTCTGGAACTCTTTAACGCCCGGGTGCGCACTCTGGTAAAAGGTGAATTTTTCCCGGTATAACGCTTCAAGACTGACCGTATCGGCGAGTCTTGGATGGTTTTCTCGGCAGATTAACGCTATTGGCACCGTGGCAAAGTGAGAACACACCACAGAGCGATTCTTAATTGGGGCAATAGTAAAGATCAGGTCGGCTTTGCGGTAGGCGAGCAGGTCCTCTGCGGATTCCGGAGAGATAAGCATATCTCGTTGTTCTATCTCGTAATTTTCCTCTGACATTAGCAGCTTCATTGGTTCGAGCATATAGCCGGGCGACATCATTTGAGAGCAATAGATAACGAACTTTTTCTTGATGTCCGAGTGATGCATCATGTTGATCGTCTGCTCAATTTGGTTGAGATTCTGTTCAAGATGATGATGCAGGTTGGTGCCCACCGTGGTCGGCGTAATTCCCTTACCTGAGCGGATGAACAGGGGGTCATTGAGCTGGCCACGCAGACGTTGCAGCGACTGGCTCACGGCGGATGGCGTGATATAAAGTGTCTCGGCAGCCTTACTGATACTGAGATGTTGGTAAATGCATTCGAAGATGACTAACAGATTGAGATCGAATTTTTTTAGGTCGTAGAGGTTGGCCATGTTTCGTCCTGAGTGTGCTGTGTTTGCTGTCGTTATCACATCATGGAGTACGACAGAGAGAAGTTACCTTTAACAATCCGTGGGGGTAACTCGCTTAATTTAAAAATTAAGTGATCTTAATATATCACGGCTTTGGATTATTGAAACACAACTTCAAGATTTATTAAGATAATTTTATCTTTAAAGTGTGATTGAATTATTTGAATGACAACTGGCATTTATATATAGCGCGAAATTTATAATGAAATTAAATTTATAACGTTTCTGAGACCTGTTCGATTCTGCCTATCACAACCATAGGCAGGACTATCCCTCTTATGCATTGCTCAATGCGCGCACGGATGCTGTAATCAAACCGCTGTTACGGCCTTGATACAAGGTATGTAGAGCGCAACGCAACGCCAGCTTCGGCTGGCACTGAATGTACCTGCGGGGAATTCAGGTATCAGGGCCGCCCGTTGAGGCGGCCTTTTTACTTTCAGGCTTTCCTGTAAAAGGTTCACCTTGCTGTCTTGTTGTTGTTGTAAGGTTTGGCTGATTGATTTGATAAAGCATACGCATTAGCCCCGATGAACAAAGTTGGTTACCTTACATCTCAACGAAAACATGGAGGAAGTACAGATGTCCTTGATTAACACCAAAATTAAACCTTTCAAAAACCAGGCGTTCAAAAACGGTGAGTTCATCGAAGTAACTGAGAAAGATACCGAAGGCCGCTGGAGCGTGTTCTTCTTCTATCCGGCTGACTTCACCTTCGTTTGCCCGACCGAACTGGGCGACGTGGCAGACCACTACGAAGAACTGCAAAAGCTGGGCGTAGACGTTTACTCTGTTTCTACCGATACCCACTTCACCCACAAAGCGTGGCACAGCAGCTCTGAAACTATCGCGAAAATCAAATACGCGATGATCGGCGACCCGACTGGCGCCCTGACCCGTAACTTCGACAGCATGCGTGAAGATGAAGGCCTGGCAGACCGCGCGACCTTCGTTGTTGACCCGCAGGGCATTATCCAGGCTATCGAAGTTACCGCTGAAGGTATCGGCCGTGATGCATCTGACCTGCTGCGCAAAGTGAAAGCGGCTCAGTACGTTGCTTCTCACCCAGGCGAAGTGTGCCCGGCGAAATGGAAAGAAGGCGAAGCGACGCTGGCTCCATCTCTGGACCTGGTCGGCAAGATCTAAGTCTGTAAAGCCTGGCGGCGCTACGCTTGCACAGGCCTACAGTATCGTAGGCCGGGTAAACGAAGTGCCACCCGGCAATCAATGGGCGCTCCCCGCGCCCATTTCATTCCAGCACCATGATGCAAGTTGCATTCAGGCAGCCCGTATAAGGCGGCTTGCATGATGACGTTTTAAGAGAGGGAAGAATAATGCTCGACGCTAACATGAAAACCCAGCTCAAGGCCTACCTTGAGAAACTGACCAAACCTGTTGAGCTGATTGCCACGCTGGACGACAGCGCGAAATCGGCAGAAATCAAAGCGCTGCTGACAGAGATTGCTGAGCTGTCGCCGAAGGTGACCTTCAAAGAAGACAACACGCTGGCAGTCCGTAAGCCTTCTTTCCTGATCGCCAACCCAGGGTCTGACCAGGGGCCGCGTTTCGCGGGCTCTCCGCTGGGGCACGAATTTACGTCCCTGGTGCTGGCGCTGCTGTGGACCGGTGGTCATCCGTCAAAAGAAGCGCAGGCGCTGCTGGAGCAGATCCGCGATATCGACGGTGATTTTGAGTTTGAAACCTATTACTCACTCTCCTGCCATAACTGTCCGGACGTGGTGCAGGCGCTGAACCTGATGTCAGTCCTCAACCCACGCATTAAGCACACGGCGATTGACGGCGGTACGTTCCAGAACGAAATCACCGAGCGCAACGTGATGGGCGTTCCGGCGGTTTACCTGAATGGTCAGGAGTTCGGCCAGGGGCGTATGACCTTGACCGAAATCGTCGCCAAAGTGGATACCGGCGCAGAAAAACGTGCGGCGGAAGAGTTGAACCAACGCGATGCGTACGACGTACTGATTGTTGGCTCCGGCCCGGCGGGCGCGGCGGCAGCGGTCTACTCCGCACGTAAAGGGATCCGTACCGGTCTGATGGGGGAGCGTTTCGGTGGTCAGGTTCTGGATACCGTTGACATTGAAAACTACATTTCCGTGCCGAAAACCGAAGGCCAGAAGCTGGCCGGGGCGTTGAAAGCGCACGTCAGCGACTACGACGTGGATGTCATTGATAGCCAGAGCGCCAGCAAACTGGTTCCGGCCGCGGTCGAGGGTGGTTTGCACCAGATTGAAACGGCCTCCGGCGCGGTGCTGAAGGCGCGCAGCGTGATCATTGCCACCGGCGCGAAATGGCGCAACATGAACGTCCCGGGCGAAGATCAGTATCGCACCAAAGGCGTGACCTATTGCCCGCACTGTGACGGCCCGCTGTTCAAAGGTAAACGCGTAGCGGTGATCGGCGGCGGTAACTCCGGCGTGGAAGCGGCTATCGATCTGGCGGGAATTGTTGAACACGTTACCCTGCTGGAATTCGCCCCGGAGATGAAAGCGGACCAGGTGTTGCAGGATAAGGTGCGTAGCCTGAATAACGTCGATATTGTGCTCAATGCCCAGACGACAGAAGTGAAAGGCGACGGCAGCAAAGTGACCGGTCTGGAATACCGTGACCGCGTGAGTGGCGATATCCACAGCGTGGCGCTGGCAGGGATCTTTGTTCAGATTGGCCTGCTGCCAAACACCACCTGGCTGGAAGGCGCGATTGAGCGCAACCGCATGGGCGAGATCATCATTGATGCGAAATGCGAAACCAGCGTGAAGGGCGTATTTGCGGCGGGCGACTGCACCACCGTGCCGTACAAACAGATCATCATCGCCACTGGCGAAGGTGCGAAAGCGTCGCTGAGCTCGTTTGATTATCTGATCCGCACCAAAACCGCATAATAAAAGAAAGCAAGACGACACCTGCAATGCCAGAGGCCACCAAAAGGTGGCCTCTTTTTTTATCTCACGACCATCACCGGAATGTGGGTGTGGCGGATCACGCTGGAGGCGTTCGACCCCAGCAGGTGAGTGGTGATGGAAGGGTTACGTGAACCAATCACTACCACGTCGGCATTTAATTCCCCGGCAAGCTCATTAACGGCGTCGCGCACGCTACCGAACCGGACGTGGGTTTTGATGCGGGAAGGATCGATGCTGAAATGCCCGACCATGGTTTGCAGGCGTGTCTCGGCTTCGTGCTGTAAATGCTCTTCAAAACGACGCACATCAGCAGCGAAACGATGCAGGCTCAGGCTGGCAGAGCCCGGTAAAACATGCAGAAGGTGAATAATTCCGTCCTGCTGCGCGAGAAATTCCGCGTGACGTACAGCCTTATCACTCAGTTCCATTTCGAAAACATCAACCGGCATAATGATTGTTTGATACATAACCGTTTCTCCTTGTGAATAAACGCTGAAATCATTCAACCACAAAATATAAATGGTTTCTGTAATCCCGACAGCACTTTTTTATCTCGCCAGGATAAATCTCAAAACAGCCGGATTCCGGGGCAGATCCCGAGAGGTAGCTACCCTTTTATAAGCTTACCCACACCCTTTCGGAGGTTGCATGAAAGCTCTCACCTATCACGGTCCACATCATGTTCGGGTCGATAATGTCCCCGATCCGGGCATCGAACAGCCTGACGATATCATCCTGCGCGTAACGGCCACGGCGATCTGTGGTTCTGATTTGCATCTTTATCGCGGAAAAATTCCCAAGGTCCAGCACGGCGATATCTTTGGTCATGAATTTATGGGCGAGGTGGTGGAGTGCGGGAGCGAAGTGAAAAACGTGCAGAAAGGTGACCGGGTGGTGATCCCGTTTGTGATTGCCTGCGGTGACTGCTTCTTTTGCCAGATGCAACAGTACGCGGCCTGCGAAAACACGAACCGCGGGCAGGGCGCGGCGCTGAACAAAAAGCAAATTCCCGCCCCTGCCGCGCTGTTTGGCTACAGCCATCTTTACGGCGGCGTGCCGGGCGGACAGGCGGAGTATGTGCGCGTCCCGAAAGGCAACGTGGGGCCGTTTAAAGTGCCCCAGCTGCTGTCTGACGACAAAGCGCTTTTCCTGTCAGATATTCTGCCTACCGCCTGGCAGGCGGCAAAAAATGCGCAGATCCAGAAAGGCTCCAGCGTCGCCGTATTCGGGGCCGGGCCGGTGGGGTTACTGACCATTGCCTGCGCGCGGCTTCTCGGCGCAGAGCAGATTTTCGTGGTTGACCATCATCCCTATCGACTGCGGTTTGCCCAGGAGCGCTACGGCGCGATCCCGATTAACTTTGATGACGATAACGACGCGGCGGAGAAAATCATTGAGCAAACGGCCGGACAGCGCGGAGTGGATGCGGTGATTGATGCCGTCGGGTTTGAGGCCAAAGGCAGCACCACGGAAACGATCCTCAGTAACCTGAAAATTGAAGGCAGCAGCGGCAAAGCCCTGCGCCAGTGCATTGCTGCGGTGCGGCGCGGCGGCGTGGTCAGCGTGCCGGGCGTGTACGCCGGTTTTATTCACGGCTTCCTGTTTGGCGATGCCTTCGATAAAGGGCTGAGCTTTAAGATGGGGCAGACCCACGTCCATGCCTGGCTGGGAGAGCTGCTGCCGCTCATCGAAAAAGGGCTGCTTACCCCAGAAGATATTGTGACCCACTATCTTCCGCTGGCTGATGCGGAACGCGCCTATAAGATCTTCGAAAAACGGGAGGAGGAGTGCCGCAAGGTGATCCTGGTGCCTGGCGCAGACACCCCGGAGGCAGCGCAGCAGAAAGTGAAGGGACTGGTGAATGCCTTCCCCGGCGGCGTTGTGTGAGGTTCCTCACTCACCAGTGGCGCTCAAGATACAGCACCGCCACGACGAGGATCGCCAGGATGATGAGAAAAACCAGTGTGATAACAAGTATCTCACCCATGACCGTCCCCACGGCACTACAACAGACTAAGCGTGGATTAAGCGGTTTTTGTCCGGTATAGCACAATAGGGTGAATTTGCGGAAAGAGGATGCGGGTGCATCCTCTGTGCAAAGCGGGGTCGCTTGTTCAGAAGGGATTAACGCAGGTAATCGCCAGCGGCTTCGGGCTGGTAGAGCAGCTCAAGCACTTCCAGGTGAGCTGAGGCGCCGCCCGGGAGTTCCCAGTGGATGGTATCGCCCGTGCGCAGTCCAAGCAGCGCTGCGCCCACGGGTGCCAGCACCGACAGTTGCGTGCTGCTGTCGGTCATCTGCGCCGGATAGACCAGCGTACGAGTGAGCTCCTCTCCGGTGGTCAGGTTGCGGAACTTCACCTGGCTGTTCATGGTGACCACATCATGCGGCATGGTCTCAGGCGTACACATCTGCGCCCGGTCGAGCTCTTCGTTCAGCGCATCGGCTACCGGCAGCGAGGCGAATTCTGGTTTCTCCAACAGTCGGTCAATACGTTCTGCGTCGAGTTCATTGATGATAATCGTAGGTCTGGACATTTTTACTCCATGTCGTTAATGCTGCGTGTAACGCAGAAACCAATCCAAAAGAAAACCCTCGCCGTCTGGCAGCGAGGGTTTAACTTATCTGATGATACTGTCTGAAACCGTAAGTTTGAAGTGATGAAGGTCACAATCATGCGCCATATGAATTTTTGGCAATAAACCCGGCGTCCCGATTCACGCTGAACGGAAATTTCGTTACGCTGGAAAGACTGAACCCGGGCAATGCGCGTTGCAGCCCCAGCGTAGAGAGAGCGATATGTACTTTTACCAACCGTCTCAGGGGCACGGCCTGCCGCACGACCCGCTGAACGCCATTATCGGTCCACGTCCGATTGGCTGGATCTCATCCTGTGATAAGGCCGGTCAACTGAACCTTGCCCCGTACAGCTTCTTTAACTGCTTTAACTATCGCCCACCGATCATTGGTTTTTCCAGCAACGGCTGGAAGGATAGCGTGCGGAATATTACCGAAACGGGGGAGTTTGTCTGGAACCTCGCAACGCGCGATCTGGCCGAGGCGATGAATGAAACCTCCGCCACGCTCCCTCATGGCGAGGATGAATTTACCTTTGCAGGCCTGACGCCCGTAGCCAGCCAGCTTGTGAGCTCGCCGCGCGTGGCGGAAAGCCCGGTGAATTTCGAGTGTCGATTGTCACAGTGCATTCAGCTTACCGGCGCGGATGGGACACCGATTGATACCTGGCTGGTGCTCGGCGAAGTCGTGGGCGTCCATATCGCCGAGAGTTTGCTGGAAGAGGGGATTTACCAGACCGCGAAAGCGCAGCCCATTCTGCGTGCGGGTGGACCGACGGCCTACTACGCCATCAGTGACAGCCATCGCTTCGATCTGGTACGCCCGGATGCGCGCAGGGGGTGATATGCACGTAACCCTGTTGCCCGCCGATCAGCAGTTTTTTGCCGATCTGTTGAGCGGCCTGGTGCTCAACCCACAGCAGCTGGGGCGAGTCTGGTTTGCTCAACGTGGCGCGTCTGACGCTGTCGGAAGCGTGAGCCGCGACTGGCCACGGCTTGATGTCGTTCTTCGCGGGGAATATGGCAACAAACTGGTTACCGGGCACCAGACCCTCTGCCAGGGGGAAATGCTGTTTCTTCCCGCCCAGGCCGCCAGCGTCCCGGTGTTTGAACGACCGGTCATGCTGCTGAGCATTCTTTTTGCGCCGTCGTGGCTGGGGCTGGTGTTTCATGATACCCGTCATGGGCGCTCCGTGCCTGCGCAGCGACACGTTGAGCTTCCTCATCCTGAACGAGGCGAATGTGCTGCGATGCTGATGGCCCTGACGCACCTGAGCGCTTCCCCGCAGGATCAGGCCATTATTCAACCGCTGGTGCTGAGCCTGCTGCATTGGTGCCGGAAAGTGGTGTCGTCGCTGCCTGAACCGGGACTGTCGCGCGGGGATTTCCTCTATCAGAGCATTTGTAACTGGGTGCAGGAAAACTATGCTGAATCCCTGTCGCGGGACAGCGTCGCCGCGCTGTTTAATATTTCGGCTAACCATCTGTCACGCCTGTTCTCCCAACAGGGGACGATGAGTTTTGTGGATTACGTTCGTTGGGTGCGTATGGCGAAGGCGAGAACCATCCTGCAAAAATACCACCTGCCGGTGGGGGAAGTGGCGAAGCGCTGCGGCTATGCCGATAGCGACTATTTTAGCCGTCTGTTCCGGCGCCAGTTTGGCCTGACGCCGGGGGAGTATCGCGCACGCTTTCAGTGACAGTCAGAACGTGATTTCAGCGTTCAGCAGATCCAGGATACTTTGCGGCGTCGTTGCTGCAAACAGCGACTCGCGAAACGTTTTATTGACCAGCTTCCGCGCCAGCTGGGAAAAGACCTTCACGTGATTAATCCCTTCCTGAGCGCCGAGCGTCAGCATGATCACCAGCTCGACGTCGCCCAAATCCGACTCCCAGTCAATCGCCTTGTCCAGCCGGGCAATGCTGATGCTGGAGTGGCGTATCCATTGCGATTTGGTGTGAGGGATCGCCACGCCAAACCCGACGGCGGTGGTGACAATCTCTTCGCGTTGCCAGAGATCTTCTTCAAGCTCCAGCGGGTTTTCGGTCCTGCCATGAATCGCAAGATTTCCGCATAAGAACTGAAGCACCTGCTCTTTTGAGGTCAGCGGCTCATTGACCACGATAGTCTCCAGCGCCAGCAAGGGACGCGGCGGCGCTTCCGGTGTGAAATCCGCCAGCAGAGCTTCAATTTCCTCTGCGCTGCGGCTGTCGCAGGCCTTATCTGCCAGCGCCCGGCAGGCCGCCATGTCCAGCTGACGCAGCTGGGTTTTTACCGCAGGGATGCGCGGCCCGCTCATGCTGAACTCATCTAAGCCCAGACCAAGCAGAAGAGGGAGGTAGCGCTGCTCTCCGCCAAGTTCCCCGCAAATGCCGACCCATTTCCCGTAACGATGCGCTGCGGTGACTATCTGGCGAACCATGCGTAAAAAAGATGGTGTGATGGGGTTATACAGCGCCGAAACGCGCGGGTTGTTGCGATCGACAGCGTAGAGATACTGAGTCATATCGTTCGAGCCGATACTGAAGAAATCCACCTCTTCGCAGAAGTGATCGATGATAAAGCAGACTGAAGGCACTTCAACCATGATCCCCAGCGGCAGGTGCGCGGTGTGACGTAACCCCTGTGAGGCCAGGGCGTCACGAACGTTTTGCAGCTCCTGTTTGATCCATAAAATCTGATCGAGACTGTGCACCATCGGGATCATCAACAGCGCATTGCCGCTGGCACCTGCGCGTAAGATCGCGCGCAGTTGGGTGCGGAAGAGATCGGCAAATTCGGGATAAATACGAACGGCACGATAGCCGAGGAACGGGTTTTCTTCCTGGGGTATGTTCAGGTAAGGGATCTGCTTATCGCCGCCGATGTCCATTGTGCGAAAGATGACCGGCTTGCCCTGCGCGGAGAGCAGCACCTGCTGATAGGCTTCGAATTGCTCCTGCTCGTCCGGCGCGGAGTCTCTGTCCATATACAGCATTTCAGTGCGAAACAGCCCGATACCCTGCGCGCCGCAGGTAAACGCCCCGGGCGCTTCCAGCGCGCTGCCGATGTTGGCGGCAATCTCTACCGGTACGTTGTCGCGGGTGAGCGCTGGAAGACCCGCATCTTTGATCTGCTGCTGGTGGCGTCGGTCGGCAAGGCGCTGCGCCACGCTGTAGTAATCATTCACCGCGTCGTTGGGTTCAACGACCAGCACGCTACAGATGCCGTCCAGAATGACCTCTTTTCCCATCAACGGCGCCAGCGAGGCGACCGTTAAACCACTCAGCACAGGCACGGAGGCCGCGCGTGCCAGTATCAGCGTATGCGACGTCCGGCCTGTTTTTTCAAGCACCATGCCTTTCAGATACTGCGTGTCGAGGCTGAGAAACTGGCTGGGCGTCAGATCTTCCGCCACCAGAATAGTGGGAGCGCTGAGGGTGAATGCGGAGGTTTGCTGCAACGCCGGCCAGGTAATGTTAAGAAGCTGCTCGCTGATGTCTCGAATATCGCTGACGCGTTCACGCAGGTAGTCGCTGGCGGAGAGCGACAGCTTGTCGCAGATCAGCTCCATATTACGAATGATCGCCTCCGCAAGGCTTAGCCGCTCCTCGGCGATCAGTCGGCGTATGGTGCCGCCAAACTCCTCATCCTGGATCAGCGAAAGATGCGCACTGAGAATGGTTTTACTCTCGCCGTCCAGCCCGCGCAGGCGGTGGTTGAGCTGTTCAGCCAGCGTCGCCAGGCTGTGTTCCAGGCGGGTAATATCTTCCGGCGAGGCGGGGATCTGACAATAACGTTTGAGGTTATCGCTCTGCCAGCCTCGCAGAGTGCCAGCCCCGATGCCACTGGCGAGCGTAATGCCGTGCTGAAGGTGGGGAGCAAGCCTTACAAGCGAACGGGGCAGGGGATGCGCAACGTGCGGCGCGTCGCCGGAGGGAATACTGTCGCTGTCGATAAACGCGCCGGTGAGATACGCCTCCAGCACGCGTCGGGCCTGCTCCTCGTCGCTGCCGTTAATTTCCAGCACGCAGCTGTCATTAAACAGCGTACCGGTACTGATCAGCGCCAGCGAGCTTTTGGCATCCGCGTGAGTGTTAAGCCGTTTGTGGATAAAACGGATGTCGCTGCGCCATGCGCTGCACTGCTCTTTTAACGCCCAGGCCGGACGCGCATGCAGGCCGTTGGGCAGTGGGCAGAAAAATTCAATTGAAAGCATACTTCCTCCTGGCCGCGTGAGATCAGCATTTGAAGTCCGTCAGATGATCCACGGTCTCACGGTTCATGCATGCCACAAGCGCGACAAGCAGTTGTTGGGTGTGATGAATGTCTTTTTCGTCGGCAATGGATGCCGCGCAGTGCCCGTGTCGGGTTGGGGGACCAAGCACAAGAGTCGGCACGCCAGTGCCGGAGAGATGGATCGCCCCGCCGTCCGTTCCGCCGTTGCTGAACATGTCTTTTTGCAGCGGGATCCCTTGCGAGCGCGCGATCGTCTCAGCCAGCGCAATCAGTTTGGCTGGGGCGATGAGCGTTTTGTCGTACAGCACCAGCATCGGGCCCGCACCGATCTGGCGATGGTTGGCGCTGCCATAATCGAAATTTTTTGACCAGCAGGCGGTATCCAGCACCAGCGCGATATCAGGATGAATGGCGCGCGTGGCGGTCTGGCCGCCGCGCAGGCCGACCTCTTCACTTGAGCTGGCCACCAGCCAAAGCTCGCAGTCGAGCGGCGTCTGGTGCAGCTCACGCAGCAGCGCGATCAGCAGGTAACAGCCGAGACGATCGTCGAAGGCTTTACCCATCACCCGATTGTGGGGAAGGGTCTGAAAGGGTGTATCGAACGCCACGCGGTCGCCTGCGTCGATACCGGCGGCGAACACCTCCTCCGCCGACGTCGCGCCAATGTCGACACGCAAATTGTCAACGTTTTCTCCTTTCAGATCTCCATCCAGCAGGCCCGGTATTTTTTCCCCGTTACGCGTGGTGATGCGCACCGGCTGAAGGGTACGGGCCATCATGCGCACGTTGCCGATGGGCAGGACATCAATGGCCCCTTCGCGCGAGACGCTACGCACCATAAAACCGACTTCATCCATATGGGCGCAGACCATCACCTTCGGGCCCCGGCTCTGGTTGACGCGGATAAGCACGGAACCCAGCCCATCAAACTGAACCTCTTTATGGTATTTTTGCGCCTCACTGAGCAGGATGTCGCGCACCTCTTGCTCTGAGGCCGCAATGGCGTCTGCTTCGCTCAGGGCGCGCAGTAAATCTCTGTCCACTCTTGTTCTCCCGTCAGCAATAGCCGTTTGTCGAGGGTATAAAGCACCTCGGCGCCCGTTTCCGTCACCAGCACCACATCTTCAATTCGTACCCCGCCCAGGTGTTCAAGGTAGATCCCCGGTTCAACGGTCAGCACCATGCCGGGCTGCAACGGGGTGCGGTCGGTAGGGGAAAAACGTGGATTTTCATGGACATCAATACCAATGGCATGGCCGGTGTTATGCCCGAACTGCGGACCGTAACTTGCACGTTCAATCACGGAACGTGCGGCGCTATCGATCTGATGACAGGAAACGCCGGGGCGGATGGCATCAATGGCCGCCTGTTGTGCCGCCAGAACGATCTGGTACACCGCATAGAGAGGGTGCTCCTCCGGCGGCGTGTTTTGCCCGGCGACAAGAAAGGTCCTTGTCATATCCGAGCAATACCCCTGGTGTTGGGCGCCGAAATCAAGGGTGATCATCTCGCCAGGCATAATCACTTTGTCAGAGGCTTTGCCGTGGGGCAGCGCACCGCGCGGCCCGCTGGCGACAATGGTGTCGAAAGAGGGCTTGTCCGCACCCTCCTGCTTCATAAACCACTCCAGCTCGGCAGCGACTTCACGCTCGCGCATACCGGGCTGAATGAAACGCCGGATGTGCTGTGCGGCGCGGTCGGCAATGCCGCATGCTGCACGGATACGGTCGATTTCGTCAGCGGTTTTTATCTGCCGCAGCGCGTCGAGCGAGGTGCTGCAAAGGGTGGTATCCAGCGTATCGCGCCACAGCACGCCTGTTTGCCAGCTCACGTATTCACCCTCAAAGCCAAGACGGGTAAGATCTTCCTTCGCAATAATCTGTTTCACCGCCTGCGCAAACGGGTTCTCCGTGTTAAGCAGGTGCATTTCATAGCCCGCCGCTCGTGAAGCGATATCGCTGTAGTAACGGAAATCCACTAGGATATGTGCCGCGGTTTGTGTCACCAGCACATATCCCGAACCGGTTGAAATGCCCAGGTGCGGCTGTTTATTCTGGCGCGAAGAGATGAGCACGCCGTCCAGTTTTTCCGCAGCCAGCCAGGCACGAAGCCTTCTCAGTAATTCCATGGTTCACCCCGTTACAGCGTGTCGATAGCGAGTTTTCCGCGCTTGTGCAAACTGTTACGAATAATCACGACCAACAGCGCGGTGATCGCCGCCCCGACCACAATACTGAGCATGTACGCCCCCAGATTGGTGACCAGCGGCCACGCCCAGATCGCCGATTCAGGGAACCACTGCACGGCACCGAGCGCGGTGGCGGTCATCGCACCCGCGATCGCACCCGCCATATACGCCGGCAGCGTCGCAAGCGGATTTTCCAGCAGGAACGGGATGGCCCCTTCACTGATGCCCATAAAGGCGAGGAACATGGCCGTTTTGCCTTGCGGATAAAGCTGCGGACTAAACAGGCGTTTGCCGGTCAGACGATGGTCAATCAGCGTGGCCAGCCCCAGACCAATGGGCGGAATAACAATCGCCACGGCGCGGGAGGTGATGGGCAGGACATGATCGGTTGTCAGCCCCAGGCCAACAAATCCCGCCGCTTTGTTAATGGGGCCGCCAAGATCAATCGCCGTGGCCGCCGCCATCCCGATGGCGTACATCATGGAGCCCGCCTGACCCGCCGCCAGCAGTACGGTCCGCATACCTGCATTCAGCCAGCCGCCAATCGGCGTGATGATGTAATACATCGCCAGCATCACAAACAGCGCCGAGAGGATTGGGATCAGAAAGGTGCTTTTAAAGGCCAGCAGGTACTGCGGTACGTTAATACGGCTATTCAGCCATTTGACCAGATAGCCTGCGGCTATGGCGATAATCAGCGCGCCAATAAACGTGGAGGGCACGGGTTTGGTGGCAAGCCAGGTCAGTTTTTCCGCATCAAAGTTCAGCACCAGCGTCGGCTGCGTGGCGACAAGGCCACCGATAAACCCGGCCGGGAAGGCCAGCTTTCCGCCGATAGAGTTGGCGACAAAGGCGGCAAACATCGGGATGGCGAAGCTGAACAGCAGCCCGCCGAACGATTCGGTCAGATAGCCAAATTTCAATACCGAGAGATTGAAACCGGTGAATTTGCCAGAGTTAAGCGCGTCGAGAATACCGGTGTCAGGCGGGATCTCCAGCCAGACGTAGGCGATGAGCTGTGAAATGGCGAGGATAACCCCGCCCATGATAAGCGTTGGCACCATGCGGGATATCCCCGACATAATGTGCTGTGGAAGCTCTTTCCAGAAAGACGCACCGGCGGCAACCGGTGCGGATTTGATGGCAAGTGTGTCACCCTCGTGACTGTCCGGGCGAACCGCGCTGCGTTTTTTAATAGCCATGACGAAAACCCCTGGGTGTGAGGATTATTATTGTTCTGCTGCAATCATCTCTTCGATCTCTTTCAGGGTGCCTGCCGCGTTTTTAATGGCGTCCTGAAGCGTAATCTCATACACGTCGCGCGTTTCGAAGCGCTCATTGTCTTCCGGGGTGATCGCGATGGCGTGGATAATAATGTCAGCGTCGGCAATATCCTGCGGGGTCAGGCGATTCTGGATCCCGTCCGCGCCCTGGGTTTCAATTTTTACCTCATAACCGGCTTCCGTCGCCGCGTCTTCCAGCGCCTGGGCTGCCATGAAGGTATGTGCCAGGCCCATCGGGCAGGCGCACAGTGCAATCAGTTTTTTAGCCATGTGAAATTCCTCCTGTAGTTAACGCCATGATTATGGCGGGGAGGTTTCAGTGATGTTTACCGGATTAATAATGCTTTAGCTGGAAAAATGATGCGTGTGAGCGGAAGTGTGAGGTTAATCGTCATATAACGGAAATCAATGAAAAACCGGGCAAAAAGGTGCCCGGCGCAGCATCAGTAACCGGCTTTATCAATGACAAACTGTTTGCCGCAGTTGCCCGGATGCGGCTGTGGCGCAAAGGAGCCGGCAGAGAGCGGGTTGTTGATGGTGCTGGCGTTCAGCGAGATCTGCATCTCGGTCAGATAAGCCGGATTGCCGTGGCAGGTAAGCTTGAACGCTTTTACGCTCTGTTTCCCCCAGCTTTTGGCCACGGCGGCATCGAAGTCGCTGCGGCGGACGGTTTTGCCATAGTTTTCTGCCAGAAATTTTCCTGCCGCGCTGTGCTTCACTTCCTGGTTCATGCGCACCATGGTGCCGAAGTAAGCGTCGGGATCAAAACCAAAGCAGACGCCGTGTTTCGCGTATTCATAACGTTCAAGGCAGGAGTTGCCGCCCGCGCCGGGCATCACGCTGTTCAGCTTCGCCGCGCCGGTTAGCGATAGTCCGGTCTCTGCGGCGTCACATTTGCGGCTGGCTTTTGCTTCCGGCATATTTGGAACCGGACGAGTGGCACAGCCGAAGCGCATCCAGCGGCGTTCATCCACTCCGCGAGCGGCAATAGATTTCGGCAGCGCGGGCCATAAGCCGTGGACGGTCAGAAAATCGGTTTTGTTGCTGCTCTCTTTTTGCAGGCGACACTCTTCCGGTTCGTCACGGTTACGTTCGACCATGCTCTGGCAAAATCCGGTTTGCCAGGAAAGGGCCAGAACGTAGCGATCGAAATCGCCGTACTGGGTTGGCTTAAGCGGATCTGCCTGAATTGAGAAGACACAGAGTGCAAGCGCTACTGCGCCAGACGGGATAACGATATCCTTCCTGAACATTTGCTTTCCTGATTGGTTGGGCGCGATTAATTTCTGGGGGTTATTAAAGCACAAAAAGCGCCCACAGGCGCTTTTTGGAAATCAGGAATTTCGCTTAGGCAGCGCCGGGAACCAGCACTTCGGTGGCGATAATAACGATAATCAGGCCAACCAGCACCGGCACTGACGTGCGTTTTACCACTTCAAACGGAGAGATTTTCGCCATCCCCGCAACCGCAACCACCACGCCCGATACCGGAGAAATGGTACGGCCCAGGTTGGAGGCCTGAAGCATCGGAATGGACAGGTAAGCCGGGTTGATGCCGGAGGAGTGCGCCAGCTTAGGGATCATCTCAACAAAGGCGTAGAACGGCGCGTTACCGGAGCCGGTGGTCATCGCCGCCAGCATGGTCAGCACCACCAGCACCAGCATCAGGATAATGCTGGCCGAGCCGAACGAGGTGGCGATAGAGATCAGGCTCTGAATAAAGCCGATGGTGCTCAGCCCCTGGGCAAACACCCCCGCGGCAACCAGCAGCATCACCACGCCCGCGAAGGCATCCGCCATACCGCGGAAAGCAACTTCCAGACCCGTGAATACTTTCTGGGTGTTAAAACCACGAACGAATTCCAGGATGGCCGCCAGCAGCATACAGATCACCAGGATAGTGATGATGTGCAGCTGCGGGCCCCATTTGCCGTCGAAAATAAGCACGCCAATAATCGGCGTGAAGGGCAGGATGGAATAAAACGCCGGGGCGGTAGTGGTGATTTCGCTGACGTCCATCATTTCGTGGCTGACGTTCTCTTTCTTATCGAGATAGCGCTGCCAGAAGAAATGCGCCACGCCCATGCCGAGAATAGCGGTGATGGAGATCGGCAGTGTGGTTTTGAAGGCGAAGTCAATCAACGACATTTCCGCGGCTTTTGCGGCCAGCACTACGTCACCGGAAGTAGGGGAGAGAATAATCGCCGCCGGAGAGGCGCAAATAGCCGCCGCTGCGCCACGGCTGATCCCGACATTAACCATTACCGGGAACAACGTTGCCATTAACAGCACGCCAAGGCCCGTTGCTGAGGAAACGGCTAATGACATCAGACAGGCCAGGAAATAGGCCGCGACCATCAGCAGATAGGGGGAATTAATATATTGCAGCGGCTTAGAAGCCAGCTTTACCACCATATCATTCGCGCCGATATGGGTCATATAGGCAGCAAATCCGCAGAGCATCATGATCATCATGCCCAGATCGCCGCCGCGGCTCATCAGCAGAATTTTTATATATTCCACAATATCGGTAGCGGTATATCCGGTACTGGCTTCGCTGGCGGGTAAAACCTGATGACCCATTAGCGCGCTAATGATCAGCAGCGTCAGGCCGCCGACAAATAGCACGCCGGTGGCTGAGTAACCTTTAATGATGTAGCGTGCTACACCAACAATGACCACGACTCCAATGAGGAGTTCGAGAAAAGTAAGCATGATTTCCCCTGTATCCTTGCTGCCCGAGAGACAAATAATCAATAAAAAAGAAGCTGAAATGTGCCGAATAAATGTCCAGTCCTTGCTGATTAAAATCAAGAAAGAGACTACTAAAGGCACTGATGACGATATTTTTGCTAACCCTGCGTCATTTATATTAAGACGTTATTGACCTGATGAATAGATATTATATGTCATTAAATTGATGGTGAAGTGTTAAGGTTTTGAGTATTACTTGCCGAGAATCGATTTAAAACGTAAATCTCTTTAAAACCACTTCTCTTTCATTCTTTTGCCTGCTTATACTCGGTTCACTTTTACCCTATCCGACGATCTGAATATGCACGCCAGCTGGACATATCGCCTGCGCTTTATAAAAAAACATCTGCTGATGTTTTTGCTGGCGTTTGGCTGGCTGTTGATCCAGAGTCAGGTGGCCGTCGCCTCCCATCAATGTTCAATGGATTTGCGCGGTGAGGTGGCCACTATCCAGCATATGGAGATGATGGCGCAACCGGGGCCGCATTATGCTGCCGGTGCTTCACCGCTGTGTGAAAAGCATTGTGTGCCGGATCAGGTACAAAAAGATCCTGCCCAGCCGCATCTGGTGGCGCTGCCTGCCGCCATGACCCTGACCTTAACGACCCCAGAGTGCTCGTCTGCAAGCCATTCTGCGTGGTCCGTTACCCCCCCTGCTGTGGGGCCGCCGGCAACGATCCGCTACTGCCGGTTTCGGGAGTAAAAACCTGTTAATTCGTTGATTTTATTTACTTAACGTTTAACAGGAGTTTTTTTCATGCGTACTATATTCCTTTCCGTGCTGGTTGGCGCGTCCGTCTCTTTCGCTTCTTATACCGTTCAGGCAAACCAGACCTGGCAGGGCCACGGCGTGGTTCAGTCGATCTCTGACAGCGCCGTCATGCTCCGGCACGAGGCCATACCGGAACTAAAATGGCCAGCAATGACCATGCCGTTTACTTTATCTGCCGGCGCCACGCTGAGTGACGCCAAACCAGGGGATGAAGTGACCTTCACGCTTGAGCGTGCGGGTGACGGTTTCCAGATTATCTCGCTGACGCCAGCACGCTAAGCGAGGTCACCATGAAACAACACACACTGAGCCTGTGGCTCGGTGGGGTGTTGTTCGGCCTGTTAACCTCCGCCGCGCAGGCGGAGCCGTGGACGCTCGAACACACCCTCACCGAAGCCCAGCGCTACTCAGCAGAACTCTCCGCCAGCCGTAACGAAGCGCAGGCGCTGGATGCGATGGCGGATTCCGCCAGGCAATTACCTGACCCAAAACTGAAATTCGGCATCGAAAACGTGCCGGTACAGGGCAGCAACGATCGGCGGCTGACGCGCGAAGGGATGACCATGCAGAAGGTTGGCATCATGCAAAGCTACGTCAGCTCAGAGAAGCGGGAACGTAAAGCGCAGACCTTTCAGGCGCAGGCGCGAAGCGTGCTGGCAAAATCCGAAGCCGTCCGCGCCGCGCTTCAGCGTGATACCGCCCAGGCCTGGCTGGATCTGGCGCTGGCCCAGCAGGCGCTGAACACGGCCAGAACGCTGGTCCGTGAAACCGAACGCCAGCGGGGCGTGCAGAAGGCGAGCGTCGGGGCGGGAAGCGCCACGCCGGACAGCGTACTGGCCCTGCAAATGATCCTCAGCGCCATGCGCGACAAAGAGACGCTGGCGCAGCGGGATGTGCAGCTGGCGCAAAGCCGTCTGCTGGAGCTTACGGGGCACGCGATTACGGCGGTTCGCGGTCCGCTGCCGCGCTATCAGCGTCTTCCTGCCGAAGAAAAAACGTTGCAGGAGGGGATCGTCAGGCACCCGGAAGTGGAGGCCGCACGACGTGAAGCCGAGACCGCGAAAGCGCGTTCAGCGCAATCTGCCGTGGCGGCGATACCCGATGTGGATGTGGAGGTCTATTACGCCCACCGCGCCGAAGGCTACGACGATATGGCTGGCGTGATGTTCAGCGTGGATCTGCCTCTGTTCCAGTCAAAACGTCAGGACAAGGATTACGCCGCCGATGTTTCCCGCTCAATGCAGGCGGTGGATCAACTCACGCTGCTCAAACGCGAACACATTGCCCAGGTGCAAACGCTGGTGGCGCAGTATCAGGCTGCGCAAACGGTGTGGCAGCGTCAGCGGGACGAGGTACTGCCGTTGCAACGTCAACGGCTGGCGGTGCTGACGGCGCAATATCGCTCTGGACAGTCGGCGCTTCCGGCCCTGCTGGAGGCGCGTCGTGGCGTACTGGATACGGAACTGGCGGTGAACCAGGCGGAGCGCGAAATGGCGCGAACCTGGGCTGCCGTGAACTGGCTGATCCCGCAGGAGCTGGCGCAATGAAAAAAACAACGTTAATGGCGATTGCCATCGCGATAGCTGCCGCTGGCGGCTATTTTGTCGGAAAGAAGCAGACGCATCAACCGGCTGCGGCTGCACAACCCTCTGAACGTAAGGTGCTTTACTGGTACGACCCTATGGTGCCCGGTCAGCGCTTCGATAAGCCGGGTAAATCCCCCTTTATGGATATGGATCTGGTCCCGCGCTACGCCGATGAAGCGCAGGCGGCGTCAGGCGTGGCCATCAGCACTCAACAGCAGCAAAACCTGGGGATGAAAACCGCCAACGTTGAGATGCGCCAGCTGGTTTCGCCGTTCTCGGCCTTTGCCACGGTTGCAACGGATGAACGTAACGTCTCGGTGGTGTCAGCCCCGGCCAATGGCGTGGTGTCAAAATTGTTTGTTAATGCGCCGCAGCAGCAGGTGAAAGCCGGAGAGGCGCTGGCGCAACTGTGGATCCCGCAGTGGACCACCGCCCAGCAGGAGTATCTTGCGGTTCGTCAGCTTGGCGATGCCGCATTGACCCGCGCCGCACGCGAGCGGCTGGCGTTGCAGTTTATGCCGGAAGAGGTCATTCGTTTGCTGGAGCGTAGCGGTAAGCCGCAGACCACGCTCACCCTGCGCGCTGACCGGGCGGGCTATGTGGTGAAGCTGGACGCGCGGGAAGGGGCGCAAATCACCGCAACGGCGCCGCTGTTTGAGATCGCCAGCCTCGATCCGGTCTGGCTGGTGGTCGATTACCCGCAAACGCAGGCGCAGTCTCTGGCAGTGGGCAGCAACGTGGTAGCAACGTCAGAAAGCTGGCCGGGGGAGCAATTCCACGGCACGGTCAGCGAATTGCTGCCGCAGATGGAGGCGACCACGCGAACCCTGAAAGCCCGTATCGTGCTGGAAAATACCGCACATAAGCTGAAGCCAGGCATGTACCTCTCCGTCAGGCGTGCGGAAGAGATGAAAGGCCCGCCGGTGCTGGCGGTGCCGGAAGAGGCGGTGATTAACAGCGGAGAGTCTGCGCGTCTGCTGCTGGCCACCGGGGACGGTTATTTCCAGCCTGTGACGGTGACAACCGGCCTGACGGCGCAGGGCTGGACGGCGATCCTGTCCGGGGTCAAAGAGGGCGATAAGGTGGTGACGTCCGGGCAATTCCTCATTGATTCCGAAGCCAGCCTGCGTAGCGTGATGCCGGAGGTGACGCCATGATTGCCGCTGTGATTCGCGCCTCGTTGCGTAACCGCCTGCTGGTGATCCTGGCCGCGCTGATGATGGCCGGCTGGGGCTGGTGGGCGGTGCAGCGCGCGCCGCTGGACGCGTTGCCCGATCTGTCTGATGTGCAGGTCATTATCAAAGCGAGTTACCCCGGAAAAGCGCCGCAGGTGATTGAAGATCAGGTGACCTGGCCCCTGACAACCTCCATGTTGTCTGTGCCGGGAGCTAAAACCGTGCGTGGTTTTTCAATGTTTGGTGACGCTTATGTGTATGTGCTGTTTGAGGATGGCACCGATCTCTACTGGGCGCGATCCCGGGTGCTGGAATATTTAAGCCAGGTACAGGCGCAGTTTCCGCCAGGCGTGAAGGTGTCGCTGGGGCCAGATGCGACGGGCGTGGGCTGGATCTACGAATATGCGCTGATCGACCGTAGTGGAAAACACAGCCTGGCAGATCTGCGGGCCCTTCAGGACTGGACGCTTAAGTTCGAGCTTAAGACGGTACCGAATGTATCTGAAGTGGCAAGCATTGGCGGAATGGTGCGTCAGTATCAGATCGTGGCGGACCCGGCGAAGATGCGCGCGCTGAATATTACCCACAGCCAGCTATCGGGCGCGGTGCAGGCCGCCAATAAAGAGAGCGGCGGCGCCCTGCTGGAGATGAGCGAAGCGGAGTATATGGTGCGGACAACGGGCTATTTGCGCTCGCTGGAGGATTTTCGCAATGTGGTGATCGCCACCCGCGATGGCGTACCTGTCCTGCTGAAAGATGTCGCCACCATTGGCATTGGCCCGGAGATCCGCCGGGGCGTGGCGGAGCTTAACGGTGAAGGGGAGGTCACTGGCGGCGTGATCGTGATGCGCTACGGGCAGAATGCGCTGGAAACGCTTCGTGCGGTAAAAGCGAAACTGAGCAAGCTGCAAAAAACGCTGCCGCAGGGCGTCGAGATTGTTCCGGTCTACGATCGTTCCACGCTGATTGAGGAATCGGTCAAAACGCTGACGCACAAGCTGCTCGAAGAGTTTGCCGTGGTGGTACTGGTGTGCGCGCTGTTCCTGTTCCACCTGCGCTCCGCGCTGGTGGCGATGGTCTCTCTGCCGCTGGGGATCCTCGGTGCTTTTGTGGTGATGCACTATCAGGGCATTAACGCGAATATGATGTCGCTCGGCGGGATCGCCATTGCCATCGGGGCGATGGTGGATGCGGCAATTGTGATGATTGAAAACATGCACAAGGTGCTGGAGCAGTGGCGGCATGATAATCCGGGCAAGGAGCCCGCGTCGGGGGAATACTGGCGTCTGGCGGAAAAGGCGGCGGTTGAAGTGGGACCGGCGCTGTTTTGCAGCCTGTTAATCATCACGCTGTCATTTATACCGGTTTTTTCGCTGGAAGCGCAGGAGGGGCGAATGTTCTCGCCGCTGGCGTTCACCAAAACCTGGTCGATGGCCGTGGCCGCCGGGCTTGGGATCACCCTGGTGCCGGTGCTAATGGGCTTTTTCATTCGCGGGAAAATCCCGGATGAGAAGGCAAACCCGATCAACCGCCTCCTGATCCGCCTGTATGAGCCGCTGCTGGACAAGGTACTGACCTTCCCGAAAATGACGCTGGCACTGGCATGTCTGCTGCTGATCGCCACGCTCTGGCCGCTGAGCCGCCTGGGAAGCGAATTTATGCCGCCGCTGGATGAAGGGGATTTACTCTATATGCCCTCCACGCTGCCGGGGATCTCTGCTCGCGAGGCATCGCGGCTGCTTCAGCAGACGGACCGCTTGATCAAAAGCGTACCGGAGGTCGCGAGCGTGTTTGGCAAAGCCGGTCGCGCGGAGTCGGCAACCGATCCCGCGCCATTAACCATGCTGGAAACAACCATTCACTTTAAGCCCCGCGAGCAGTGGCGGCCAGGAATGACGCCGCAAAAGCTGGTGGAGGAGCTTGATAAAACCGTGTCGCTGCCGGGTATTGCCAATGTGTGGGTGCCGCCTGTCCGTAACCGCCTGGACATGCTAGCAACCGGGATCAAAAGCCCGGTCGGCATTAAGGTGAACGGCAATAATATTGCCGACATTGAGCGCGTGGCCCGGCAGATTGAGCAGGTGGTGAAGGACGTTCCTGGCGTTTCCTCTGCGCTGGCGGAGCGTCTGGAAGGCGGGCGCTACGTGGATATACGTATCGACCGGCAAAAAGCCGCGCGCTTCGGCGTTTCCGTCGATGAACTGCAAAGCCTGGTCTCCACGCTGGTCGGGGGTGATAACATTGGCGAGGTGATCCAGGGACGCGAGCGGTATCCCATCAACCTGCGTTATCCCCGCGATTTGCGTGATAACGTCGACACGTTGCGGGTGTTGCCGGTAGTGACCGCCAGCGGTAGCCAGGTGGCGCTGGGGGAATTGGCCGATATCGTCGTGACGGAAGGCCCACCGATGCTAAAAAGTGAAAACGCGCGCCTTTCCAGCTGGATCTACGTGGACTTGCGCGGGCGCGATCTGAAGTCCGCCGTGGATGAAATGCAAAAACGGGTGGAGGAGAAGGTGGTATTGCCGCAGGGCGTGTCTCTCTCCTGGTCCGGGCAGTTTGAATATCTGGAACGAGCGACCGCGACGCTCAAAATAGTCTTACCTGTCACGCTGATGATTATATTCGTCCTTTTATGGTTAACCTTCAGGCGGATATCAAATGTCCTGATAATAATGGGGACATTGCCGTTTGCGCTTATTGGGGGCGTGTGGTTATTGTGGCTGCTTGAATATAATTTGTCAGTGGCGGGGGCCGTTGGCTTTATCGCCCTTTCCGGGGTGGCGGCAGAATTCGGCGTAATTATGGTTCTTTATTTGAATCATGCGCTCGATAAATATCACAGGCTGG
The DNA here is from genome assembly GCF_014982105.1 of Enterobacter cloacae complex sp. P18RS. Classification (NCBI taxonomy): domain Bacteria; kingdom Pseudomonadati; phylum Pseudomonadota; class Gammaproteobacteria; order Enterobacterales; family Enterobacteriaceae; genus Enterobacter; species Enterobacter cloacae complex sp. P18RS. Next base: position 105,200 of record NZ_JADCKV010000011.1, on the reverse strand, counting down.
AGCCAGAAGGGGGAAATACGGTGCTGATGCGGGCGATCCACGAAGGTGCCGTGCTGCGCGTGCGTCCGAAGGTGATGACGGTCGCCACTATTATGGCAGGACTGCTGCCCATTATGTGGGGGAGTGGGAGTGGTTCGGAGGTGATGCAACGTATTGCCGCGCCGATGATTGGTGGCATGGTAACGGCACCGTTATTATCGATGTTAGTTATTCCCGCACTCTACAAATTGTTACATCAACGTTAAATATGTCAACTGCATGTGCTTATTCAGGCATGCAGTTTATGTATCCTCAGATTATTCCCAGGAACGGGATGGTAATTAGGAATAACACCCATGCTGTTAAGCGTTCATTCAAGTATTCTGTGTTAAGGTCTGCACCGAATACTAAATATGGTAATGGCATTGTGATTGTACGAATTAAATTCCCCCTGATTTTGTTGTTTATTATTGGGCAGTTATCGTTTGCGTCTGCGGTTAATGCAGACAGCAATACAGCGGATAAAGGCTGGTTCACCACCTTCACGGATAACGTCGCGCAAACATGGAACGAACCTGAGCATTACGATCTCTATATTCCGGCCATTACGTGGCATGCACGTTTTGCCTACGATAAAGAAAAAACTGACCGTTATAACGAGCGTCCGTGGGGGGCCGGCTTCGGTCAGTCTCGCTGGGATGAAAAAGGTAACTGGCATGGCCTGTACCTGATGGCGTTTAAGGACTCCTACAATAAATGGGAGCCTATTGGTGGCTACGGCTGGGAAAAAACCTGGCGTCCGTTATCAGACGACAACTTCCGTCTGGGGCTGGGCTATACGGCAGGGTTCACGGCGCGTGATAACTGGAAATACATTCCTGTTCCGGTACTGCTGCCGCTTGCCTCCATCGGCTATGGTCCGGCAACGTTTCAGATGACCTACATACCGGGTACCTATAACAACGGTAACGTTTACTTTGCCTGGATGCGGTTTCAGTTTTAACTGAATTTTTCTGCTAAATCGGCCAAAAAACGCACAGACATTGAAATGTAAAGGATAAAAATCGAACAGCGAAAATTAACGCGACTTTTGTCACTTTTTATCAAAGATCCGCTGGACAAAACGCCTCACAATTGTTGTACTGATACCCGACACAGCATTTGTGTCGTTTTTTAATGTAAAGGTAATTTTGATGTCTAAGATTAAAGGTAACGTTAAGTGGTTTAATGAGTCCAAAGGATTCGGTTTCATTACTCCTGAAGATGGCAGCAAAGACGTGTTCGTACACTTCTCTGCAATCCAGTCTAATGGTTTCAAAACTCTGGCTGAAGGTCAGCGCGTAGAGTTCGAAATCACTAACGGTGCCAAAGGCCCTTCTGCTGCTAACGTAATCGCTCTGTAATTCAGACGCGTCAGCAAGAATTTCAAAACCCGCTCAATGAGCGGGTTTTTTTCGTTCTGAATCAACCAATAAGATAGATCTTCAGGAAGCTGGCGACGATCGCGACGCTTAGCAATACCATACCCACGCCTGACAGAGTTTCTTTCATGCTATCACCCTCGTTCAATATTGAGCCAAGAGTGACAGAGAAAAATTAAGCCAACATTAAGGTTGCCGCGCTTAATGTCCGCTGGCGGAGGAAAATAACCAGAATGCGATCGCAGTCATCGCAAACGAGCCAAGCATGTTAACGGCAATGTTGGTCAGCGCCCAGCCCATCCGGCCTTCCTGAAACAGAAAGACCACCTCCGCAGAGAAGGTAGAAAACGTTGTTAAGCCGCCGCAGAAACCAGTTGTAATCAGAACCTTCCACATAGGGTCGATGTTGGTCATGCGATTAAACCAGGCCAGCCCCATCCCAATAATAAACGCCCCGATCAGATTTGCCGCCAGTGTCCCCATCGGAATGGCCTGATGCAGGGGGTTAAACCGCATGCTTAAGAGCCACCGCGCAACGCTACCCGTGCCTCCACCAATAAAAACGGCTATAAGTAGTTGTAACACTGTCAATACCTGCTATTTGCTGTGTAAGTGCGTCGAGTGTAACGCTGTTTTTAACCGGGAGACAATTATGTATGTTGCAGTAGGGCAGTTCGCGGTGACGCCGGACTGGAATGAAAACGCGGAAAAATGCGTCTCCCTGATGCATCAGGCGAAGCAAAAGGGGGCGTCGTTGCTGGTACTTCCCGAGGCGTTACTGGCCCGTGATGATGGCGATCCAGACCTGTCGGTAAAGTCTGCGCAAACGCTGGAAGGGGCGTTTCTGAAACGACTGCTGGCCGAAAGCGTTGGCAACACGCTCACCACCATATTGACGGTCCATGTTCCGTCCTCGCCGGGGCGCGCGGTAAACACGCTGGTGGCGATACGTGAGGGTGCCATCGTCGCGAGCTACGCCAAACTTCATCTGTATGATGCGTTCAGCGTTCAGGAGTCGCGCCTGGTCGATCCGGGGAGTGTAATTCCGCCGCTGATTGAGGTCGAGGGTGTTAAGATTGGCCTGATGACCTGCTACGATATCCGTTTTCCCGAGCTGGCGCTGAACCTGGCATTGCAGGGGGCCGAGGTGCTGGTTCTGCCTGCCGCGTGGGTCAAAGGACCGCTTAAGGAGCATCACTGGGCGACGCTGCTGGCAGCACGTGCGCTGGATACCACCTGTTACGTGGTAGCCGCGGGTGAATGTGGTAACAAAAATATCGGGCAGAGCAGGGTTGTCGATCCGCTGGGGGTGACGGTTGCGGCAGCAGCGGAGACGCCTGCGTTATTGCTGACGGAGATAATTTCCGCCCGAATAGCGCTTGCGCGTCAGCAATTACCTGTTCTGCGCAACCGCAGGTTTGCGCCACCGCAATTAATGTGATGTTTTTTTCAACAATGCTTGATTCACCTTGTTACAGATTGCTATTGTGTGCACGCGCCAAATGACCGTTAATACGTTCAGGTTTTTTGGCGGAATGCAGCCTGTTTCATGTAAAGAAGGTATTTATGGGTGAGATTAGTATTACCAAACTGCTGGTGGTTGCCGCACTGGTCGTCCTGCTGTTCGGTACCAAGAAGTTACGCACGCTGGGTGGAGACCTGGGTGCTGCCATTAAGGGCTTTAAGAAAGCAATGAACGATGACGACGCGGCAGCAAAGAAAAGCGCCGAAGATGACATCACTGCACAGAAGCTTTCACACAAAGAGTAATGGCAATGCTGCAAGGCTTGCATAAAAAAACCGGCTCACGAGGCCGGTTTTTTGTTTTACTGTAAATAAATTTTACAGCTTTATTTCACTTCTTCGCCCTTCGCCTGCATATCGGCGTGATAAGAGGAGCGAACAAACGGACCGCACGCGGCATGGGTAAAGCCCATCGCCATCGCTTCGGCTTTCATTTCATCGAACTCATCCGGGCTCACGTAACGCTGTACAGGCAGGTGGTGACGGCTTGGCTGGAGGTACTGGCCCAGCGTCAGCATGGTGACGCCGTGGCGGCGCAGATCGCGCATCACTTCAATGATCTCAGCGTTGGTTTCACCCAGGCCGACCATCAGGCCGGACTTGGTTGGAATATGCGGATGGGCTTCTTTAAAGCGCTCCAGCAGCTTCAGCGACCAGTTGTAGTCTGCACCGGGACGTACCTGACGGTAGATACGCGGTACGTTCTCCAGGTTGTGGTTGAATACGTCTGGTGGCGTCGCGGTCAGGATATCGAGCGCGCGATCCATACGGCCACGGAAGTCCGGCACCAGCGTCTCAATCTTAATGTTCGGGCTTTTTTCGCGGATGGCGGTAATACAGTCAGCAAAATGCTGAGCACCGCCATCGCGCAGATCGTCACGGTCAACGGAGGTGATAACAACATAACGCAGCGCCATATCGGCAATCGTCTGCGCCAGTTTTTGCGGTTCGTTTGCGTCAGGCGCAACAGGACGGCCATGGGCAACGTCACAGAACGGACAGCGGCGGGTGCAGATGGCACCCAGAATCATAAATGTCGCGGTACCGTGATTGAAACATTCAGCAAGGTTAGGGCAGGAGGCCTCTTCACAGACGGAGTGAAGGCCATTTTTGCGCATCGCCGCTTTGATCCCCTGGATACGCGAAGAGTCGGCCGGAAGTTTGATTTTCATCCATTCCGGTTTTCTTAACAGCGCCTCGCGCTCTGTAGCCACGTTTTTAACCGGGATAAGGGCCATTTTATCGGCATCGCGGTATTTAACACCGCGTTCCATCACAATGGGTTTACTCATAGCGTGCGTGTTCCAGTTGCGAATATCGAAGGAAAGCGTTTCAATTCAAGGGAATGTTGTAATTATCAACTATTTTTGAACGAACGACAGGCAGTATATCATTTAAAGGGGCGATAAAGCAGCCTGCCAGGTCGCCAATTTGTAAAATAGTTGTTGTTTTGTGCCTTTTGCCCCGCTTGCGGCAGGGGCTTGTGCTGAAAGGCGGGATCAGAACGCCTGGCGGATCACGTTAATGACGTTTTCCAGCACCGGATCGCGCAGGCTTAGCTTGTTATAATGCAGTGAGATTTCAACAGATTCCGTCGTAAGTTGACTCAATGGAATGCTCTCCAGCGGCCAGCACTTTTGAAGCAGAGTGAAGAGACGCACAGGCATAATACAGAGCAAATCGCTGCTGCCAATCAGGGCCGCAAGGGTAAACATATTGTAACTGCTGAAGCTGATCAGACGGTCCGGGAACAGTTCGTCAATACGCTGGCGCAGCGGATCCGGACCCTGCCCCTCGGACATAAAGGTTGCATGTTCGTAATGACGCAAATTTTCAGGCGTCAAAGCTGCGCCCAAAGCAGGATGACTCTGACGACATACGAGCGCCAGAGAGTCGGTATAGAGAACGTTATGCCCTAATGCCCTGGCCGCGAAGCTGTTGCTGTCGATGATCAGGTCCGTCTGGAATTGTGCCAGCTGAGTTTCCGGATCGTTAACGGGCACGTTGCGGATCAGCAGCTGTGGCGCATGCTGTTTAACAGCCTGGTAAATAGCGGGCATGACCAGAACACCCACAGAGGGAGAGGTGCCTATGGTGATGGTTCGTTGCTTATCGTAACTGCCGGTGAGATCCAGCGCGCCCAGAATCGATTCCAGATCCTGGCTGATGTACTCATGCAGATGGGTGGCGTACGCGGTGGGGGTTACGCCCTGGCCTTTACGAATAAATAAGGGATCGGGAAATATCGCGCGCAATTTTTGAATTGACTGGCTAATAGCAGAGGGCGTGAGATTAAGAATTTTCGCAGCATTAACGATACCTTTGTGGACATATACCGCCTCAAAAATAGTCAATAAATTGAGATCAATATTACGTAAAGTCCGGAAAATTTGCGGCTTATCTTCGCCGCTGGTTTCATTCAGGCGTTTGGCTGGTAAATTAGTAGGCTCCACGCTCTTACTCCGTATCCATTCACAATATGAATGATAGTTGAATTTATTTATTATGCTTGCAGAGATTCGTAAAGTGTTTCGTAAGTTTCCCTTGTTTATCGAAAACAAGCAGTTGGGTGATTATCACGCACGTTACACGATACCCGGTGATGGTACTATTAAGGTTCTAATTAATATGGGACGCTAATATATGGGCGACTCGAAAATATAGAATATGCGGTTTATTGTAAAGCGTAAATGCGGCAATTAAGCAGTGGCTGGTCAAATAACCGAACCACTGCCGGAAGTGTGTTAAGCAGCAATATATTCGTAGTCAGGATTGTTAAGCAGCGCTAAAAACTTCTTCAGAAGCACGGGGCGGATATTCTCAGGGGTGGCGGTATCGACCCACTGGCGCATTTGCGTCATTTCCATACCGGCATACCCGCATGGGTTGATGCGCTGGAAAGGGGTCAGATCCATATTGATATTCAGCGCCAGCCCGTGGAACGAGCAGCCTTTACGGATACGCAGCCCCAGCGAACAGATCTTCATCTCTCCCACGTAGACGCCCGGGGCATCGGCGCGAGGGTGAGCATCGATACCGTACTCAGCGAGCGTGTTCACCACGGTTTGTTCCAGTAAGGTCACGAGCTCACGCACGCCCAGCTTTCTGCGTTTCAGGTTAAGCAGGACATACATTACCTGCTGGCCCGGGCCGTGGTAGGTTACCTGTCCACCGCGATCGCTCTGGATCACCGGGATATCACCCGTCATCAATAAATGTTCGGCTTTTCCTGCCTGGCCTTGAGTAAACACCGGCAAGTGTTCAACCAGCCAGATTTCATCAGGGGTGGTGTCATCGCGCATATCGGTAAATTCATGCATAGCCTGAGAGACTGGCTCGTAAGGCTGTAGCCCAAGATGGCGGACAAGAATTTTATCCTGGTACAAAAGGACGTCTCCGAAGACAAGGGAGAATAGGTAACGGGGAGTATATCACAGCGGGGAAGTGGGTTACCCGGCAAACCGGGTAACCGCTGAGGGACTACAGCACCATACGAACAATTTCGATATTGCCGAGCTCTTCGTACAGCGTCTCAACCTGCTCAATGTGTGTCGCAGTGATGGTGATTGAGACCGAGTGGTAGTTACCTTTGCTGCTCGGTTTGACTGATGGAGAGTAGTCACCCGGCGCATGGCGCTGTACCACTTCAACCACCTGATCAACCAGCTCAGGTTTCGCCAGACCCATTACTTTGTAAGTAAAAGAGGTAGGGAATTCAAGCAGTTCGTTAAGTTTGGTTTTCATGTCAGCTCCGGCGTGTGTATAAAAAATAATAACTCCCGCCACGGGGCGGGAGTTTTACTGATACGTAGTATATGGGGATCAAAATCACACTTTCAAGTGTTCAATTTTTAACCAAACCAGTGATGGAACATCAGCTTAATGTAATCAATGATTTTGCCGAAGAAATTGCCTTCAGGAATTTCCTCCAGCACCACCAGCGGGCGCTGATCGATGGTTTTGCCATCCAGCTGGAAGTTAATCGTACCCACGACCTGATTCTTTTGCAGCGGGGCGTGCAGCTCGGTGGTATTCAGCACGTAGCTGGCTTTCAGATCTTTCATACGACCGCGTGGGATCGTCAGATAGAGATCTTTGTCCACGCCCAGGGAAGCGCGATCGTTATCGCCAAACCAGACAGGTTCAGAGGCAAATTCTTTACCAGCTTTCAGCGGGTTCACGGTTTCGAAGAAGCGGAAGCCCCAGGTCAGCAGCTTTTTGCTTTCCGTTTCGCGGCCTTTAAACGTACGCCCCCCCATCACGGCAGAGATCAGACGCATCTGGCCTTCAGTGGCGGAGGCCACCAGGTTATAGCCGGCTTTATCGGTGTGGCCAGTTTTGATGCCGTCGACGTTCAGGCTGTTGTCCCACAGCAGGCCGTTACGGTTGGTCTGACGAATGCCGTTGAAGGTGAACTCTTTCTCTTTGTAGATAGAGTACTCGTTTGGCACATCGCGGATCAGCGCCTGACCGATCAGCGCCATGTCACGCGCGGAGCTGTACTGACCCTCGGCGTCCAGGCCGTGAACGGTCTGGAAGTGGCTGTTTTTCAGGCCCAGGGCGGAGACGTAGCTGTTCATCAGGCCCACAAACGCGTCCTGGCTGCCCGCTGCAAAATCGGCCATGGCCACGCAGGCGTCGTTACCGGACTGCAAGTTGATGCCACGGATAAGCTGAGAGACCGGAACCTGCATGCCTGGCTTCAGGAACATCAGCGATGAACCTTTGAACACCGGGTTGCCGGTTGCCCACGCATCGTTACCGATGGTCACCAGGTCGGTTTCTTTGAATTTGCCTGCTTTCATGGCCTGGCCGATAACATAGCTGGTCATCATTTTGGTCAGGCTGGCCGGATCGCGGCGGGCATCGGCGTTCTGTTCTGCCAGAACTTTGCCGGAGTTGTAATCAATCAGGATGTAGGATTCCGCGTCGATCTGCGGAACGCCAGGGATCATGGTCTTGATGTTCAGGTCGTCCGCGTGAGCTGCGGAGAACGCAGCAGCGCAAAGGGCCGTGGTCAGCGCCATGCGCTGCACAAAACGAGCAGAAAAAGTGGTCTTCATGGTCAGAACTACGACATCCGTGATGGAATTAAAAAAAGTGCCTTACTATAGCAAATGCTATACGGGCAGGCATCCGACTTTCATCATGAGAGTGTTAACGTGCTTTACACAAACTGACATTTCGGATACCACCGAATAATTATTTTGCAACAGCGATAAACGACTGGAGCTGCGCCTCGCTCTGCAAACGCTGTTGCAGGGACGCTGCCTGCGATTTGCTGGCAAACGGACCCATCTGGATACGCCATACCGCACCGTTTTGCTCAACGCGGCCTGGCACGCCAAACTGCTTGCTTAAACGCTGCTGATATTGCTCTGCACGGGTCCGATCGCTGACGGCGCCAACCTGAACCACGTAGCTGCCGCTCGCCGTCGCAGGCGCCGCAGTCTGCGTAGCAGCAGGCGCGGTCACCGGGGCGGGTTGTGTAGCGGGTGCAGCAGCGACGGGCGCAGGCGCTGGGGCAGGTTCATTTGATTCAATCACGCCCGGCGCTAACGTGGTGGGTGCGCCAAGGAAACCACTGCTTTTCACCGGGGCGCCGGTCGCGTCTTCACTTTGCAGCGTATCGTTGCTGATAGCACGCACTTCACCCTGCGGCTGTGCGGGCTCTGCCGGCGTTGAAGCGCCCCCCATACCACCGCTCAGATCCGGGCGAGCGGGCAGGGCATAGGTCTGTTTCGCGACCGTGGTACAGGCCGTGCCCGGGCCAGACAGTGAACCATCCTGCGCCACGATAATCGGGTCGATACGCACTTTAGTATTGTTTGAGGTGTTCAGACGGTCGGCCGCCGCGCGGGACAGGGAGATCACGCGATCGGTGCCGTAAGGACCGCGATCGTTGATACGCACCACGATCATTCGGCCATTCGCCAGGTTAGTGATGCGTGCATAGCTCGGGACAGGCAACGTCGGGTGTGCCGCCGTGATCTGCATCGGATCGAAGGTTTCACCCGACGCGGTCAGATTGCTGCCGGGCTCAGCATCATAGATGGCAGCAAAGCCAGCCTGGCTGAAACGGGAAGGATCCTGAACGATTTTATAGCTTTTACCGTCGCGCTGATAATCCTGATTCACGCTGGCGTTCAGCGGTTCATAAACGGGATCGGCACCGCTAATCTCAACAATCGGGCCATTACAGACCGCAGGCTGCGGCGGCGCGACGGTTGCCTGTTGCTGACCATCATCACTTGTACAGGCGGCAAGTAAACTTGCTGCGATGCAGATCCCCAGCCACTGCTTACGCATTGCGATCCCCTTATTTTTATACGCTTTTGGACAACATTTTCCTGTGGGTATGGATCGACATGACGATACCAAACCCGGCCATCAACACGATCAGTGCCGAGCCCCCGTAACTCACCAGCGGCAGCGGTACGCCAACAACCGGCAGAATACCACTCACCATACCAATATTTACGAAGACATAAACGAACAAAATCAACATTAATCCGCCTGCCATCACGCGACCAAAGGTGGTTTGCGCGCGCGCGGCAATCCACAAACCTCGCATGATCAGCAGCACGTAGAGTGCAAGCAGCACCAGGATGCCAACCAGCCCTAACTCCTCAGCCAGAACGGCAAAGATAAAGTCGGTGTGGCGTTCCGGTAAAAATTCGAGCTGCGACTGCGTACCGTGCAGCCAGCCTTTACCACGCAGGCCTCCGGAGCCAATCGCAATCTTCGACTGAATAATATGATAGCCTGCGCCCAGCGGATCGGTCTCGGGATCGAGCAGCATCATAACGCGCTGACGCTGGTAATCATGCATCAGGAAGAACCAGAGGATGGGGATAAACGCGGCAACCAGCACCACGGCGATACCAATCAGACGCCAGCTCAGGCCGGACAGGAACAGGACGAACAGGCCGGAGAGGGCGATAAGAATTGAAGTACCGAGGTCCGGCTGTGCGGCCACGAGCAGCGTCGGCAGGAAAATCAGCACCAGCGCAATGGCGGTATTTTTCAACGACGGCGGGCAGACGTCGCGGTTAATAAAGCGCGCCACCATCAGCGGGACGGCGATTTTGGCGATTTCCGACGGCTGGAAGCGGACAATCCCCAGATCCAGCCAGCGTTGCGCCCCTTTTGAGATGGCGCCGAAAGCATCTACTGCCACCAACAAAATGATACAGAAAATATAGAGATAGGGCGCCCAGCCCTCGTACACGCGCGGCGGTATTTGCGCCATCACCACCATAATGACCAGACCCATGGCGATCTGGCCGATTTTACGCTCCATCATGCCGATATCCTGGCCGCTGGCGCTCCAGATAACGAGGGCGCTATAGACCAGCAGAGCCAGCAGGATCAGCAGCATGGCAGGGTCGATGTGGATCTTGTCCCACAGCGATTTTTTATTCGGATTATCCGTCATGATTATTGGTCCTCCGCCGCAGCGGCTGCCGGGTTTTCAGCTGGCAGTTCGGTGTTGTTGTCACCCAGCATGATGTGGTCGAGGATTTGACGCATGATGGTACCCACCGCCGGGCCTGCGCCGCCGTTCTCAAGAATCATCGCCACCGCAACCTGCGGGTTATCATAAGGGGCAAACGCCGTCATGAGCTTGTGGTCACGCAGACGTTCGGCAATTTTATGTGCGTTATAAGTTTCATTCGCTTTCAGACCGAAGACCTGAGCCGTACCTGATTTCGCGGCAACCTCATACGGTGCGCCGGCGAAATATTTGTGCGCCGTCCCGTTAGGACGGTTGGCTACACCGTACATGCCGTCTTTCGCGATTTCCCAGTAGCCGGAATGAATGTCACCCACCGGCGGCTCGTGCGGCTGTATCCACGGCACTTTTTTGCCGTCTTCAACGGTGCTTTGCAGCAGGTGCGGCACTTTCACAACGCCATCGTTAATGAGGATCATCATCGCCTTGTTCATTTGCAGCGGCGTTGCCGTCCAGTAGCCCTGGCCGATCCCTACCGGAATGGTGTCACCCTGATACCAGGGTTTTTTAAAGCGCTTCAGCTTCCATTCGCGGGTTGGCATGTTGCCGGAACGCTCTTCCGCCAAATCTATACCGGTGTAATGCCCGTAGCCGAATTTGCTCATCCATTCAGACAGACGATCAATACCCATGTCGTAGGCGACCTGATAGAAGAAGGTATCCGCCGACTCCTCCAGTGATTTGGTCACGTTCAGATGGCCGTGGCCCCATTTTTTCCAGTCGCGGTAGCGTTTCTCAGAGCCAGGTAACTGCCACCAGCCGGGGTCAAACAGACTGGTATTGCGGGTGATGACGCCCGCGCTTAGCGCAGACACGGCGACATACGGTTTAACCGTTGAAGCTGGAGGATAAACCCCCTGCGTCGCGCGATTCACCAGCGGCGTGTTTGGATCGTTGAGCAGGCCGGAGTAATCCTTGCTGGAGATGCCATCCACGAACAGGTTCGGATCGTAGCTTGGCATCGAAACCATCGCCAGAATGCCGCCGGTACGCGGGTCGGTCACAATAACCGCAGCACGGCTACCCGCCAGCAGCGTCTCGATATACTGCTGTAGCTTCAGGTCGAGCGTCAGATAGACGTCATGCCCCGCCTGCGGGGGAACCTCTTTCAGCTGACGGATCACGCGGCCACGGTTGTTAACTTCAACCTCTTCATACCCGGTCTGACCGTGCAGCACGTCTTCGTAATAACGTTCGATCCCCAGCTTGCCAATATCATGGGTTGCGGCGTAGTTAGCCAGCTTGCCGTCTTTATCAAGGCGTTCGACGTCTTTATCGTTGATTTTGGAGACGTAACCAATGACGTGCGTCAGCGCGGAGCCGTAAGGATAGTAGCGGCGTTTATAGCCTTTGACTTCCACACCGGGGAAACGGTACTGGTTAACGGCAAAACGGGCGACCTGCACTTCCGTCAGGTTGGTTTTTACCGGAATGGAGGTGAAGCGGTGAGAACGTGCGCGCTCTTTTTTGAACGCAGCGATATCGTCATCAGTCAGGTCGACAACGCTTCTCAGCGCGTTCAGCGTATCCTGCACGTTATCCACTTTCTCGGGCATCATCTCTATCTGGTAGATGGTGCGATTAAGCGCCAGCGGCGTGCCGTTACGATCGTAGATAATACCGCGGCTGGGCGCGATGGGCACCAGCTTGATACGGTTTTCGTTTGAGCGGGTCTGGTAATCGGTATAGCGGACAATTTGCAGATTATAGAGGTTGGCGATCAGCACGCCGGTAAGCAGCAAAATCCCCGTAAAGGCGACCAGCGCCCGGCGCACAAACAGCGCGGACTCAGCCGTATAGTCGCGAAAAGAATTCTGTAGTTTCATCCGCTGCTTAAATTACCCTGGTCAGTCATTACTCGCGGTGATAAGGGTGGTTGGTAGTGATGCTCCATGCGCGATACAAACTTTCTGCCACGAGAACCCGTACAAGCGGGTGGGGCAGCGTCAGCGCCGAGAGTGACCAACTTTGTTCTGCTGCCGCTTTGCAGGCGGGAGATAACCCCTCTGGTCCGCCAATCAACAGACTGACGTCCCGACCATCCTGCTTCCAGCGCTCCAGTTCGTGCGCCAGCTGCGGCGTATCCCAGGGTTTGCCCGGGATATCGAGGGTCACGATGCGGTTTTTGCCTGCGGCAGCCAGCATCAGCTCTCCCTCTTTATCGAGAATACGTTTGATATCTGCGTTCTTGCCGCGCTTTCCTGCTGGGATCTCCACCAGTTCGAACGGCATATCTTTTGGGAAACGACGCAGATACTCAGTAAAACCGGTTTGTACCCAGTCCGGCATTTTGGTGCCGACGGCGACCAGTTGCAACTTCACGCATTAACCCCAGAGTTTTTCCAGCTCATACAGGCGACGGCTCTCTTCCTGCATGACGTGGACAATCACATCGCCGAGATCGACAACCACCCAGTCAGCGGTCGCTTCACCTTCAACGCCCAGCGGAAGCAGCCCTGCCGCGCGCGATTCCTGAACAACATGGTCAGCAATCGAAACAACGTGACGAGTTGAGGTCCCGGTGCAGATGATCATGCAGTCGGTGATGCTGGATTTACCCTTAACGTCGATAGCGATGATGTCCTGACCTTTCAGGTCATCAATTTTGTCGATAACAAAATCCTGGAGTGCTTTACCCTGCAAGTTTTCCCCCTGGGTGAATGAGATTGTACAACTATGAATTCGTGGTCAGTCAGTATACCTGAACTGACGCCAGTCGCGGGACAAATGTCACCGCCCGGCTTTTGAAGGCGGGTATCATCCCACCCTCCGCCTGATATTGCATCGCCATTTTTGTAAAACAATTTCTGTAAAGCAGCGATCGGCGGGAAAGTCTGGCAGCGGAGGATATCAGTATGGCTTAGCCTGTCAAGGCAGGATAATCATTAACGAACAATTTCGCCGGCGATGCTCAGGCATCTGTACTTTTCTGATACAGACCGTGCGCATGGATATAGGCCAGCACGGACGAGGGGAGGAGATCGTCACAGTCTAAACCCTGCTGGAGACGTTCGCGGATGAGGGTCGCGGAAATATCAAACCACGGCGTTTCAGCGAGGTAAATTTTCCCGGCGGGGAGACTGTGCAGGTCTTCTATATTGTCCGTCAGATGCGCGTCAAGCCACTGCTGATGCTGTGCGTCGCGCATGGTCAGCGGGTAGCCCGGACGGCGGCAGACCAGCAGATGACTGTTTTCCAAAATGGTTTCGTACTGGTACCAGCTGGGAAAGTTGAGCAAGGAATCCTGGCCGATGATAAACGCCAGCGGTTTCATGGGCCCTTGCTCAGCGCGCCACTCCCGCAGCGTTTGCGATGTCCAGGAAGGGGTATCCCTGCGCAGTTCACGCTCATCCAGCGTAAAGAGAGGCTTATCGGCGATAGCCAGTGCGAGCATCGCTTTACGCTGCTCGCTGGTTGCTTCTGGCTGAGGACGGTGCGGCGGAACATTGTTGGGCATGATGATTACCCGCTGCAACCCAATCAAATTCGCGAGGATTTCTACCGGCTTAAGATGCCCATAGTGTACCGGGTCGAAGGTCCCGCCATACATTGCCTGTAAAGAATGCATATCACCCATCGATAAATACGTCTGCCAGCGCCTTATGGCAGAGCAGCAAAGAGAGGCTCTCCAGCTCCGCCCAGACAGACTGGCCGTAATCCTGTTTTAACGTCAATTCGGCGCGCATCAGAAGTTGTACTGCCTGACGCAACTGCTCCTGGCTCAGGCGGTTTATCGCCTCCGTGGTCATCGCCCGACGGTTTTGCCAGACGCGATGTTTGTCGAATAAGGCGCGCAGGGGCGTGTGTGCTGACTGGCGTTTAAGGTTGTTCAGCAGCAGTAATTCGCGCTGGAGCGTACGGAGCAGAATGACCGGCTCACTCCCTTCCAGGCGCAGCTGTTGCAGGATGTGCAGAGCACGCTTACTTTTCGCCGACAGCAGCGCATCAACCCAGTGGAAGGGGGTAAAGTGCGCGGCATCATTCACCGCCTGTTCCACGCGCGGCAGCGTCAGCTTACCATCGGGCCACAGCAGGGCGAGCCTGTCCAGCGCCTGCGCCAGTGCCAGAAGGTTGCCTTCGTAGCAGTAGCACAGGAGCTGACTGGCGGCCTCATCCAGCTGCAAATTGTGCTGCTTTGCTCGCGCGGCAACCCATTTTGGCAGATGCGCCTGCTCTGGCGTCTGGCAGGTGACCAGCACCGCACTGGGGGCTAGCCGGGTAAACCAGGCCGCGTTTTCCTGCGCTTTTGTGAGTTTGTTGCCGCGTACGATAAGCAGAAGATCGCCGTGTAACAAACTCACCAGCATAGCCAGCTGTTCATTGATGGCAGCGTTAGGACCATTCTCCGGCAGCAGGATCTGGATTGTCTGACGAGAGGCAAACAGGCTCATGGCCTGACAAAGCGAGAAGATAGCGTTCCAGTCGGTACTGTTATCGATCTGGAACGTATGATGTTCATCGAAACCCTGCGCGGCTGCCGCATGGCGAACCGCATCAAGGCTTTCCTGAAGTAACAGGGGGTCATTGCCGAGTAGCAGATAGGCCGCGCGCAGCCCTTCGTTGAGCTGCGCGCGGAGTTGTTCAGGATACAACCTGATCATCAGTTACCCAGAGACGTTGGCATATCCGGCGTGCTGGCATCCGGTGTTTCGATGACGTCAGCGCCTTTTTTCGTCGACGCGGCAATGGCAGGCAGTCTGCGGATCAGCTGTTCCGCGGCCTTATCGTACATCTCTTTGATGATAATCTGCTGTTCGGCGTCTTTTGCCAGCGCCGTCTGCGGGTTATCGAAGAACGAGCGGTAGACTTTGGTATTGATAGGGTAAATATCTTTACCTGGCATCAAGACGGCCGCATCAACGGTAAGCACCATCTGATATTCCGCCGTCCGCCCATCCTGGAAGATCGAGGCCGTATCTTGTGACAGCGTTGATTTCAGGACGCGAAGCGAAGGAACATCCTGACGCAGGGTTCCCTTCTCGATCAGCTCAACATCGTTCAAACGCAGCTGGTTACGAATGGCCCGGCTCAGCGGTCCGTTCGGATCGGATGAGTCGAAGATCATTGTTTTCATCTGAGCAGGCACTGCCGTGGTGTTGCGCAGGTGCCAGCCGCAGCCAGCGGTGACCAGCACCGCCAGAGATAAGAGTATTGTTGCCAGTTGTCGCACGTTTCCTCCCGCGCTTAGCCAACGACCAGATTCAGCAGTTTACCAGGTACGTAGATCACTTTACGTACGGTAACGCCCTCAAGGTATTTCGCGACCAGATGCTCCTGGCCTGCGCGCTCGCGAACCTGTTCTTCGGTTGCGTCGACCGCGACGGTAATTTTACCGCGCACTTTACCGTTAACCTGCACCACCACCAGCGTGGTGTTTTCCACCATAGCGGATTCATCCGCCACTGGCCACGGCGCGTTGTCGATATCGCCTTCGCCTTTCAGCTCCTGCCACAGGGTGAAGCTAACGTGCGGCGTGAACGGGTTAAGCATGCGAACGACCGCCAGCAGCGCTTCACGCATTAAGGCGCGATCCTGCTCGCCGTCCTGCGGGGCTTTCGCCAGCTTGTTCATCAGTTCCATAATAGCCGCAATTGCGGTATTGAAGGTCTGACGACGACCAATATCATCGGTGACTTTCGCAATGGTTTTATGAACATCACGACGCAGCGCCTGCTGATCTTCGCTCAGTGCAGCCACGTTCAGCGCTGGCGCATCACCCTGAGAGGTGTGCTCGTACACCAGTTTCCAGACGCGTTTCAGGAAGCGGTTTGCCCCTTCAACGCCGGATTCCTGCCATTCCAGCGTCATATCTGCCGGGGAGGCGAACATCATGAACAGACGCACGGTGTCAGCGCCGTAACGCTCAACCATTACCTGCGGGTCGATACCGTTATTTTTCGACTTGGACATCTTGCTCATGCCGGTATACACCAGTTCATGACCTTCGGCGTCTTTCGCCTTCACGATACGGCCTTTCTCGTCGCGCTCCACAATCGCATCAACCGGAGAAACCCAGTTACGCTCGCCGTTCGCGCCAACGTAGTAGAACGCATCTGCCAGCACCATACCCTGACACAGCAGCTGTTTTGCCGGCTCGTCGGAGTTGACGAGGCCTGCGTCACGCATCAGTTTGTGGAAGAAGCGGAAGTAGAGCAGGTGCATGATGGCGTGTTCAATGCCACCGATGTAGATGTCTACCGGCAGCCAGTAGTTTGCTGCATCGGAATCCAGCATGCCTTCTTTGTACTGCGGGCAGGTGTAGCGCGCATAGTACCAGGAGGATTCCATAAAGGTGTCGAAGGTGTCGGTTTCACGCAGCGCTGGCTGACCGTTGACGGTGGTTTTCGCCCACTCAGGATCGGCTTTGATCGGGCTGGTGATGCCGTCCATGACCACGTCTTCCGGCAGGATCACCGGCAGCTGATCTTCCGGCGTTGGCATCACGGTGCCATCTTCCAGAGTCACCATTGGGATTGGCGCACCCCAGTAACGCTGACGGGAAACGCCCCAGTCGCGCAGACGGTAGTTCACTTTACGCTCGCCCACGCCCAGGGAGGCCAGCTTGTCGGCGATGGCGTTGAAGCCTTCTTCGAAGCTCAGGCCGCTGAACTCACCGGAGTTAAAAAGGGTGCCTTTTTCAGTCAGCGCTTGCTCAGAGAGATCGGGCTCAGAGCCGTCAGCAGCAAGAATAACAGGCTTGATGGTCAGGCCGTATTTGGTGGCAAATTCGTAGTCGCGCTGGTCGTGACCCGGCACGGCCATCACGGCGCCTGTGCCGTATTCCATCAGTACGAAGTTGGCTGCCCAGACAGGGATCGCTTCGCCCGTCAGCGGGTGAATGGCTTTAAAGCCGGTATCAACGCCTTTTTTCTCCATCGTCGCCATGTCGGCTTCGGCCACTTTAGTATTGCGGCATTCGTCGATGAAGGTCGCCAGTTCCGGATTGTTTTCTGCCGCTTTCTGCGCCAGCGGGTGACCTGCGGCCACGGCCAGGTAGGTCGCGCCCATGAAGGTGTCCGGACGGGTGGTATAGACGGTCAGGGTCTGGTCGTAGTTCTCAACGTTGAAGGTAATTTCCACACCTTCGGAACGGCCGATCCAGTTGCGCTGCATGGTCTTAACGGTATCTGGCCAGTGGTCCAGATTATCCAGATCGTTCAGCAGTTCGTCAGCGTAGGCGGTGATTTTGATAAACCACTGCGGGATCTCTTTACGCTCTACTTTGGTGTCGCAGCGCCAGCAGCAGCCATCGATAACCTGTTCGTTCGCGAGAACGGTCTGGTCATTCGGGCACCAGTTAACGGCAGAGGTCTTCTTGTACACCAGGCCTTTTTTATACAGCTCGGTAAAGAATTTCTGCTCCCAGCGGTAGTATTCCGGGGTACAGGTTGCCAGCTCGCGACTCCAGTCATAGCCAAAGCCCAGCATTTTCAGCTGGTTTTTCATGTACGCAATGTTGTCGTACGTCCACGGAGCCGGTGCCGTGTTGTTTTTCACCGCCGCGCCTTCAGCAGGCAGGCCGAACGCATCCCAGCCGATAGGCTGAAGAACGTTTTTGCCCAGCATACGCTGGTAGCGCGCAATCACGTCTCCGATGGTGTAGTTACGCACGTGGCCCATGTGTAGTCGACCAGAAGGATAGGGAAGCATCGACAGGCAGTAATACTTCTCTTTGCTCTCGTCTTCGGTTACTTCAAAGGTGCGCTTCTCGTCCCAGTGTTGCTGGACTTTTGATTCTATCTCTTCCGGGCGGTATTGCTCTTGCATGGCAGCCAGTGGTCCTGTGTTCAATACAGCTACAAATGTAGCCAATGGATGTGGTAATTCAGATCCGCATAGCATAGCCCAAACGCCCGCGTCAAAACAGCCTTTCACGCAAATGCACTTTGCAGGAATTTACCGGGTCTGTGCTTCACCTGACAAAGCGGCGGCGAAATAAGGTCTATTATTAGAGACAGTTACTTACCCGGGAGGCAAAATGATGAACAAGGTTGCTCAATTTTACCGTGAACTGGTAGCGACTCTGACGGAACGGCTGCGTAACGGCGAGCGTGATATCGACGCGCTGGTCGAACAGGCACGCGCACGCGTGACGCAAACGGGTGAGTTAACGCGAACCGAAGTGGAAGAGGTGACGCGCGCCGTGCGCCGTGACCTGGAGGAGTTCGCGCGAAGCTATGAAGAGAGCCAGGACGAGATCGCCGACAGCGTTTTTATGCGGGTCATCAAAGAGAGCCTGTGGCAGGAGCTGGCGGATATTACCGATAAAACTCAGCTGGAATGGCGTGAGGTGTTTCAGGATTTAAACCACCACGGTGTCTATCACAGCGGCGAAGTAGTGGGGTTGGGGAACCTGGTGTGTGAGAAGTGCCACCATTATATAGCCGTTTATACGCCGGAGGTGCTGCCGCTGTGTCCGAAGTGTGGGCACGACCAGTTCCAGCGTCGGCCATTTGAGCCGTAGGTAAAAGCAAAACTGTTTGCACCCTCTCCCTGTGGGAGAGGGGCGGGGTGAGGGCATCAGGCCGCAGAATAATAAGCCAGCCGCTCCGCCAGCAAATCCACAAACGCTTCCCGATCGATATCCACCATTACCGTGGTATTCGGCTTGTTTCCCGTCAGCGAGTAATAGTCCACCACCGTCATTCCCTGGGTATATTTCCCCTGTGTTTCCACACCAACCCAACGCTCGACCGTGGTAAACATTTCCGGCTTCAGCAGCCAGGCGATGGTGCATGGGTCATGCAGCGGGGCGCCGTGGAAGCCCCACTTCTCGGCTTTGTGATACTCCATAAAGAAGTCGAGCAGCTCGGCCACGGTCGTTGCAACCGGGTTGCCCACGGCGCGGAAGCGTTCAATATCGTCTGTCATAATCTGTGCCCGATGCGTCACGTCCAGCCCCGCCATCACAATCGGCAGGCCCGACTGGAAGACGATTTCCGCGGCTTCCGGGTCAACGAAGATGTTGAACTCTGCTGCTGGCGTCCAGTTCCCCAGCCCCATTGCCCCGCCCATGATGACGATACGGGCGATGTTGCTGTGCAGTTCAGGATGGCTGTTCAGCAGCAGCGCAACGTTGGTCTGCGGGCCGGTCGCCACCAGCGTCACGGGCTCTGCGCTCTCACGCAGCACCTTCGCCATGAGCTCGACGGCAGTGCAGTTTTGCGGTGCGAAATTCGGCTCCGGTAGCGCCGGGCCATCCAGCCCACTCTCACCGTGAACATTATCCGCAATGATCAGCTCGCGCATCAGTGGCTTAACGGCGCCACCTGCGACCGGAATATCGGTGCGTTTCAGCAGCGTCAACATGCGCAACACGTTTCGTAAGGTTTTATCCGGCGTCTGGTTCCCGGCGGAGGAGGTGACAGCTTTTACGTCCAGTTCAGGGGAAGCAAGAGCAAGGACGAGTGCGATCGCGTCATCATGACCCGGATCGCAGTCGAGAATAATTGGCTGTGCCATAGCGTTCTCCATTCTCAGCATTATTTGTGACAAGGTTAACGCTGCGATGTGACGCCGAATAGAAAAAGAGATCTAAAGCGTGAAGCAGTGCGCAATCCGCAGATTGCACACTGAAAAGATTAATGCAGGATTTTGGCGAGGAAGTCTTTTGCACGTTCAGATTTAGGATTTGCGAAGAACTCTTCTTTCGGCGAGTCCTCAACAATTTTCCCTTCATCCATGAAGATCACGCGGTTGGCCACTTTACGGGCAAAGCCCATTTCGTGCGTCACCACCATCATGGTCATCCCTTCGTGCGCCAGCTCCACCATCACGTCCAGCACTTCGTTGATCATCTCAGGGTCGAGCGCGGACGTCGGCTCATCAAACAGCATTGCCACCGGATCCATGCACAGCGCACGCGCGATTGCCACACGCTGCTGTTGGCCGCCCGAAAGCTGGGCCGGGAACTTATTCGCATGCGCAGACAGCCCGACGCGTTCCAGCAGCTTCAGCCCCTTTTCGCGCGCCGCTTTTTTGTCGCGCTTCAGCACTTTGACCTGCGCCAGCGTCAGGTTCTCAATGATGGACAGGTGAGGGAACAGCTCAAAATGCTGGAACACCATCCCTACGTGGGAGCGAAGCTGGGCAAGGTTGGTTTTCCTGTCATTTACTTTGGTACCGTTAACGACAATCTCGCCCTGCTGGACAGGTTCCAGCCCATTAACGGTTTTGATAAGCGTGGACTTACCGGAACCGGACGGGCCGCATACCACTACCACATCGCCTTTTTTTACTTCTGTTGAGCAGTCGGTCAGCACCTGAAAGTGCCCATACCATTTAGAAACATTTTTCAGGGAAATCATTATACCGTCCTTTTCTTCAGCCAGCTGACCAACAGCGATGCGCTTAAACTAATCACAAAATAGACCCCGCCCGCGAAGAGGATCATCTCAACCTGCGTTCCGTCACGTTCGCCAATGGTGGAGGCGGTACGGAAGAAGTCTGCCAGACTCAGCACGTAGACCAGGGAGGTATCCTGGAACAGGACGATGCCCTGCGTCAGTAGCAGCGGAACCATGGCGCGAAACGCCTGCGGCAGAATAATGAGCTTCATGGACTGCCAGTGCGTCATACCGAGCGCCAGCGCAGCGCTGGACTGCCCGCGAGAGATACTCTGAATACCTGCGCGGATGATCTCTGAGTAGTAGGCGGCTTCAAACATGGAAAACGCCACCATGGCAGAGATCAGGCGGATATCGGTCTTTGGCGATAGTCCCAGTACGTTCTGTAAAAAGCCGGGAACAATCAGATAAAACCACAGCAGCACCATGACCAGTGGAATGGAGCGGAATACGTTAACGTAAGCCGTGGCAAACCAGGCGAGCGGCTTAAAGCTCGACAGGCGCATCACTGCCAGCAGGGTGCCCCAGACGATACCGACGATAATGGCGATAACGGTGATCTTTAAGGTGATTGCCAGTCCATCCAGCAGATAGGGCATGGAGGGAACAATGGAACTCCAGTCAAAATCGTACATTTATTTGCCCCCCAGATTGCCCGGCAGGCGTACTTTGCGTTCAACCAGGTTCATCACCAGCATGATGAAAGCGTTAATCAGAACATAGGCGAGCGTAATCGCCGTGAAGGATTCCCAGGCGTGAGCGGAGTAATCCAGCAGTTTGCCCGCCTGTGCCGCCATATCCACCAGACCGATGGTTGAGGCGATAGCCGAGTTTTTTACCAGGTTCATCATCTCGGACGTCATCGGCGGAACGATGACGCGGTAAGCGTTAGGCAGCAGTACGTAACGATAGGCCTGGGGCAGAGTCAGGCCCATTGCCAGTGCCGCATTCTTTTGCCCGCGCGGCAGTGACTGTATGGCGGCACGTACCTGCTCGCAGACGCGCGCAGCGGTGAACAGCCCCAGACACAGCATAGAGGAGACAAAAAATTGTACGTTAGGATCCAGCTCGGCCTTAAACCACATGCCGAGATCTTCCGGCAGCAGTTCCGGGATCACCAGATACCAGGTAAAGAACTGCACGATCAGCGGAACGTTACGGAACAGTTCCACATAGAGCGTGCCAATCGAAGAGAGAAAACGGTTAGGGACGGTACGCAGAATACCGAACAGCGAACCGACAAGAAACGCGATAATCCACGCCGTTATCGATAACGCAACGGTAACCTGAAAGCCGCTCCACAGCCAGCCGAGATAGGTGGTGTTGCCGAACGGGGCTTGTTGCAGAAAGATGCCCCAGTTCCAGTCAATTGACATAGTAAACTCCAGAAAAAAAAGGGTAGCAGCGCTACCCTCGAAGATTGGTGAGAAGCTCAATTTTTGCGCTGAGTGGGGAACGACCACTCAACGTATAGTCTGTCCATGCTTCCCGACAATCGAGAGGGCAGGAGATCCCGCCCCTGTCGTTCTAATTAGTTAAGAGCTTTGTCGTTTGGTGATTTGAACAGCGCTTTCATGTCGTCAGACAGTTCAAAGTTCATGTTCAGGTTTTTTGGTGGAATTGGGTTCTTGAACCATTTGTCGAACCATTTTGCCGCTTCGCCGGAGGTTTGCGCCTGAGCGATGGTGTCATCGATCAGTTTCTTGAAGTCCTCGTCACCTTTACGCAGCATACAGCCGTAGGCTTCTTTCGACTGGGCGGTACCGACGATTTCCCAGTTGTCTGGTTTCTTCGCTTTCGCGCGTTCGCCCGCCAGCAGGGCGTCATCCATCATAAACGCGACAGCACGGCCGCTTTCCAGGGTACGGAAGGAGTCGCCATGGTCTTTCGCGCTGATGATGCGCATGTCCATTTTCTTCTCGTCGTTCAGCTTGTGCAGCAGCACTTCGGACGTGGTACCGGAGGTCACGACAACCGCTTTGCCTTTCAGGTCAGCAAAATCTTTGATGTCGCCGCCTTTCTTCGTCAGCAGGCGGGTGCCCACAACGAAGATGGTGTCCGAGAAAGCGGCCTGTTTCTGACGTTCAAGGTTGTTGGTGGTTGAGCCACATTCAAAATCAAATGTGCCGTTTTGCAGCAGAGGAATACGGTTCTGTGAAGTGATGGGGATCAGCTTCACTTGCAGGTCAGGTTTGTTCAGCTTTTTCTTCACGGCTTCAACGATGGCGTTGGAGTAATCCTGTGAATAGCCCACGACTTTTTGCGTGTTGTCGTAGTAAGAGAACGGGACAGAAGATTCACGGTGGCCGACCACGATCACGCCGTTTTTGGCAATCTTGTCGAGAGTGCTTCCTGCTGCCGGAGCGTCTTCAGCGTGGACAACCCCCGCAGACATTCCCATAACCAGCATTGCTGTGGCCAGTTTACGTAATTGCATACCCAACTCCTTTCTTATCAGCGCCAGTGACGCATAGATACCCATTGTGATGTTGTTATATCTCGCGCAATGCGAGTGCAGTGTTATGCAAGCTTGTTAACATTTAGTCTGGCTTAATGTAAAGATTATGCTGCGTTATTGTTTATTTTTGCGAAGCGCGCCGCACCATTCAGAGGCAATAATCCCTCGTTGCACCGTTTCGGTGCTACCGATGATCTACGCTGGTGCGACAAAGTTGCACGTTAAGCCAGACAGCGTTGATATGAATAAACAAAGCAACAGGCGTGCCAGAATTGAAGTTTGGGAGGAAATTGTCGGGTGGGGGCGGCGGAGAGTAGGCCGGGTAAGGCGTAGCCGCCACCCGGCAACAGAAGGTAAGGTTATTTACGACGCTGACGCAGGCTCATCAGTACTGCGCCAAAGCCGAAGAGCAAGGTCAAAATCCACAGCGGCCAGTTCCCGGTGCGCGCGTAAGGCGTAAGCCCGGTAGTTGGCGTGACGTTAGTAGTCAGCACCTCACGGGTAAATTGCGGGATCATGGCCTGGATTTCACCCTGCGGACCAATCACGGCGGTAATGCCGTTATTGGTGCTGCGCAGCAACGGACGCGCCAGCTCCAGAGAACGCATTCGCGCCATCTGGAAGTGCTGCCACGGGCCAATCGATTTACCGAACCACGCATCGTTTGAGATGGTCAGCAGATAGTCGGTGTCCGGGCGGAAATTATCGCGCACCTGCTCGCCGAGGATAATCTCGTAGCAAATGGCGGCCGTCAGGGCAAAACCGTGCGCATGCAGCTGCGGCTGAACGTAAGGGCCCCGGCTGAATGAGGACATCGGCAAATCAAAGAACGGTGCCAGTGGGCGCAGAATAGACTCCAGCGGAACAAATTCGCCAAACGGTACAAGGTGGTTTTTGTTGTAGCGATTGGTGGAGGTATAGCTGTATTCGCTGTCCTTACCGAGCGTAATGATCGTGTTGTACGTGTCATAGCGGTTCTGCTGATTGAGACGCGCATCCACAATTCCGGTGATCAGCGTACTGCCGCGCGCGCGCAGCAGATCATCCATCATCTTCAGGAAGGGCTGCTGATTGATCTCCAGGTCCGGGATCGCAGACTCAGGCCAGATGATGAGCTGCGATTTGCCCATCACCTTTTCAGTGGCGTTGGCGTAGATTTTCAGCGTGTTCAGCAGCTGATTCTCATCCCATTTCAGGGACTGCGGGATATCGCCCTGTACCAGTGAAACCTGCGTGGCGCGCGCGGGCTCCAGCGTAAACCACTGGATATAACGCAGCGGGAAGGGCAGGGCAAACAGGATCAACGCGGCAACCAGCGGCTTCCAGTTACGTGTCACCAGAGCCAGCACCAGAAGGCCGCTGACGATCATCAACAGGAAATTGATGGCTTCCACGCCCATGACCGGGGCCAGGCCTTTCAGCGGGCCGTCTACCTGGCTATAACCGAACTGCAACCACGGGAAGCCGGTCAGTACCCAGCCGCGCAGAAATTCGGTGATTTGCCAGACAACGGGTGCCGCTATCGCCACGCGCAGCCAGGTCGTTTTTGGCCACAGGCGAGACAGGATGCCCGCGAACAGGCCGGTGTAGAGCGAGAGATAGGCAGCGAGCAGCACAACCAGGAAGACGTTAACCGGCCCCGGCATTCCGCCAAATTGCGCGATACTGACGTAGACCCAGTTGATACCAGAGCCGAACAGCCCCAGCCCCCAGAAGTAGCCAATGGCCGCGGCCTGTACCGGACGACGGTTCAGGGTAAGACCCTGTAGCCCCATCAGGGAGAGAATAGCGGCCGGCCAGATATCGTAAGGAGAAAAAGCCAGCGTACCGCTGGCTCCGAGTAACAGCGCCAGCAGCAAACGGACGCGCTGGCGTTCAAAGAGTGGGGCAAATGCCATTTACATTAATCTTCCAGTTTTGGCACCGGTGAGTCGTCCGGCATTCTGACGTGAACCTGAATAATACGTCGGCTGTCAGCCATTGCGACCTTGAACTGGTAACCATCGATGTCAACGGTTTCACCGCGGGCCGGAAGATGGCCGAAGGCCTGCATCACCAGACCACCAATGGTGTCCACTTCTTCATCGCTGAAGCTGGTGCCAAAGGTATCGTTGAAGTCTTCAATGGAGGCCAGCGCGCGCACGGTCCAGGTGTGGCGGCTCAGCTGACGGAAGTCGATATCCTCTTCTTCGTCATACTCATCTTCGATTTCGCCCACGATCAGCTCAAGGATGTCTTCGATGGTGACCAGACCGGAAACGCCACCAAATTCATCAATAACAATCGCCATGTGATAGCGCTGGGAGCGAAACTCCTTCAGCATCCGATCCACACGTTTACTTTCCGGCACAACCACGGCCGGGCGTAACACCTTTTCCATACTGAAGGCTTCGGCATCGCTGCGCATAAACGGCAGCAGATCTTTCGCCATCAAAATCCCTTCAATGTGATCTTTGTCTTCGCTGATGACCGGGAAACGTGAGTGAGCCGATTCGATAATCACATCGAGGCACTCGTCCAGCGTCTGGTTGCGTTTCAGGGTAATCATCTGCGAGCGGGGGATCATGATGTCGCGGACGCGCTGGTCGGCGATGTCCATCACCCCTTCGAGCATTTCGCGCGTATCTTCGTCGATAAGGTCGTTCTGCCCGGAATCACGAATCAGCTCCAGCAGTTCATCACGGTTTTTCGGTTCGCCGTGGAAAAGCTGGTTCAGAATGAGGGAGAAAAATCCCTTTTTAGTGGTTGTCGTGTCGCTACTGTGTGAATTGTCGTCGCTCATGGCGTTTGTTAAGGGTTCTCTTGTTAGTTCAATGTTAACCGCCGCGCTATGTCCCTGCGCGGCGGCATGGTAGTCAGTGACTGACTATTCTTTCTCGGCAATGTACGGATCCTCATAGCCCAGAGCAAGCATTATCTCTGTCTCGAGGGATTCCATCTCTTCCGCTTCGTCATCTTCAATATGGTCGTAACCCAGAAGATGCAGGCTACCGTGCACCACCATGTGTGCCCAGTGCGCTTCCAGCGGCTTTTGCTGCTCTTTGGCTTCCTGCTCAACCACCTGACGGCAGATGATCAGATCGCCCAGCAGCGGCATCTCAATGCCCGGAGGGGCTTCGAACGGGAAAGAGAGCACGTTGGTCGGCTTATCTTTCCCGCGGTAGGTCAGGTTGAGCTCATGGCTTTCTGCTTCATCCACCAGGCGAATCGTGACCTCTGATTCTTCCTGAAACTGGGGGATAACGGCATCCAGCCATTTCTGAAACTGTGCCTCTTCTGGCATGCCGGAATTATCTTCACAGGCCAGCTGTAAATCGAGGATCACCTGACTCATTTCTGTTCTTGCTCCTGCGCTTCGCGCTTACGTTCTGCGGCCAGTTCGGCCCTGCGCTTCTGATCTGCCTCTTCCCAGGCCTCATAAGCGTTAACGATACGCGCGACCACTGGATGGCGTACCACGTCTTCACTGTGGAAGAAGTTAAAGCTGATTTCCTCTACCTCGGCCAGGACTTCGATGGCGTGACGCAGACCCGATTTGGTGTTACGCGGCAGGTCAATCTGGGTGACGTCACCGGTGATAACCGCTTTCGAGTTAAAGCCAATACGCGTCAGGAACATCTTCATCTGTTCGATGGTGGTGTTCTGGCTCTCATCCAGAATGATGAACGCGTCGTTAAGCGTACGGCCACGCATGTAGGCCAGCGGAGCAACTTCAATCACGTTACGCTCGATGAGCTTTTCAACTTTCTCAAAGCCGAGCATTTCGAACAGCGCGTCATACAGCGGGCGCAGGTAGGGATCTACTTTCTGACTCAAATCGCCCGGCAGGAAGCCCAGTTTTTCACCGGCTTCAACAGCAGGCCGGGTCAGCAGGATACGGCGGATCTCCTGACGCTCGAGCGCATCAACCGCAGCGGCAACCGCCAGATAGGTTTTACCCGTACCCGCCGGGCCTACACCGAAGGTGATGTCGTGGTCGAGAATGTTGGCGATGTACTGCGCCTGGTTCGGGGTACGAGGCTTAATCACGCCGCGTTTAGTTTTGATGTTGATGGCTTTGCCATAGTCCGGCACGCTCTCCGCGCTCTGCTCAAGCACGCGCGCCTCTTTAATGGCCAGGTGGATCTGTTCAGGTTCAATATCCTGGATCTCACCGCGCATCGGGGCGGTATCAACATACAGGCTGCGGAGAATATCCGCCGCGGCGTTGACGCAGATTGGGCGTCCGGTGAGTTTGAAATGGTTATCGCGACGATTGATTTCGATACCCAGACGTCGCTCCAGTTGTTTGATGTTGTCATCAAACGGCCCGCACAGGCTCAGCAGGCGAGCGTTGTCTGCGGGCTCAAGGCTAATTTCACGCGTATCTATGTTCAAACTGTTCCTCTTTAATTGGTTAACTGACCTGTGGCCACACGGCGTAATAAAACGGTCATTACCGAAATTATTCACGCCACAGAATAAAGGCGCAAGCGTTGCGGTAGATATTGGGGGCGATGAGAGGAAATACAAGGCCTGCCGGACAGGCAGGCCAGAAGGATCAAGGCTGGTAAATACCCACGCCAGAATCGTTGACTTTGCGGGTGCGAGAGATAACGGATTCCGGCGTCTCGGCAATACGCAGACCCATTTCGTCCTCAGTGCGTACCACCTTCCCGCGCAGCGAGTTCGTGAGTACTTCGACAATCTCGACGTCCACAAACTTACCGATCATGTCCGGGGTGCCTTCAAAATTCACCACGCGGTTATTTTCCGTTCGACCAGACAGTTCCATGACGCTTTTACGGGAGGTGCCTTCCACCAGAATACGCTGGACAGTGCCGAGCATACGACGACTCCAGGCGTTGGCCTGCTGGTTGATACGCTCCTGTAGAATATACAGACGCTGCTTTTTCTCTTCTTCCGGCACATCGTCAACCATATCGGCCGCAGGGGTGCCCGGGCGCGCAGAGAAGATAAAGCTGTAGCTGACGTCGAAATTCACCTCGCCGATGAGCTTCATGGTGCGCTCAAAGTCATCAGCGGTTTCGCCAGGGAAGCCGACGATAAAGTCGGAGCTAATCTGGATATCCGGGCGCGCTTCACGCAGCTTGCGGATGGTGGACTTATACTCGAGCACCGTATGTGGACGACCCATCAGGTTCAGCACGCGATCAGAACCGCACTGGATCGGCAGGTGCAGGAAGCTCACCAGCTCTGGCGTATCGCGATAGACGTCAATAATGTCGTCGGTAAATTCCATCGGATGGCTGGTGGTAAAGCGAATGCGGTCGATGCCGTCAATCGCCGCCACCAGACGCAGCAGTTCAGCAAAGCTGCCGGTGGTACCGTCGTAGTTTTCCCCGCGCCAGGCGTTCACGTTCTGACCCAGCAGGTTCACTTCACGAACGCCCTGCGCGGCAAGCTGCGCGATTTCAAACAGGATATCGTCTGCCGGGCGGCTCACTTCTTCACCGCGGGTGTAAGGCACCACGCAGTAAGTACAGTATTTGTTGCAGCCTTCCATGATGGAGACGAAGGCGGTCGGGCCATCAGCGCGCGGCTCAGGCAGACGGTCAAATTTCTCGATCTCCGGGAAGCTCACGTCAACCACCGGGCTACGGCTGCCGCGAACCTGATTAATCATCTCTGGCAGGCGGTGCAGGGTCTGAGGGCCAAAAACGATATCCACATAGGGGGCTCTCTGGCGGATCAGCTTACCTTCCTGCGATGCGACGCAGCCACCCACGCCAATAATCAGGTCCGGATTTTTCCGTTTGAGAAGCTTCCAGCGGCCTAACACATGAAAGACTTTTTCCTGTGCTTTTTCACGAATTGAACAGGTGTTCAGCAGCAGCACATCGGCTTCTTTCGCATTTTCAGTCAGCTGGTATCCGTGGGTGGTATCCAGCAGATCGGCCATCTTCGATGAATCGTATTCGTTCATCTGACAGCCCCAGGTTTTTATATGGAGTTTTTTAGTCATCGACTTGCTCAGCTCAGGATTGCAAGCCGCGTATTGTAATGCTTTGGTGCGGTTGTGACCAGTATGAAGGTTGTCAACCTCAGGGCCGCAAAAATCCGGTAAACTTAAGGTATTCTCCAATAAGGAATAGTGACCATGACACTCCTGAACACCGAAGTTGCCGTTGTTGGCGGCGGTATGGTCGGCGGCGCACTGGCGCTGGGGCTGGCGCAGCAGGGATTTGACGTAACCGTTATTGAACAGGCGGCTCCGCCGGCATTCGATCCTGCCAGCCAACCGGACGTGCGTATTTCCGCCATTAGCGAGGCCTCTGTTGATCTGCTTCGCGGGCTGGGCGTCTGGGAGGCGGTGCTGGCGATGCGCGCGCACCCATACAGCCGTCTTGAAACCTGGGAGTGGGAAAATGCTCACGTGTCGTTTGATGCCGCCGAGCTGAAACTGCCGCGCCTGGGCTATATGGTGGAAAACAACGTGCTCCAGCAGGCACTCTGGCAGGCGCTGGAGGCGCACCCGAAGGTGACGCTGCGCGTTCCGGACTCGCTGAAAGGCCTGCATCGTCATGAGGGCGGGTATCTCCTGACGCTGGACAACGACGATGAGCTGGCCGTGAAGCTGGTGGTGGGGGCGGATGGCGCGAACTCGCAGGTCAGGCAGATGGCAGGCATTGGGATCCATGCCTGGCAGTACCAGCAGTCCTGCATGCTGATCACCGTGCAGTCAGAAAACGCGCCGGGCGAAAGCACCTGGCAGCATTTTACGCCGAACGGCCCGCATGCATTCTTACCGCTGTTTGATAACTGGGCTTCGCTGGTGTGGTACGACAAACCGGCGCGCATTCGACAGTTGCAGGGGCTGTCCATGGATCAGTTGCGGCGCGAAATTCGCCAGCACTTCCCGAGTCGTCTGGGTAACGTGACCCCGGTTGCCGCCGGCGCATTCCCGCTGATGCGACGCCATGCGTTACAGTATGCCCGTGAAGGACTGGTGCTGGTGGGAGATGCGGCGCACACCATTCATCCGCTGGCGGGGCAGGGGGTGAATCTGGGATACCGTGACGTCGATGCGTTACTGGATGTGCTGGGTAACGCTCGCGCCCACGCGGAAGCCTGGGCCAGCCATCAGGTACTGAAGCGCTACCAGACGCGCCGTATGGCGGATAACTTCATTATGCAGTCGGGGATGGATCTGTTCTATGCCGGGTTCAGCAACGATGTTGGTCCGGTGCGTATAGTGCGCAATATTGGATTGATGGCGGCGGAGCGTGCCGGTGGGCTGAAGCGTCAGGCCCTGAAATACGCCCTCGGACTCTGATCTTTATTCCCTCTCCCCGTGGGAGAGGGGTAGGGTGAGGGCATCAGGCCGCACTATTCTGAACAACAAAAACAAAAAAGCCCGCAGAGCGGGCTTGTTTGTTTTAAGTGGCTGGGGTGCAGGGATTCGAACCCCGGAATGCTGGTATCAGAAACCAGAGCCTTACCGCTTGGCGACACCCCAATTGCGTTAAACAAACTGCTTAACGACTTTAAAGTGGCTGGGGTACGAGGATTCGAACCTCGGAATGCCGGAATCAGAATCCGGTGCCTTACCGCTTGGCGATACCCCAACAATGTTCAGTTTACCGAATCGTATTCGATAACATAAATATGGTGGCTACGACGGGATT